>CAMWON010000009.1 GCA_947175875.1 uncultured Alphaproteobacteria bacterium | reverse complement strand
TTTTTTCGCCGCCGGTTTTACCGCAGCCTTTTTCGCAGCAGGTTTTGCCGCCGGTTTGGCAGCAGGTTTCACCGCTACTTTTTTCTTTAATGAAAATAATGCCATTCGTCTCTCCTTTACATTTTTGGGATAGAACAAACTTTTTTGTTCTTAGTTTATATTTTATATGAAACGTAAAACATAGTAAAGAAGAAAGTGCAAATTTTTTCTATGAATACAACTTTTTAAAGCCGTTTTCTATTTTGCGAACGTACTCCGGTTCTGCATCACGCCAATATTTCGGATCACGCATCATGCGACGCAAATCGGAATCCGATAAATTTTCAGACGAATTTTTTTCTGTTTTCACATCCGGCTCCATCGACTGCATCATTCGATACAGGCCTTGGATTCCCTGGGGTGTGGCGCACAATGCATCAAACGCATCGGCCGGCAAAAAGCGCGCGCCGAAATCGTTAATCGCACGCAAAGCATCAATCATTTTTTCTTCGCCGCCAAAAAAGTTTTCCAATTCGGTGCGTGCGCGCGCATCATTTTGCATGCCGAACAAATCGGATAACACAGGCGATAAAAACTCTTCGGCAATCTTATAAATTTTTTCAACCTGCGTTGTTGTTAAACCTATTTCATGAAAACGTTCGCGCACCGACGCGTCATCAAACATTTCTGAGACGGGGTATTCGGACGCACTGTCGGGCACGCCGATTGCGTGATTAAATTTCGCACGCGCATCATCATCCGCATCGGCCGACGGCACCGACACCATCGCACCAATCTTTTTTTCCAGCTCTGCGTACGATTTTATCAGCGCATCCGTATTAAGGCTGCCGTCCTTGTTCAGAAATTTTTCCGGAATCTTGTCCATGTTGTTTTCCTTTTGTTTTGTTTGATTTATGCAGGAAATAAATTCCCCCCATTGTAAAGACCGCCTGCAGCATGGCGAACACATCACTGTCGCCGACCAGGTACGCGGCGACCGCCGACAATATCCCGACCGCAGACATAACATGTGTGCGCCGGTCACGCAAAAAACCGCCGCGAATAATTTTCCGTATCATTGTCGCCGTCCCTTATGCATAAAACAGAATGCCGTCGATGTCCGCAACGTACCCCAGCGCCAGCGCCCAATCCGGCAATTCATCGTCACGATGAAAACGCGTCGCGCCGGCGCATACGTCACCAAGTGTTCCGTTCAGCATTTTGTGCGCCACACGCAGGCACATCTGAAACGCGGGCGATGCAGCCGACACGTGCCAGCGCGCATGTCGCGGCGACGACGCATATCTGGCGTCAAATCTGGCCGGGTCACGCACGATGTCTATTGCGCTTGTCCCGCATTTCGCCGCAGCGTTTGCAATCATTGCGGCAAACGCCTCTGCCACGCGCAGAGACGTCGCGCCTGTTTCCGCATAAATTGTGCGGGCGATTTCATACTTGTCCTTGCTTGTTTCGTCCGGATTGTTGATTACTGTCAAATGCATTTTCGCCCCCCATGTCGCAGCGATAAAAAAATCCCGGCACGAAACGCCGGGATAAAAAAATCCGCACATGAGTGCGGCAAAATCTTTACTGTTTATGTTTTGTATAATATCACAAATCGCATTAAAAGTCAATACATTATTTTTTTATTTCATCTTTATCTCGTCGCCATAGCCCAAAATATATTCAGTGCCGCGGCGCAGCATCAATGCGCCGTTTTCGTTAATTCCAATTAACTCCACGTCTTCGCCGCGGTATTCAGCCATCTTGTTCAATCCCACCGCCAAATCGGTCCAACGCGCCCGGACATCGATGAAATCACGGCCAAGCCATATGTCCAGATTCTTCATTATCGCGCCCAGGACATCCATAGCGGTCGCGGTGCAATACCGGTCCATTCGCGTTGTTTTATAGCCGGCCGCGACAGTTGGATTTGATTTTATATTCACCCCTATTCCGACAATTACAAAATCACCTGAATACTCGATCAGCACGCCGCAAATTTTTTTGCCATCGACCATAATGTCATTGGGCCACTTTATCCGCGCCGGCACGCCAAAAGATATCAGGCTTTCCGCAATGGCGACCGCCACCCTGTACGACAAACGCGCATCGCGCTGTGGGCAATCAAAAATAAAACTGACATACAAATTTCCGTGATGCGACACCCACGTGCGGCGATAGCGGCCACGACCCGCGCTTTGTGCCGCCGCAACAATCGCGGTGTGATCCGCGGCGCCGCGGCGTGCAATCAACTCATGCGCATAAGTCTGCGTACTGGGGATTTTGCCAAAAAACAGCACTTTATAATTTGCCAAGCCGATAAACCCCGTGGTCGTTAACGATAAACTCGCGTCCAAAAGTACGCCGCAGCTGATAAATCACCGTGTCAACGGCATGCGTTGCGGTATTTGGCGAATAGCCCAGGGCGTCTTTTATTTCCGCCGCGCGCATTCCGCCTGTTTTATACAGTAGCGCGACCACGCGCGCCTGCATTCGCGGCAATGTGTGCCCCGGCCCCAACAGACGCGCGATTATCGCGCTGTTATCGACCGCGCCCAAAATCAAAGACTTTAATTGTATGGGCGAGATTTTTTCCGGCACGTCAAGCGTATCAAAATTTATATCCGTCGCCGTCGGCGTGTCCAGCAATATCGCCCCCAAATCCCCCAGGATTTGGCGCCACATTAAATCAGATGCATATATACGAACACCCGCCAACATATTTTCAGGATAAATCATGGGCGCGCGATTGTCCATTAAAAAAGCCGCCATACGACCGTATGGCGGCGGGGTGTCAGACCTTTGGAATTTTGTTATCTTTCCGGTTCTTGGTCGATATACTTGGTAAAGTCCTGTATTTTCGAACCGGTTGATGACAAAATTTTTGAAATACTGTTGGTAGAAGGCCACCGTGGTTGCCCCTCTTTGGACCAACGCTTACTCTTGTTAAATGTAGTGGGGTCTAATCCGCTACATTTTGCCAGACCCGAACAAGACATATTATGAGCCATGGCAAAGCGTTCTATTGCGCGCCAAACATCTTCGTGTGTCATTTTCTATCTCCTGTTATATTAGCGTCGCCCCCCTGATGATGGCTGAGGACAAATTACTAACTCACAAAAATTTTATGAAAAATAGCCTGTATAAACAACAAGTAGCTTTTCCTAGGATTTGGCGGAAAATTGGTAAAAACGGCCACAAAAACAAATACAAAAAATATTTTTGACAAAAGTCTTGACAAATTAAAAATAATGTATTACATTTCGATTCGTCAAAGGAACAAAACCAATGACCGGGTGCGAAAGCCTCCGCAGGGTCCAGGGATTCAGACTCCCTCCTACATTCTCTCTCCTCTGGACCTTGGACCCTGGAAACACTTTTTAGAATGCCCATTTCTTTTTCTCCTTTCCTTCCTTTCGGGGCATTCGGAACACCGCCGGGCAAAACCGGCGGCGTTTTTTTATTGAGAATCATCGGCAACAAAAAAATTGCGGCGGACAAACGCCCGCCGCAACAAATAACACATATGTGCCAGAAAATTAGTGCGAAACCTTCGCTTCTGTCATAACGACATGCTTGCGCGTTTTCGGGTCATATTTGCGGAACTTCATCTTGCCCGCGGTATTTTCCGACTTTGTATTTTTTGTTGTGATATAGAAGTAGCCCGTTTCATTGTTACGCAGCTGTACAACTTCTTTATTGCCTTTCTTAGATGCCATTTTATTATGCCTTTTATTATTCTGCCACGGATTATGAGATAAAAATTACTGGAAATCAAGTACTTTTTATCATGGTGGGCATACAGAGACTCGAACTCTGATGGGTTGCCCCACTGGAACCTAAATCCAGCGCGTCTACCAATTTCGCCATATGCCCTAATATACCGGATAATTACGCGGGAAAGAATCCCCCGGACGGGCCAAATCCGATTTTACGCCGCATCCGGTCAATATAATCAAAGCAGCCAACGTCAATATTATCTGTTTCATGGCTGCATTATAAAAACAAATGCGACGAATTGTCAAATCTCATATCGACGAAAAGGCTCCTATTACTAAAAAAAGCAAGGATGCCTAATATTCCAAACATATACAAAGGAGAAAACATGTATCTTAGCAATGGAAATTACGAGGCGTTTGCAAATCCGCTGCCGCCGACGGGCGTGGACAAAAAATCCGCATATATAATCGGCGGTGGCCTGGCGGGATTGGCCGCGGCGGTATTTTTAATCCGCGACGGACGCATGCGCGGCAACAAGATTCATATATTCGAAGAACTGGCCCTGCCGGGCGGCAGCATGGACGGCATATACAACCCCGAACGCGGCTATATAATCCGCGGCGGGCGCGAGATGGAGGCGCATTTTGAAACCCTGTGGGATTTGTTCCGCTCTATCCCGTCACTGGAGAATCCGGATGTTTCTGTATTGGACGAGTTTTACTGGCTGAACAAAGCCGACCCCAGCTTTTCGCACACCCGCGTTATAGAACGCCGCGGCAAACGACTGCCGACGGACGGCAAATTAACATTAACCCAGGGAGCAATAAAAGAACTGATAGACCTGGCGCTGATGCGCGAAGAAGACTTGAACGACGTCCAGATAAACGAGGTGTTCAGCGAGGAATTCTTTGAATCCAATTTCTGGCTGTACTGGGCGACAATGTTTGCGTTCGAGCGCTGGTCGTCGGCGATGGAGATGAGGCGCTATGTTCTGCGCTTTATCCACCATGTCGGCAGCCTGGCCGACATGTCCGCGCTGAAGTTCACAAAATACAACCAATACGAATCGCTGATCACGCCGCTGGTAAATTATCTGGACGCGCGCGGGGTCAAGTTTCACTATGACACGCGCGTAACCAACGTGATTACCAAATCCGCGCGCGGAAAAATTACCGCAACCCAGATTCAGATGGTATCGCACGGACATACGAAAAACATTGATTTGACACCCGACGATTTGGTGTTTGTGACAAACGGTTCCATAACGGAATCCACAACATACGGAACGAACGACACCCCGGCACCAAAGCCCGACGGTTTGGGTGGCAGCTGGACACTGTGGAAAAACATTGCGGCCCAGAATCCGGCATTCGGAAAACCGGAAAAATTCTGCGAAAGCATACCGGTGGCGAACTGGGTAATGTCGGCGACAATAACGTTCAAAGACGACCGCATCGTCCCCTACATTGAAAAAATCTGCAAAAAGAACCCGCACAGCGGCAGTATCGTCAGCAGCGGTCCGGTCACGATAAAAGACTCCAACTGGCTGTATGGGTTCAGCATTTCGCGCCAGCCGCATTTCCGCAAACAAAAAAAGAACGAGATTATCGTTTGGACATACGGCCTGTTGTCGGACACAAAAGGCAACTACGTGAAAAAGAAAATAACGGAGTGCACCGGGGCCGAGCTGTGCGCGGAGCTGCTGTATCACATGGGCGTGCCAAAGACGGAAATAGACGACATCGCGCAAAATTCCGCCAATACGGTGCCGTGCCACATGCCGTTTATCACCACGTACTTTATGCCGCGCGCAATCGGCGACCGACCGCTGGTCGTGCCGGAAGGCTCGGTAAACCTGGCGTTTATCGGAAATTATGCCGAAACAAAGCGCGACACGGTTTTCACAACCGAATATTCGGTCCGCACCGCAATGGAGGCGGTATACACCCTGCTGAAAATCGACCGCGGCGTACCGGAAGTGTTCGATTCATGCTTTGACGTCCGCGTACTGCTGCGCAGCATTTACTATCTGAACGACCGCAAGCCACTGCGCGACATCGACATGCCGTGGCTGCTGAAAGTTCTGGGGAAACAGGGCTTGAAAAAAATCAGCGGCACGTATCTTGAGCAATTGCTGCAAGAGGCGCACCTGGTATAAAAAATCCCCCAAACGGGGGATTTTTTTTAAGACTGTTTTGCAACGCGCTTTCTAAATTCCGTGCACGGGCGGAATGTCGCAACGCGGCGGGCGGATATTACCGCCGGCTCGCCCGTTTTGGGATTGCGGCCGACGCGTTCGGCCTTTTGCAGAATCTTAAAGCTGCCGAATCCGGCGAACTTCACCTCTTCACCGTTTATCAACGACTGCTCTATTTCATCAAATATCAAATCAACCATTTTATACGCGTCCGTGGTTGTCAAACCAAAACGTTCACGCAGTCTGTTTGCAAAATCAATTCTTGTCACTGTTGCCATTTTTATATCCTTATCAATGCCGCACCCCATGTCAGACCACTGCCGAATGCGGGGTACAAGATTAACTGACCTTTCTTAATAATTCCGTTATCCAGCGCATAAGACAACGCCAGCACACCGGACGCACCGCTGGTGTTCGCGTGGCGGTCAACCGTCACAACAATCTTTTCCAGCGGGAATCCCAATCTTTGCGCGCCACTTTGAATAATGCGCAAATTCGCCTGGTGCGGAATAATCCAATCGACATTGTCCGCCGTTATGCCCGCATGCTCCATGATATAGCTGGCGGCCTCTGGCATCAATGTGACGGCCTTTTTGTATGTTTCCGGACCGTTCATGCTGATTTTATGGTCCGGCGTACCGTGCAGCATGTCAAATTCGCGCCCGTCCGCCATTACAACCGTGTCGATAATACCGCTGTAGCCCGAGGATGAATGCTCAAAAATAAGCGCGCCGGCACCATCGCCGAACAGCACGGCCGTGCTGCGGTCGTTAAAATCCAGAAAACGCGTCATTTTTTCCGCCCCAATCAACATTATGCGATGATGCATTCCCGCTGCGAAAAACGCGCGCGCGCAATGCAGTGCATAAATATATCCCGTGCATGCGCCGCGGACGTCAAACGCCGGCTGGCTGCGCGATGCGCCCAGGCGGCCCAAAACCTGAACCCCGACGGAGGGAAAATCCAGCTCCGACGACGTTGTCGCACAGACAACCATGTCGATATCATCGATTGTCAATCCCGCATTTTCCAGTGCGCGCGCCGCCGCCGCCGCCGCCAAATCGACAACTGTTTCATTATCGGCCGCAAAATGGCGATTATGCATACCTGTGCGCTGAACAATCCACTCGTCCGTGGTGTCCATAATTTTTTCAAAATCTTGATTGGTCATGATTTTTTCGGGCAAATAAGACCCGTATCCAATCAGCCTGCTTCCCATGTACCCTTCCTTTTTTTCCGGGCTCATTATACAAGGGGCGATTACAACTTGCAATATTAAAATCAGAGGAATAAAATAGTCACCGCAGTCCCCATAGTTCAACAGGATAGAACAAATTCCTCCTAAGAATTAAATCCAGGTTCGAGTCCTGGTGGGGACGCCAAGCAAACAGCGTCGCATCAAGGATTCGTAATGAAAAACAAAGCAGTGAAAATCAGTTTAATCGCGACATTATTGCCACACGTGTTTTGTTGCGGCATGCCAATTGTGCTGTCCGTTATCGGTCTGATTGCACCGGACGCGGCACATTTTCATATTATTCCGCATTATATGGAGCCCTGGATTTTCGTTATATCCGGGGCGATGCTGGCCCTGTCATGGTATATGGTGCTGCGTGACTGCGGATGCCGGTGCAACCACTGCCACGGCGGTCATTCGCACCGCAAACAGAAAATCATTCTGGGCGCGATAACCGTCTTGTTTATTGTCAGCATTATTTTACACATTATCACGCACAATTAAAAAACGGGGAAATCCCCGTTTTTTTATTTCAGCCCTATTTCGGATTATTTTGAAAAATAAAAAACGCGCCAAATCGGCGCGTTTTTTTATTAAACGAACTTTTCGGGAACCAGGCCGCATATGTTTTTCCAGATTCTGCGGAATATGCTGGTATCCGGACTGCGCCGATATGTCTTTGGCGCGGCCTCGCCCGTGCGCCAACCGGTCCAGCGCGGACTGCCGTCCTGCAGCGTCACGTGCCAAGACGTCACCGTGTCGCCGACTATCATGTCACGTAATTTTTTTGCAAATTCCTGGCTTTCAAAAATCGCCACGTTTTCAGTATTGAAATACGCGCTGCGCGGATCCAGATTAAAGCTGCCAATCCATGATATGTCATCGTCAAACACAATTGTCTTGCTGTGCAGGACCGAGAAGCTGGACTGTTTCCGCTCGCGGTCATGCTCTTTCCCGCGCAGGTTTTCCGCACTTAACATAAATTCATACACGTCCGCGCCGGATTCTATCAGACTTTTGCGATACTTTTCCCATTTCGCATATACTGTCGGCGCGTTGGTCGACGCCAGCGAATTTGTCACGATGGTTAAGTGAACGCCGGAATTTTCTTCGCGCAACATATGCTCCAAGCCGCCCTGGCCCGGGACAAAATATGCCGCAGACAAATAAACCTCGCGACGGGTCTGGTTCCACAGACGCTGCAGTTCCGATATTATATCGCCGCGATACGCCTCTTTTTCGCGCATTGTCATTTCGACCTTTTCCGGCGGATCGGCCAGGAATTTTCCACGCCCCCACGAAAAATCGAATTTCTTGGATTTGTATTCGCGCATCGCCATGTTGATTATAGAGTTATAATCCTTGACCGCGTCGCCGCTTTTCTTGGCGTATTCCGTCAAATTCTTTTCCAAACGGCGCATCGCCTTTTTAGACTTCGCCTTTGGGAATACGGACGCCGGAATCGACAGGTGATGGTCCCAGTATTCATTAAAGCTGCCGGTGGCGTAACGCGTCATGTCGCCGATGAACAAAACGTCTGTGTCTGAAAAATTCGAGGCTGTTTCCGGATAAAAATAATTACTGCCGACGTTGCGACCGCCGGTAATATAGGCAATGTTATCAACAATAAACAGCTTGTTATGCATGCGCGAATTCAATCGGTTAAAATCCATCAAAAACTGAGGATAATACAGGAAGCGCGCACGGTTGGACACGGTATTGAAAACCTTGACCTCTATATTCGGGTGCTGGTTTAACAACATTACGTCGACAATGTCGGATTTCGTGCCGTAATCGTCCAGCAAAATGCGCACCTTAACGCCGCGGTCCGCCGCCTTTCTTAATTCGCCGATAAGGACCTTGGACGAAAAGTCATTGCTGTAAATATAGGTCTGCAAATCGATGGTCTTGGTCGCCATGCGCGCAAACGCCGCACGGATTACGAACGCGGCCAGGCCGTCTTCTATCAGGGTGGCGCCACTGACCCCGCTTTGCGCCGACAGCTCGTCCGCATAGCAGCGTGCAATCGGCGTCTCCATCGGGTTATAATCAAAATCCGCCGCCGTGATTTTCGGCATATAGTCCGCCAGGCGGGCATCATGCGTTGACGTCGGCACAGTTGTACACCCGACCAGAGGCAACGCAAAAACAAACATTGAAACTTTTTTTAATAATCCCAACTCCAAATCCTTTTGTGCGTGATTATAATTGTAATCCCTATATTTTACAAGACAAATTCGCTTTTTTCGTTTGCATGCCAGCGGCGGTTATGATAAAATTAAATGTAATAGAAGGGAAGATTTCGCATGAAAAGACTGATTGCCGTGCTTAGTGGATTGCTGGTTTTGCCAGCTTTTGCCGAGGTTGCGCCGATTTATTACGACGACGTAATAGAATATTCCGACATGGAATTGGACGTCGCCGAAGATGATGGTGCGACAGCCGAAGGAAATACCACCACTCAGCCGGTGGTAAAGCAGACCGTCCCCACAACGGCAACGGCACGCAATACGACGGGCCGCACAGCATCACGTGCGGTGGCGTCATCAGGCGCGCAATCCGTGGCGCCGACACGCACGGTCACATCACGCGGAACCACCACACGAAACGCATCGGCGGCACGCACAACAACATCTACGGCATCGCGCGCGGCAACCGCACGCGCAACCGTATCGCGCGCGGCATCAACTCAATCGGGCGCCGCAACAACAGTGACACCGCGCCGCACAACAACGGGCGCGACAACGGCGCGCGCCGCAGCGAATTCTTCGATTGTTCAGACAGACACGGTTAACAAACCGCTATACACTGGGCGCGTCGGCGTTCGTGCAACCGGCGTGACCAACCGCGCGCCCACAATCCGCATGGCGGGCACGGGTACGGAAACGACATCCGCCACAACGACCAGCGCGGTCGCGACGACAGCCGATATGGACGAACTGGCCCAAATAACAGATTTCTGCAAGGCACAGTACACACAGTGCATGGACAATTTCTGCAACGTTCTGGACGACAACCAGGGCCGCTGCAGCTGCAGTGTAAATCTTAAAAACTATGCCGCGACAGAGGCGGCGCTGGAAAAAGCGACCGAGGAATTACAGGACGTCGCACAAAAGATTCAGTATATCGGTCTGACCGGCGATGAAATTGAAACTCTGTTCACTCAGACAGAGGCGGAATTAAAGATGCAGAACACATCCGACAATACGCAGCTGAAGAATGACTTGGACAAGATAAAGGGCATGATTGTCGATGTAAAAAGCGGCACGGCAACCACGACCGACACGGGATTGAGTCTGGATTTGTCGGGCTTGCTTGACTTTACGATTTCCAGCACGGGATTCGATTTGTCATCCATGTTCGGCAATACCACCAACACATCCAGCATCAGCAACCAGCGCGGCGAACAGCTGTATAAAACGGCGACGGCGCGATGCAAGGCATCCGTACTGAACACATGTTCGGCCCAGGGCGTTGATATATCGCTGATTACAAACGCATACGATTTGGAAATAGACAAGCAGTGCATACAGTACGAGCGCAGCTTAACCGACACCAACAGCCAGATGGCATCAACGGTACGCAATGCGAAAAGCGTTCTGCAGAAAGCACGTCTGATGGTGGCGCAACAGAAAAATGCGTACGACCTGCGCGGCTGTATAAACGCACTGGATACATGTATGCAGGACGAGTACGTCTGCGGCAGTGATTATGAAAACTGTCTGGACCCGACCGGCAAATGGATTGTTAACGGCGAAGTCGTCGTCGGCAGCACGCCCGGCGTATCCGGCGGCAATTACACCAGCAATGCGGCCGCGGCCAACACATTGTACAGCGTTTGGGATTATACCAGCGGCACAGACAGCAAAAACGCATGGTATAACGACGGCAGTGTCGGCGAATATATCGACACAGAATTAAGTGCCTCGACAGGTAAACCAGCGTCTAACACGACGAAGATG
>CAMWON010000008.1 GCA_947175875.1 uncultured Alphaproteobacteria bacterium | reverse complement strand
GGGGCGGATTTCTGGGCTAAAATTTTCTCAAAGAATGTCACTAATGAAAACGTTCAATTCAATTAGGCATATGAATTTACTCCTTATTTATTTGAAATTACTTTAAATATAATATTTCTGGGTATTTAATTCTATTTGCCGTGCCATAAAAAAATCCCCTTGCGGGGATTCTTATATTTCGCCGGTTTTTATTTCCGGTCCGATATAATATTTATAGCGTTCCGGTACAAAGCGCATCAATATAAAATCCGGGCTTTCCTGTCCGCCATATCCGAATTTTGAAAACTCAGGCCGCCAGTGTGCGCGTCGTACATCCGCATCCTCGACAAATTCAATTTTCCCGTACAGTCGCACGGCATGCCGCGTCTTGTCGTCAAAATAGTACAATGCGCATTCGGGATTTTTGCAAATTTGCCCGTATTTTGGCGTGTCGCGCGATGTCATAAAGAACAGATTAAGTTCTGTCGTGCCGATATTCATCGCATTTGTGACATGGCGCATGTCGGGATGTTTGCCGTCGCATGTGGCCAGTATAACCGCCTCGCATGCGTTTATTACCGCCAGAATAGGGGCGGCGTCATTGTTGTTCATTCTGTCTCTCCATTTTGTCCAGTGTTCGCCGCAACAGACGCATGGAACTGTCCGCACAACCGCGCCCGCGCCACGTCATCAGCTCTTTGCCGGTACTCTGGTCGGCGATTGAAACGTTAAAGTTCCACCACCAGATACCGTTAAACACGCACCAAATCGGCCGGAACTTTTCATCGCGTTCCTTGACTTTTATGTAATAACGTGCCTGATTTGGAACCCTGCTGGTTTCAATTTCCAAATCAGAGCCGCCATCGGACCAATCACGGTTGCTTATCGCCTTGCCGACAACGACGTTGTATCCGCGCCGTTCCAGCTCTATTTTGATGCTGCGCCGCATTGTATATCCGCCGCGGTCGGCATATACGGTCTCGGCCGGTGTCATTGTACCGGGGCTCACATGTATACTGTTGCAGCCGGCCAGCAATATTGTGGCCGCCGTTAAAAAGATTGTGTTTCGCATAATAATGATATCCCTGTCGTGTGAGGCTTTTATTGTACACCAGACGGGCCGCTTAAAACAAGCATTTAATACTTGCCAATTCATTGCGCTTAGATTATGGTAGTCCCTGTTGACAAGGGAATATAATGACAGCCAAAGACTGCTTAAGCAAAATAGTTAATAATCCGTTTATTTTTAATTATCGGCGCATGTGGCCTTATGTTAAACCGTATTGGTTCCGCGCGTTGCTGGCGATACTGATTACAATTCCAATCGGTTCATTGGATGCGGTTATCGCATTGTCGCTGAAACCGTACATGGACCTGGTCATGGTTGAAAAATCAATTCAGGCGTCGTGGCACATACCATTGGTTATTATCGCATTTACCACTTTACAGGGCGGATTGGGCTATATTTCATCATATCTGAATACGTGGACCGGTTCAAAAATAACAAACCGTCTGAAATTCGACCTGTATAAAAAGATGCTGAAATTCGACACGAATTTCTTTAATACCAAGAATTCTGGCGATGTCATCTTTATGTTTAACAATAATGCCGACATGGCGTGCGCGGGACTGTTAAAGAACTTAAAAACGTTCGTTCAGCGTTTGTTCTCTTCAATATCCTTAATCGCCGTTATGTTCTATAATTCATGGCAGCTGGCGCTGGTCTGCGTCGCCATATTGGTCTTTGCATTTTTGCCCGCCACACGCATCAAGAAAAGAATCAATTCCGTAATTAAAAAATCCATATCGGCCGACGCGGCAATTTTAACGGCTTATAACGAGTCTTACGCCGGCAACAAAACAATTATCTCGTACAACCTGGAGCAGTGCCAGACGAACAAGTTTTCCAAGGTTTTGGACAATATATTCTGGCTGCGCATCAAGATGATTCAGCGCACCAGCTGGGTCTCGCCCCTGATGCACATGATTATGTCTGTCGGAATCGGTCTGGCGATATGGTTTGGTTCGTATCTTATTCTGACAGGCCAAATCACCAGCGGCAGCTTTGTTTCGTTCCTAACCGCGCTTATCATGTTGTACACGCCGCTGAAAAGTCTGGGGGGCAACTTTAACTCGATGGTTATGTCGTTCATGGCGATTGACCGCGTGTTTAACATATTGAACGCCGAGCCTCGTATTCAGGACCGCCCGGGCGCCCGCGAATTTGACGGAAAATTGGAAAAGATTGAATTCTGTGACCTGTGCTTTGAATATGTGCCGCGCGTGCCGGTGTTAAAGGATATAAATTTAACCGCAAACCGCGGGGATACAATCGCGCTGGTGGGCAATTCCGGTGGCGGCAAATCAACGTTGGTCAGCCTGTTGCCGCGCTTCTATGACCCGACCGCGGGTGCGATAAAGATTGACGGTACGGATATCCGCGACTTTACGTTAAAGTCATTGCGTCGCAATATTGCGGTCGTTTTCCAGGATAATTTCCTGTTTGGCGGCACCATCCGCGAGAATATTATGCTCGGCAATGAAAATGCGACCGAAGAGGATATGTGGCGTGCCATAAAAATGGCGTACCTGGACGACTTTATCGCCACACTGGCGAACGGTGTCGATACCCAGATTGGCGAACGCGGCATTCTGTTGTCCGGCGGCCAGAAACAGCGTGTTGCAATCGCGCGCGCATTCCTGAAAAATGCACCGATATTGGTTCTGGACGAGGCCACGTCCGCCCTTGACAACAAGGCTGAGGCGGTTGTGCAAAAGGCCATTGAAAATCTGATGGAGGACAAGACCGTGTTCGTAATCGCGCACCGCTTGTCCACAATACGCAACGCGACCAAGATTGCCGTAATAAATCATGGCGAAATCGTCGAATGCGGCACTCATGAAGAGCTGCTGGCCATCGAGGGCGGGGCGTATCGTGCCCTGCATGACATGCAGTTTAAAAAGCAATAAAAAGAAAGCCGACAACAGTCGGCTTTTTTAATTCTGGCGCACCCAACAGGACTCGAACCTGTAATCTCCGCCTTCGGAGGGCGGCGCATTATCCAGTTGTGCTATGGGTGCTTTTTTGTTTCGTCTTAATTATACGCAGATTTTCGGTAAAATCAAATAGGATTTATCAAAAAATTCGCACTGTTAAAATGTATTGTTTCAATGATATTTACAATGGGACAAATTCCTGATATAATGCACGTGAATCCAATGGGAATTGGGTTCGGGGTCTTTCAAAACCCATAGTGTACGGCGTGTATTGCGTCGTAATCCGATTATGCCTGGCCGCAAGGTCGGGTGTCTGTTGTTATATAATAGGCCTGACCGAAAGCAACAGGGTCATTTACACTATGATTTTGAAAACGCCCGACCGCCATTCCTTTGGCGGTTTTTGTTTTGAAAAAAAGGGGATAAGGGTATGAGAAAATATTTAATTTTAACGACAATATTGGCATTGTGTGCGTGTGCCAACAATGGCGGCGGTCACAGTGGCAGTGGGGTAAAATACGATATAGGTAATGGTACGGTCGGAATAGCCAAACCAGGAGAACAACCCGGTAACGATAATAAAACACCGGAAAAGCCGGATGACAGTAATCCAGACATACCAGAACCGCCAGTGGATGATACGCCAGAAGTTCCGGAGCGTCCCCAAAAAGGACCGCAAATCGTGATGACTCGTAATAATGTTCAGGCAATCATTAATAAAGACACAAATGAAATTTATGCCATGTACAATATGAATAGTTCAGATTATGGTGTTGCAAATATAACATTTTGTAAATCCCCATCTGGTTGCAACCAAACATACAAATATTTGGATATGTATTTATATATAAATGATAAAGGGCAATTTGCTACTAAACAGTGCCAAACAGGCGCAGGATGTGAAATTGAAATTGCGCACAATGAACCAATGCTTATTAACAATGCATATAGCAATGGGACATATCCGCATAATGTATCGCTATTTTCCCTGAACGATTTTGAAAACGGGGAAGCAACATTTGAAAGCAAAGTAGATTCAAATAGAAAATATACTTTGAGCCATCACATTATATTAGGCAGTCAAAAAACCGGCGTTCCATTGAAATATACAGAGTTTGGGTATTGGGATGAAACAGTTAAGCATGACACTACTAATTATAGGGACTATACGACCAAAAACACGTTTATTGCAGGGGACCCGTCAAAAGTTATTGATATGAAACAACTGTATAATAATGGAAAGCTTGAAGGGAACTTAACATATTCAGGTACAGCATTGGTTCGTATGGAAGACAAGTTAATGCATGGCGATGCTCATTTGACCTTTAATGCCAATAATGGCGGTAAAGAAACTCTAAATATGGATTTCACAAAAACAGGCTGGTATGACGTGTTTGTTGATGGCAAGTCTTTGTCATTTAGAGGCAGTCCAGAAACAGACGCAAAATATATGATAGCAAATGCGCCTGCAACAGCAAGCATCATAGACATAAAATATTACGGAGATGACATAGTTGCAGAAGCGGTAGGGAAAGTTATTGTTGAATCCGTTCATATGCAAGACGGTAGTACCAAAAATATGGATTTTACCTTTGGTGCGGTAAAGGACAAGTAAATGCGCGTGGTATTGTATGCTGGGGTTGCGGTATTATTGGCCACCACCCCGGCGGGGGCGGAACAACACCTGACGGAATCAGAACTGTTGGCTGTGGCCGATAATATGGCGGCGCATGGTGATTTAGACGCCGCGCAACAGATATATTCTGCCATGTCGCATAGTGCAAGCGCAGATATGCGCACAGAATCACAATTCCAACTGGGCAATATCGCAATGGCGCGTGGGGATTACAGTGCGGCGATTAGTGCATATCGTGCGATTGTGGACGCAAATCCGAACCTGCCGCGGGTACGGCTGGAACTGGCGCGTGCTTATTTTATGGACGGCGATTTTCAAGCTGCGCAATTCCATTTTGAATTTGTGCGTGCAACGCCCGGTTTACCCGCCGCAGTGCGCGAGAATATAGACAGATATTTGACCCTGATACGCATGCGCAAAAACTGGTCTTTGGATTTCGGTTTTGGCATTGTGCCGGATTCAAATATCAACAATGCAGGCACGGAAAATGAAGAATGTATAAATACAATATTCGGCCCGCTGTGCCGGCCACTGGAAACGCGCAAACATGGTGTTGGTCTGCGATTGAATACAGACGGTAATTATTATCTGCGGTTGACGCGTCGTTTGGGGATTCGCACAACAGCCGGCGTGAATGTGTTGGGGTTTCAGGGCGGTGATTTTGACGATTATTCGCTGTATCTGGCAACCGGGCCGCGATACGTGTTTGACAGTGGCGAGATAAGCCTGCAACCCGTGGCCGTTGCGCGGTGGTATGCGGGGGATTTTTACAACTATTCATACGGGTTGCGTCTGGATACAAACTGGCAGATTGGGCGGCGATGGTTGCTGGGTGGTGGCGCAAGTATGCACCGCAACCAGTATCATACGGATTATATAAACGATGCCTTGCGCGGATATGATTGGGGTGTATCACTGCAACCCCGGTATTATTTGAACAACAAGAGTTTTGTTTTAGCCGGTCTGCGGTTCGGGCAAGAAGATACGCACGTTCAGGCATACGGGAACGACAGCCTGACATATTCGGTCGGGTATTTCGGGGAATTTCGTTATGGGTTTGCGGTGCTGGCGCGGTTGGATTTAACAAGCATAAAATATCATGCACCACGGTATTTTGTTATAGATAATGCCTTTGAACAGAAAACGCGCCATGACACGGTATGGTCGGTGTATGTTCGTCTGTCTAACAACAAATTAAACTGGCATAATCTGATTCCAGCGGTGTCATATACATACACCCGGCGAGATTCCAATGTTCCAACAAGCGAGTTTGATAAACACCGCGTGGAAATTGAAATCATGCGCCGTTTTTAATAAAGTGTCGGCATGCTGGCAAACACTTATTTCCGGCGCAGTTTGCTGGCGTGGAACATCATGGTTTTCATGAAGTGTACCGCGTTTAGCATTGTGTTTATACGGCTGCGATTCAGTGGCTTTTCCGCCATGATTTCATATTTGTCGTATAGTTCGGCCGGGTTAAAGCCCAGCTCCTGCCATTTGTCGGCCATAACCGCAAACGCATAACTGCGGTTGCACAGCGTGACGCTGTCCAAATCCAAAAACGATACCAGGCGCCCGTTTTCATCAACGATAACATTTTTTGGTGTTATGTCACTGTGCAACAGTGCGGTATTGCGGCTGCGTCCGCAATTTGCCAAATATGCCAGCGGGCGCAGTGCGGCCGCCATAACCGTGCCGTTTGTTATTTTGACATTTTCATATGCCATATCGTGAAACTTGCGCGATTTGGCGTCGGTAACAAAGCGCTCGACCGGAATGTTTTCCATGGCGACAAAGTGCGTTAGTATATCCTCGTACGCGCGGCGGATTTGCTCGTCCGACATGCCGGTGCGCACCTGTTCGTGCAATGTCTTGCCGGAAATTAACGGATAGCGCTCAATCCATGTGCCGCCACAGTTGCAAATACGAGTTTCCGGCACCGGAATCCCGCGTGCGGACATCAGTCGTGCCGCCGCGCAGTTTTTAAGCGCCATATCGCGGTTTATAAACTTTGCGGCGTAATCGCCGTCGTTTGTTTTTACAAAAAGCACATTGTTTTGCGCCCCGCGCATATTGGGATAGCGAATGCCGATGACTCCGCTGAACGCATGATAAATTGCCTGTCTATAAAAATCTGGAATTTTGTCCGTCATAAGTCTAACCCTGAATTTCATGTTGTCGAAATTATTTTATAGTCCATATCATGAAAGTCAAGCGGTTAAATTTCTTTTTTATCCGCGTTGCAGCAACGCCAACATAAAGTCGTCCAAGTCGCCGTCCAGAACCGCATCGGAATCTGTTTTCTCAACGCCTGTGCGCACATCTTTTACCAGCTGGTACGGATACAGGACATAGTTTCGTATCTGGCTGCCCCATTCGATTTTCTTTTGGGCGGCTTTGGCGGCGTCCTGTTCGGCGGCGCGTTTTTGCATTTCCAGCTCATACAGCTTGCTGCGCAGCATTTTCATCGCCATTTCTTTGTTTTGAATCTGGCTGCGTTCGTTCTGGCATGTTACAACAGTGTTTGTCGGAATGTGGGTTATGCGCACCGCGCTGTCGGTTTTATTGACGTGCTGGCCCCCGGCGCCGGACGCACGATATGTGTCGATGCGCAGGTCTTTGTCGTTAATTTCGATTTCAATTGTGTCGTCAACGTCGGGCCATACGTCAACCGAGGCAAAGCTGGTCTGGCGCTTGCCGTTGGCGTTGAACGGCGAAATGCGAACCAGGCGATGAACGCCGATTTCGTTTTTCAGCCACCCGTATGCGCGCGTGCCGTTTATTCTATATGTAATGTTTTTTATGCCGGCCGTGTCGCCTTCGTGCTCTTCTATGATGTCGATGGAAAATCCGTGCCGCTCGGCCCAGCGGGCGTACATACGGCTAAGCATCTGGGCCCAGTCCTGAGCCTCGGTCCCGCCGGCGCCGGCCTGAATGAACAGAAACGCGCCGTTGTTGTCGGCCGGGTCGCGGAACAGGGTGATAAACTTTGCCCGATGGGCGTCGTCGCTTAATTTTTCTATGCCTGCGATTACATCCGCGTCGTCCGGCGCAATCTGGTACAGTTCGGCCAGTGTCTGGTATTCCGTCTCCAGGCTGTTTAACTCGGCCAGTGATTTTTCCAATGCCGATTTTTTCTGTAAAATTGCGCGCGCTGCGTCGGGATTGGACCATAATTCCGGGTTTTCCGCCGACTTGTTCAGCTCATTTATATCAGATTGCAATTTTTCGGGGTCAAAGAAACCCCCTTACGGCGGTAATGTCGTCGTGAATTTGTGATAAAACTTCGTTGGGCATAATCATGAGCCTGATATTAACAGTTATAAAATGCAAATCAACCTAAAATGAATGTTTGCCTTTTAAAGACCGATATGTTAAAATTTCCATTAACGAGAGGGATTTCGATGAAGAATTTTACGCTGATATTCTGTTTGGGCGCCTTGGTCTGCTGGGGTGGTGCGTCATATGGCGTATCTGCCGGGACTGTTGGTGCCGCCGCGTCGCGCAGTTCTGCGGCCGGAAACTACACCCAGACAAACGGGGGCTTCCGTGGCAAGCAACAGTTGGCCAATGCGTACAAGGCAAATCAGCGCAACACATACTATATGGTGACCCAGCCCGACGTCGATACGGCATGCCGCGAGCGTATATATAAGTGCCTGTCGGATTATTGCGGCGATGTTACTGCTGTCCCGGGCCAGCGTTCCGGCCGTTGCCAGTATTCGTCGGAAAGCGAATTGTATAATTACGCAATGCTGTGCCTGCAAAAGGATACGTCGGTATTGTTGCCCCAGTATGCCACCGGAACAATGAACGCCGGCATGAACACGGCGGCCCGCCTGTGCCCGTCATATGTTCAACAGGAGGTTATGTCATACCTGGCCATGGCCAGCATGTCCGACCAGCTGTCGAAATCTCATTCCGATTTGTGTCTTCAGCGCCGCCAGGAGCTGGAGGCGGCAATGTCTTGTCATTCCATTGCGATGGCATACGGCAACGAAACCGCCAGCAAGCTGAACGCGCAGTTGACGGATTACTGTGGCGCCGGTGTCCCGGGGGGTAGTGCGGAAATGGTTACACGATTTGCCAATGCCGGCAATGTCGGTGCGAATATTTGGGGCTGGGCTGAAAAAATCGTCAGTCTGGATATGAACAACAAAGGCGCCGACTGGCAGGCGGCGGTTGATTCCGTTCTGGCGGGATATACAAACCGCATGAATCTGGCGTGCGGGGAAAATCTGCAGATAAACACGGCGGATTATTCATCCGGCTCTTCGTCACAGCCGACGGCGCTGCAAACCGCCGCCGCACTGATAAGCGGTGTTGCGTTCCCGACCGCCGGTGGCGCGAAAGTGGACAACCCGTATCAGAACCAAAGCTTGTACATGCAGATTCAGTCACTGTCGCGTCTTGACGATTACAACACCGCAAAGCAGGTTGTGAATGCGGCGCTGACAAATTCCGCGATGACCCAGAATGCATTTTTGACTTCCGCCCAGATGGACAGCATGCAAAACGCGTATAAGCTGGGGACCAAAGTATTCGTTATCGAGGATGGCGCGCGCTGCTACACGATTCCGGTACAGCCGCTGACAACGCAGGAGTCGTCATTGATGGCCCAGACATTTGCCAGCTGTCGAAATCAGTAAAAAACAGGCCGCCATTTGGCGGCTGTTTTTTTTATTATCGCTTGCCAGTATCGGCATTTTTTGATATAATTTTTGACATGAAAATATCCAGAAGAAGTCTTTTAAAAATAACCGGAATCAGCACTTTGGCGGTTGCGATGGCGCCACGGGTGGCTTTTGCGGCGCGCAATTCTTTGCGCTCGCTGCGAACGGGGGTACAGCCCGGCAATAAAACCCGCCTGGTAATCGAAACCGCATCGCGTCCGTCTTATACTTTGGCCTATGGCGAAAATCAGCTGATTGTCCGCCTGGCGAACACTGCGGCGAATACATCATTGGCGCCGACATTGGCGTCCGGGACATTGGTTTCCGGAATTACCCAGGCACAAAGTGGTGACACACTGGAAATTCGCGCGACGCTGCGCAAACCAGTTTCTGAAATTCCCAAAAATCAGATAATGATTTTATCACCAAACGGCGATACGGATTATCGTCTGGTTCTGGATTTTGCCGCCGGAACCGCGGCCGCGCAATCAAATCAGGCGGCGGCCCAACAGATTGCGGCGGCCACGCCCGCAAAAAAATATACGATTGTTATCGATGCCGGCCATGGCGGCAAGGACCCGGGCTGTATAGGTAAGGGTGGCACAAAAGAAAAAGTTGTTGTTTTGTCTGTTGCCAAAAAGCTGAAGGCAAAGCTGGATGCGGCCGGTTTCAAAACATATTTGACGCGCAGCGACGATACATATTTAAAATTGGCGGAACGCGCGGCCATCGCCGAAAAGCGCAAGGGCGACCTGTTTATATCATTGCATGCAAACGCAAACCCCAGCCGCACAATGAAAGGGTTCTCCATTTACACGCTGTCTGAAAAAGCGTCCGACGAAGAGGCACAAAAGCTGGCCGATGCGGAAAACGCGGCGGACAAAATCGACGTCAGCGGATTTTCCGAATTTTCCAAGGATATACGTATCGCGTTGTCCGCACTGCAACAGCATGCCGTGGCCGAGCTTAGCGAGGAATACGCCATGGGCTGCGCAAAAACATTCCGTGGCAGCGGCATAGAGCAGCAGCCCGGTGCAAACGTGCGTCATGCACCGTTTGCGGTGCTGCGTTCAACCGTGCCGGGGGCTTTGGTTGAATTGGGGCACCTGTCAAACGCGGCCGAAGAAAAGCTGTTGAAATCGGATGCGCACCAGAACAAGCTGGCGAACGCGATTTTAAAGTCGATAAAGAAATATAATTTCGACGTATAACAAACGGTCCGATTTAAACCTTGCAAAAGAAAACAAAGTCTGTATAATACCCCTCGCGGAGAAGTGGCAGAGTGGTCGAATGCGCGCGACTCGAAATCGTGTATACGGGCAACCGTATCAAGGGTTCGAATCCCTTCTTCTCCGCCAGAATTTAAAGCGCCATGTCCCCTGTATCAAAACATTTTTGTAATTTCCCGAAAGTGGAGCGTGTCGTTATTGGCGGTTCCGCCCCCAGCTTGTCGCGGATTGACTATCGTCGTTATCCCGTGGGCGACATTGCCGTATGGCGTATAAACAATTTTTTCAAGGAACATAAATACTATCTGGGACGCCGCGTTGATGCGGTGTTTAACGGCGGTGATGACGATGAAATATCGGTGCGTCGTGCCACTATGCAAAAATTGGCGGGGGCGGGCGCATACGATATCAATTTTGATAATTTTTTCACAGCAATGCCGATGCCAAATGCAAAAAATCATTTCGCAGAGATAGAGCGTTTGGATTCCGCGCATCGTGTCGGCATATGGCCCGCGATTGCGCATGCCCGCGACGCCCGGGATCAGCATTTGTTCAGCGGTGTTGCCGCGATTGTGCTGGCGATACTGGCGGGGTTCCGGGAAATATATATCGCCGGAATCGACTGTGATTATGAAAACGGTCCGCGCTATGCATATTCCGAAACCAAGACGTCGGATGCGGATTTACAGTGGATAAAATCTTATCATCCAACCGACTTTCAATGGGATATAATAAAGCAATACATGGATAAGTTTGATGTTAAAATTTATTCCCTGTCGCCGGATTCGCCGGCCGCACGAATATTCCCGGTGGCGCCCCTGACAGGGAACACGGATTTTACTTTGACGGAAAAGACACAAAATGAAAACGTTTAACGAACAGGTTTATGATATTGTCGCGAAAATCCCGGCGGGCCGCGTCGCCACATTCGGCCAGATTGCGCGTATGATTGGCCGCCCGCGCATGGCGCGATTTGTCGGATATGCATCCAACAACAAGGCGTCGTGGCATCTGCCGTGGCACCGCGTTGTGTTCAAGGACGGCAGTCTGTGTAACGGATTTTTCGAAGAACAATATCGCACTTTGAAAAAAGAAGGTGTAAAATTTACCAAAGAAAAAACCGTCATAATGGAGGAATATCAGTGGGACCCGGACCGCGACGGCATGCCGATGGATATTCGTGATTTGCCATTGGTGTTTTAAATAAGAAAACGGGGCCGCGGCCCCGTTGTTTTATGCGATGCTTTTCGGTTTCTTTTTCGGTCCCGCGCGCTTGCGCAGGCGGGATTCTATTTCGTCCGCCGCCAGCGGCTTGAACGTTAAAAACCATGCCTGAACATCTTTTTTTCGACCGGGGTTGCCCATGGACTGCATCGTGCGGCGCATATCTGCGGCGGTTGACGGCGCGCCGACCAAAATCTCTTCGCCCGGAACCCAGTCCGCCGGCGTCGATACCTTGAACGCATCCGTGGTTTGCAGGGCGATAACCATTCGCTTTATTTCATCGAAATTGCGCCCGGTTGACGCCGGATAATACAGTATGGCACGGATAATTCCTGCGGGGTCTATTATGAACACTGCGCGCACGGCGTGTGTGTCGGACGCGTTGGGATGAATCATGCCGTACATTTTTGCGATTTTCATATTGGAATCGTCAATTACCGGAAATGTAATCTCCAGATTTTCCCAGTCGCGCCACTTTATACGGCGTATTGCGTCTATCCATGCCAGATGCGACGATATGCTGCCGACGGACAGGCCGATTAAGGCCGTGTTTATTTCCGCCAGCTCTTCCTGTAGCGCTTGAAACGCCATGAATTCGGACGTGCATACGGGGGTAAAATCGGCCGGATGTGAAAACAGCACCACCCACTGTCCGGCATAATCACCGGGAAAGTTTACGATGCCGTTTGTCGTATGGGCGGTAAATTCAGGCGCCGGATCGCCAATCAGCGGCATTGTCGGCGTATCGTTTTGCTCGCACTCTTCGCATGGACATACTTCGAACAAGTCATGCATTTTGTCCTCCTTTTTTTGTTTATGCATGTGTTCAGGCTATCACTCGTACCGTCGCCGGGCCGCAGGAACCTTATCCGCGCAAGAAAAAACTTTACTCTTGATAAAATATGCTAAGATATAAATAATATGAGGCAATCAATTTAGGGGAAAAAGATGAAACGTTCTGACATTGTTCGCTCGATACAGGTTCAGTTTAAGCATATGCGCATGACGGATGCGGCCGCAATATTGGACGCGGTTGCCAATCATATGATAGAGGTTGTCGCCGCCGGCGACCGCATAGAGGTTCGCGGATTTGGTACTTTTCAGCCGCGCGCCCGTGCAACAAAGATAGGGTATAATCCATGCACCGGCCAGCCGATGCATCTTGACGCGGGCACGACAATACTTTTCAAGCCCAGTCGTGAGTTGACTAAAAAAATGAATGGATAAACAATGTTATTTGGTAAGAAATCCGGTATAAAAAACAGAAACCGCGAGCGCTATGACCGCGTTCGTCGCCTGATGTGGATCAAATGTGAATCCTGCGGGAAACTGGTTTATTACAAAGATTATAAAGATAACCATTATATCTGCCCGATGTGCGGCCGTGCGTTTATTATGACGCCGAAACAGCGTTTTGATTTGCTGTTTGACGACATGACGTGGGAAAAAATTGCACTGCCGACGGTCACAGATGACCCGCTGCACTTTACGGACCGCATGCCCTATGCAGAGCGCCTGGTCAAAGCGCGCAAGGATACGGGCTGTAACGATGCGATAACAACCGCCGACGGCACAATTGGTGGCATCCCGTCGACTGTATGCATATTAAACGGCGACTTTATGATGGGGTCTATGGGGCGTGCGGCCGGCGACGGCATTATTGCCAGCATAGATCATGCAATCGAACAGCGGCGCCCGTTTATAATGGTTGCGTGCAGTGGCGGTGCCCGAATGCAGGAAAACATTTTATCCCTTATGCAGATGGCGCGCACAACCGTTGCGGTTAACCGTCTGCACGAAAACGGAATTCCGTATATCGTGCTGTTGACTGATCCGACATATGGCGGCGTAACGGCGTCGTTCGCCATGCTGGGCGATATTCATATCGCAGAGCAGGGTGCACGCATAGGATTTGCAGGCCGTCGCGTTATTGAACAAAATATACGCGAAAAACTGCCGTCAAATTTCCAAACGGCGGACTACCTGTACGAACACGGCATGGTCGACATGGTTGTGCCGCGTGCGGAGCTGCATGATAAGATAGCCAAGATTTTGGCGGTTTTAACCAAACAGTCGCGCACGCCAAAGGAAATAAATGTTGCGACCCCTGCGGCGTCGAACAAGCCGGCGCGCGGCATGGGCGAAACCGCGGCGTATGACAAGGTACTGTTGGCGCGCAATGAAAACCGCCCGCATTTTCTGGATTATATAAACGGAATTGTGGAGGATTGGACATATTTGGCGGGCGACCGCTCGTTTGCCGAAGACGCGGCCATGGGCAGCGGTATCGGTTTCTGGCATGGCATCCCGGCCGTAATCATCGGCCAGGAACAGGGCCGTGACATTGAAACGCGTCAAAAGCATCGATTTGGTATGGCGAATCCCGACGGTTATCGCAAGGCCCAGCGAATGATGCGCCTGGCCGAGAAGTTTAATCTGCCGATAATATCGCTGTTCGATACGGCGGGCGCCTTTGCCGGCCGCGAAGGGGAAGAGCGCGGCCAGTCCCAGGCGGTTGCGTCGTCGATTGCGACGGGGCTGTCGGTGAAAACGCCGTATGTCGCGGTCAACGTGGGCCAGGGCGGCTCCGGCGGGGCGATTGCAATCGGAACGGGCGACCGTGTGCTGATGATGGAAAACGCAATTTATTCCGTTATTGCGCCGGAATCCTGTGCCAGCATTTTGTGGAAGGATAACAAGTTCAAGGCCGCCGCCGCCCAGGCGATGAAATTAACGGCGCGCGACATGGCCGATATGAAGGTAATCGACCAAATTATCCCGGAACCGGCCAGCGGTGCACACACGGATTGGCAGACAACGATGGAATACCTGTCGGCTGCGGTTGCGGCGCAGATAAAAGAGCTGCAGCAGCAAAGCGCACAAAGCTTGCCAAAGGCGCGTGCCGAGAAATTCTTGAAAATGACGCGCGACATTGAAAGTGTGACCGAATAAAATCCCCCCGTCGGGGGATTTTTTTATTTTCTGGCTTGCTTTTATTCTTTGTATTCTGTATAATGACCTCCGCAGCGGAGCGTTGGCAGAGTGGTAATGCAGCGGATTGCTAATCCGTGACCGTGACATTAGCGGTCCATAGGTTCGAGTCCTATACGCTCCGCCAGAATTTACATCTTTTTCCGGGTGTAAATATCTGTGTTTTTATGCCTAATAAAAAGGACCGTTTT
>CAMWON010000007.1 GCA_947175875.1 uncultured Alphaproteobacteria bacterium | reverse complement strand
GAATATGTTGTGCCCGTACATGCCGCACAGCTGGACGTGCCACCATAGGTTACATAGTGTGCCGCCTTGTATGTGCCTGCTGCGCAGTTTGTTTGCGTTGCACTTTTTGCAGTGCCCGCATATTTACCGCCCGATACATACATTTGGCAACTGCTTTCCGCGCTGGTGGCTGCTCCGTTCTGATATCCCGTTGGACACTGGGTTCTTGTTGACGTCGCGCCATAACTTACATAATGTGCGGCGCGATAGTATCCGGTGCCGACAGATGTACACGCGGCCTTGGCGGTGGAAACATATGTGCCGCCCGAACAATACGTCTGACAGCTGGACTCGGCGCCCGTCGCACCCCCATTGCGATAATTGGCAGGGCATTGCGTACGTGTTGATGTTGAACCGTAATTTACATTATGCGCGGCACGATAATATCCCGCTCCAACCGACGTACATGCAGCGTTTGCCGTCGCAACATACTGTCCGGCCGAACATGATGTCTGACAGCCGCTTTGTGTGCCCGTGGCCGCACCACTACGATAGTTGGCCGGACACTGCGTACGCGTTGATGTTGAGCCATAGTTCACTGTATGCGCCGCCTGGTAATATCCGGTTCCAACCGACGTACATGCGGCGTTTGCCGTCGCAACATACTGTCCGGCCGAACATGATGTCTGACAGCCGCTTTGTGTGCCCGTGGCCGCACCACTACGATAGTTGGCCGGACACTGCGTACGCGTTGATGTTGAGCCATAGTTCACTGTATGCGCCGCCTGGTAATATCCGGTTCCAACCGACGTACATGCGGCGTTTGCCGTCGCGACATATGTCCCGGCCGCGCATGATGTTTTACAGCCACTTTGTGCACTTGCGCCGGCCCCACTACGATAATTTGCCGGGCATTGTGTTTGTGCAGAATTGCTTGATTTATAATATCCTGTATCAACGTTTTTACAGCTGGTTTGTCCCGTTGAGTTTTGATATTGCGTACTGCCAGAGCAGGCCGTACAGTCACCAACCACTTTACCGCCCGTCGCGCTACGATAAGTTCCGGCCGGACATGCAGTTCGACCCTGGCCGGTTGTTGGGCTTTGAACATTTGAAAATCCGGGACAGTAATATCCGGCGGTACATGTTGCACATGCGCTGCCGTTCCAATAGGTTCCCGCGCTACATGTCTTGCCGCATACCGGCGCCGCAGTTCCGCCGGCGCACGTACATCCCGATGTACACGCCGTACAGGCATTGCCAACTTGGGGCGTAGCATTATAAGTGCCGCCCTTGGTCATATAATACCCGGACGAACACGACGTATATTTCTTTAAATCGTTACAGGTATATCCCGCCGCATATGCAGAGCCGGAGAAACAAACAGCCAAAAACAAGATTAGAGAAAAAAAGTGGACACTTTAATTAGTATAGAGATAGGAGGAATAGATGTACCAGAAATGTAGGATTTTTTTGCCATTAAAAAGCACTAAAAAAATCCTCCCTTTAAATTAGGCATATGGGTATAGCCCTGCATGGTACGGATTATAGGAATTTCACGATTTTTTGTAAAGTATAAAATATGATAAAATTAAGCCGCAAAAGCGGCCTGAAAATTTTAAAGAAAATATAAAGAACAACGCCCCGAAACGGGGCGCTGTTTTTACCACATTACATATCCTTCTTTACATTTGCGTTCGCATTTGTGGGTTACCGGATTCCATTTCATGGTTCCTGTTTCATCCTCGTACCCGTTCACGTCGCAAATCGGATTGCACTCGTTGTTTTCCAGGTTGTACATTTCACCCTGGTACATACATGCCGATATCGTGCATCCGCGGCTATAGCTGCTGGCGGCCAGCTCGCCCTTGACACCGAACTTGTTCTTACAGTGTCCGCACTGTTTTGTCGGCTCGTTTGTTTCATACGGGTCGTTTGTAAAGCCTGGGTCGCAAGACGTCGCCACGCATTCGCTCCATGTATTGGTTGTATGGTTCCATTCCTTTTCGCCAATACCGTGCTCTACAACGCATTCCTGAACATCAGCGACGCATGCGTTCGAAGAGATGTGGAATCCGTCCTCGCATTCTTTTATCAGGCAGATGCCGTACGAGTTCTTCTTGTAATCCCACTGCTGTTCCGCACGCAACGCATTCGGGGCAGGGCATTCCGTTATATCCGTTTCACAGCTCTGACCGTACGGATGCCATCCCGCCTCACAGGATTCCACCATACAGTTGCCCGTCGTCTTATAGCTCAGCGCATGGTCGCGATTACATGCAACACACTTGCCGCCAATCATTTCATAGGACGGTTTGCACGATGTTGTCACGCATGCGCCGTCGTCAATGTCGCACGGGTTGCCTTCTTCGTCGACGCCCTTGTACTCGCACTGGTTCGCATAGTACGCGCGCTCGTTCACTGGGATCGCCGTTCCGCCGTCCAGCGCATATGATTCGCACTTGCGATAGCAGCTCTTCGGACCCGTCGCGCCGACATCCGAATACTTCCATCCGCCGTCGCCCAAATCTGCACACGATTTCGGTGCGCCACAGTTCTGGCCCGCCGGACAGTCATCGTCACCGCCTTCGCCACCGCCGCAGAATGTGCCCTCCGGACAGATTTCACAGGCCTGTGTCGCGGCGTTGTACGTGTATCCGGATTTGCAGCGGTCAATTTCGCATGTATCCGGTTTGCCATAGTAATCATGGCCCTTCATTGTCGCCGCGTTCGCCGCCAGTGCGCATTCGCGCCAGCATCCGTTCACATCCGTATTTCCGGCGTCGGAATTCGGGTGCGTGCCCTTGGTCGCGTCGCTACAGGTCTGCGGCTTGTTCGGGTTATCCGGGCTGCAAATCTGGCCTGCCGGACATGTATAGCACGCATCGGCGCTTTCGCTGGTTGCCGTGGCCGTGGTCTCACCCTCGGCGCAGGACGTGCGCTCCAAGCTCTCGGCCAGGTGGCTCGGCGTCGGGGCCGGGCTCCAGAATCCGTATCCTGCCTCTATACAGTCGTCTGTATTGATTGTGACGTCCGCATAGTACCCGCCGTTACAGTATGTCAGTGTCGGTGTTTCGCAGCTGGTTTCATACAGTGCGCTTGCGCCCGTTCCGCTGGTGTAATAGCAGGTTCTGAATCCGCCGCCGTGTGTTGCGGTGTATTCTTCGGAATCCTTGTAGCAGGCCAACGGAGAGCTTGTTATCTCGCTGTTGGTTTTTCCGCCTCCCTCGCAGGCGTGACGTGCCGTGTCGTCGGTTTCGCTATAGTGATCGTATCCGACAGGGCTGCAGTCTTCGGCCGTGATTTCGGTGTTCAGCCAATATCCGCCGCGGCACTTGTTAATGGTCTTTGTGTCACAGTCGCGGTTGTATATCGCCGCTGCACCGTCGCCACTGCTGTAATAGCAGCGTTGGGTACCGGTACCGAATTCGGCCGCATAATCCATGCCGGACTTGTAACAGCGCTGAACCGTTGCCGCGGTTGTTTCCGCCGTTGTTCCGCCGTTCGGACATGACGTGCGTTCGGTCAGGTTTTCGGCGCTGTAATATCCGTTGCCAACCGCCGCGCAATCCGGGGCCGTCTGTACAGGCGATTTGTTCTCCTGCCAGTAACCGGCGTCACAGGATGTTATGAACTTGTCCGTGCATTCCGCGGAATAGGTCAGGTTTTCCGTATCGAAATAGCACTTCTGTGTTCCCTTACCGTGCGCCGCCACATATGTCGGCAGGTCTTCTTTAAAGCACTGCGTTTCCGACGATGCATGTGCGTCTGCCGCGGTCTTACCGTTGTCGCGGCATTCGTTCAGACCCGCCTGGCCGCCGTCGGTGGCAAAGCTGCCGCCCGGACAATAATGGTTGTCCGTACATGGCAGGCATATCGCACCCGTACCCTGGTAATATGTGCCGGCCGCACACTTTGTGCTGTCCGCGGTCCATACAACTGTGACGTCTGCCGCCGCGGTTGTAAATGTCAGGGCTGCCTGTGTTGTCTGGAACATGCCGTTTGCATCGACAATAACGGTGTTGTTGGCCGCCTTGTATCCTGCAAATTCATATCCTGTCTTTTCGGGTGTCTTGCTCATCTGGCTCAGCGGTAATGTTGCGCTGTTATCTGCGAACCAGCCCGTCGCATATTTCAGATATGCCGTGGCGGGTGCGCCGGCAACCGTGGCGTCCGCATGTTTCAGTGTAATCTGATACACGTTGGGCGTCCAAATCGCGTACAGCGTTGTCGCGGTTCCGTTTGATGATATGTTGGTCGTCACGGTCGTTCCGCCGTTATAGCATGTGCCCGTGCCGTCTTTTGCGGTGCACCATTTGGTGCCTACGCTGTATCCGGCGCGTGTCAGACCGGTTGTCGTCGGCAACGCGCATGCGCCGCTGTCAAACGTGCACTCTATGCTGGCCGCAACATTTCCCTCGCCGCCGTTTTTATCCAACGTCACAGTATAGCGGTTTGCATCACATGTCGGGGCCGCCGTGTCGTTATTGTTGGGCGAATAACCCGTCTGACATGTCACATGGAACGAACAGGCTGCATACGCATTTGCGCTTATACCAAACACTGTGTTGTCTTTGGCCGCAACCGTGGAAGAATGCGCAACCGTTATTTCACAGTTCTTGTAACATGCGTCCCAGTTCGCCGCGAACTCGTTAGAGCCGTTTCCTCCAGCCGGGCATGCCGTCTGTCCCAATGGGCCTTCAGGACTATAGTTTCCGCTGACAACAGGGATACATGTTGTTGTTCCGATGTCACGATAATAATATCCTGCGTTACATGTCTTTGCTTGAATGTTCTGGCATTTGCTGTACTTGTTTGCAGTCTGCGCCGTCTTCAAGTAATAGCATACCGCCGAACCTGTACCGTTTTGGAATTCGGAATACGGATCATATACTTTATAGCACTGCTCAATAGACGTTGCACCAGTATCCGATGTACCTCCATCTGGGCATTCGATTGGATCTGGATCGCAATAATATCCGGCCGGACATTTGTCGGGGTCTGCCCAGATACACTGCGTCTTTGTCGCGTTCGGCGCATAGTTTGCATTACATTGCGGGGTATACGTACATGCTGGTATAGTTGTGCCGTTAAAGAATTCCTGAGCATTGGTCGGAATCATTTGGCCGTTTTCTATGGCTGTGGCCTGGCAAGTGTTGTAACACAGTGTCGGTGTGCCTGCTTTATCCGCAGCCGTTGTTGTGTTGGCGTTGGCACCACTTAAAGACTGGCATGAATATTTTTCCAATGCATCTGTGCCGCTGTATTCACCGCGTGGTACGCCCGTACATGTTTTGTCTGTGCTGTTTGCCAGATAGTAACCCGCATTACATGCTGTTACGTTGACTACCTCGCAGGACACAGAGTAAGTGCGTTTGGTTGCATCATACAGACAGTGCTGGGTATAGCGTCCGGTTCCGTCACTAAGCGTTTGATTTGCCCGCGTTGTTCCACATGCAGTAATTGCTGAGGAGCCTTTGGGGGAGCTTACTGTTCCATTGGACGCATCTGCCGGACACGAGACAGCACAGCCGGCCGTACCATACGGTGATGTCCCGGTCCCCGGGCAGTATTTGCCCGCCGGACATTCAACGTGATTTGTCCCGTCATAGTATTTGCCTGCCTGACATGGTGTGGCGCTTGATTCCCATTGTGCATACAGGGTAACCGTGGCGCTTGTCTTGTATGTCGTGTTTGCCGGCAGGGTACCATCCGCTGCGATTATCCGGGTTCCGCCCGTTCTGGCGGTGTAGTAACCCAAGAAATTATAGTTCGTACGTGTTGGAACCGTCGCTTTGGAAAGCGTGGTTGTCGCCGCCGAATTGGAATACCAGCCTGTTTCATACTTCTGATATATTGTCGCAACTGCGGTATTATCAGAGGCATCATAATTACGGTTCAATACAACCGACGTGACAATCGGATTGCATGTGCCGCCATTGCATTCATACCCTTCGTCAGGTGTGGGAATAATTGAACAGCTGATGCCCGGTGCCGTACAATCTTCGCTTGGGTAATATTTTCCACCCGCCGACACTTCTTCGCCATGGGTACATGTTGCATGTGCCGGACATTCCTGCTGTGTACATGGGATTTTACATACTGCATAACAACCGTTGGGCGAACTGTTGTTTGTTGACAGTGACATATTATAGCTACCATCACCCAAGCCGGAACATGCCGAGCAGACCGAACCGTTTGTATAATAGTTCCGCTTACACTCCAGTGTCGCAATCGGACAGTCACTTTTCTGGCCGTCGTTTATCTGGCACGTGGACGAATTGTAATACTGCTTTCCAGTCCACTTTGCGGTTGTGTCAAACGTACATTTCGTTGAATTTTCTGGACAAGTTGGAGATACACAGCTGTTCTCGCATGTCTTATAGCACTGCGTGTTGCTTGTCGCATTCAAGTCGCTGGCGGTATAGCCGCTGGGGCATGATACACAGGTGCCGTTGCTCAAAAATTCGCCGCTGTCACAGGAGGTGGGCTCGTATTTTGCCGTAAACGTCTTGTTTTCCAAATATTTCCAAGTAAAGCTTGCGCCCGGTATTACCACGGTGCTTGTGCCGGATATGGTCCAGCCGACAAACTGATGCTTTGACGGTGCCGTACAAGAGTTGGGCTTTGGCGAATAGGATACGTTATATGTCGCTGTATTTCCCGCGACTGTGCCGGTGCCCGGGGCGCAGGAATACGTTACGTTATATTTATTCGCGGTACAGCCCGTTCCGGCGGCATTCAGCGTATAACCGTCATCACAGGTAATCGGATTGCTGCCCGGGTTCGGGTCGCATTCTGCATTTGCCGGACATACGTTGCAGACGCCGTCTTTATAGTAATATCCGTCTTTACATGCGGTCGCCTTACATGTGTTTGTGCCACCTTTTGTAACGGTTCCGGATACGGTCTTGGAATTTGCAACGTCCGTGGGCGTACAATTGCGATAACATTGATTTGCCGCATAGCTGTTGCCCTGGGGGGATATCGGATATGATGCGTCGCAAACAGGACATGTTGCGCCGTTGACATAATTACCGGAGCCCGCCGTTACGGTTTTCGCCGTTTTTGTACAATTATCGGCAGTACAGGTTGTGTCCGTTGCACTCAGATAATCTTTATAAGTACACGTCCCTGGCGTACATGAATTCCACGAGGTCACGCTGTAACAACCCGAAGGCGTGGAGTCGTTAACCTGTTGGCCGGTTTTCGTCTGTTCTCTATAGCAATATGCATAGCCGATGGAGCCACCGTCCGATTTCGGATATGTGGAGTTATAACTGCTACAGGTCTTACACGATGTTCCGTCAACATAAGAGTTTGGGGCGGCTGTAACGGTCTTTGGTGTCTTTGTACAGTCTAGCGGTGTACATGTTGTATCTGTGGCCGTATAGTAGTCCTTATACGTACAAGTGCCCGGGGTACATGTGTTCCATGCAGTCACGCTGGCACAGTTTGGGGGCGTTGTACCGTTCTTCTGAGTACCTGTCTTTGTTTTCGTGACATAGCAGTATGCACTGGATATGTTACCGCCGTCTGATTTTGGATATGCGCCGCTGGCCACGCCGCTACATGCAGAGCATGTCGCGTTATTTACATAGTAATTCGGACTAGCGGTAACCGATTTTGGGGTCTTTTCACAATTTTTCGGCGTACATGTGGTATCTGTGGCGCTGTAATAATCCTTATATGTACATGTGCCGGGCGTACAGGTATTCCATGCCGTAACACTGGCGCAGTTTGTAGGCGTTTTGCCGTTTACTTGTTCGCCGGTTTTTGTTTTTTCGGCATAGCAGTATGCATTGGATATGTTTCCTCCATCCGACTTGGGATAACCTGAATTAAAGCTGCTACAGGTCTTGCACGATGTTCCATCAACATAAGAGTTTGTGGCGGCTGTAACGGTCTTTGGTGTTTTGGTACAGCTCGCATTATTGGTAGAGCAACCGCTTTTTATTGTTCCGTCCCCGGTGCCTGCGCTGTTGGCGTATGCGACATAGTCACATGCCGGCATAGAGCAGGCGTTCCACGCCGTCACGCTTGCGCAGTTTGTGGGTGTTGTGCCGTTGTTCTGGGCACCGGTCCATGCGCGGGACTTCGTATTACTATAACAGGCTGTTATGCCTGACGAGTTTCCTGTATCCGAATTCGGATATGCGTCCGGGCACTTTGTGCACGAATTTCCGACTCCGGTTCCATTCAAATAATAACCGGCATTACACGACGTGTATTTCTTTAAATCATTGCAAGTATAACCCGCGGCAAATGCATTTGCCGTGAAAAAGACAATGAATAAAGATGCCAAAAACCCAAGGAAACTGCGCTTTTTTTCCATAACTTCCTCTCTTTTGTAAATTATGGTAGAAAAAAAGCGCCATACAGCGCAAGAGAAAAATATACATTTTTTACGTTATTGCCCAAATCAAATAAAAAATCCGCCGTTGGCGGAAATAAGTTGGTGGGTTAGGTAGGACTTGAACCCACGACCAAAGCGTTATGAGCGCTCCGCTCTAACCAACTGAGCTACTAACCCACGGCGCACATTATATATGATTTCGATTTTGTTGCAAGATAAATTTTATCGCTGTTGCTTTTTTCTGTGTGTTGTGCCAACATGCGCATATGTCTGAAATTGTCCCGATATTGAACGCAACCCAGACCGCGGCGATGAACGCGCTGGAAAACACGTATTCAAATATTCTTATCATGGGCCAGGCCGGCACGGGAAAATCTACATTTGTAAATTATCTGCGCAGTGCGTCCAAAAAAAGAATAATTTGCGCATGCCCGACGGCGGTGTCCGCCCTGAACATTTCCGGCCAGACAATTCATTCCATGTTTCAGATTCAGCCGCGTGATTTCATAATGCCGGAATTTTTAAAGTTAAAGGCGAAAACGCGCAATGTCTTGACCGGCGCCGATGTTTTGATAATAGACGAGATTTCGATGGTCGCCCCCGACTTGCTGGACGCGATGGATATTCTTGCCCGCCAGGCGCGGCGCAACAATGCGCCGTTCGGCGGCCTGCAGGTTTTGGCAATCGGCGATCTGTTTCAGCTGCCGCCGGTTATAACGCGTGATGCGGCGGCGCTGTACGCCCAGAATTACGGGCATGAAAACGCATATTTCTTTGACAGTAATGTTTATAAGCGCGCCGATTTTATAACCTATGATTTCGATTTGGTGTATCGTCAAAACGACATGGCGCTGTTGGAAAGTTTGACGCGCCTGCGTACGGGTGACGTGTCTGCATTGGAATTCTTTAATGCGTGCCGCATCGACGATGCGTCGCGCCGCGAGAATGCGGTTCTGATTACGCCGTTCCGTGCCGTGGCCGAGCGCATAAACGCCGCCCGCCTGGCCCAGATATCGGCGCCTGAGGTTGCGTATAACGGCGAACTTACCGGGAATTTTTCCGAGCGCGACGTTCCCGCGCCGTTAAGTCTGGTGTTAAAGGTCGGCGCATTGGTCGTCTTTGTAAAGAACGGCGACAAATGGCATAACGGTTCCATGGGAATCGTACGCAGTCTGGGCGCACGCGAAATTGTTGTTCAGCTGTTGTCAGCTAATCGTGAAACCGTATCCGTGCGGCCGGAAAAATGGGAAAAGATTGAATATGTGCGCGATGAAAACGACCGCCTGATGGAAAATGAAATAGGGGCGTATCGCCAGTTTCCGTTAAGTCTGGGCTATGCCATGACAATACACAAGGCCCAGGGCAAAACGCTGGATGCGGTTGTTGTGGATATTTCGCGCGGTGCATTCGCACACGGCCAGGCGTATGTCGCGCTGTCACGCACGCGCCGCGCCATTGATATGCATATTGCCGCGCCGCTGCGGCCGCGGGATGTTATTTTTGACCCGCGTGTTCTTGATTTTGTGAATTCTGTCCGCGGCTAGTCTGACTGCGGTTTAACAGCTGGCTGTTGCGGGCGGATAAAACCTGGCCGCCGGTAACCAGGAAATGGTCGAAAAGCTCTATCCCCAACGGTTCCAGCATATTTTGTATCAATGTTGTTATGGCGATATCCTGGCTGGAAAACGGCATGCCGGCCGTCGGGTGGTTGTGCAGCATTACGATGCTGTGTGCGTTTATATTCAGTGCCCGGCGTGCGATTTCGCGCGGATAAACCGCCGACCAGTCGATTGTGCCGACACTGTGCGTATCATCCAACAGCAGCTTGTGTTCGTGGTCCAAATACAGTACGTGAAATTCTTCGATGTCTTTCCCGCCCAGCAGCGTCAGACAGTAATTTGTCAGCACCGGCAATGTTCGGAATATCTGGCGCTTGTCCAAATGCTCGCGATACTCGGTCAGCATTGCATGGCGCAAAGCCTTTAAAAATATCGCTGTATTGCGGCCCAATCCCGGATGTTCCATCAATGTTTCAATCGGCAGACTGCAAATCTGGTGCAGGCCGCTGTATTTCTGAATCAGTCCGCGTGCCATCGGGCGTACGTCGCGCCGCGGAATTACAAACGACAACAGCAACTCCAAAAATTCGTAATCTGTGATTTTGTCGTCCAAAAACTTTTGGCGCAACCGTTCGCGGTGCCCGCTGTGAAAGTTGTTGTCAGATGCCGCCGTTTTCTTGTTCATTATAATTGTCGTGCCATAAGGATTGCGTCAACGCCGTCATAATATTTGGGGCGGACACCAACCTCGGAATATCCAGCCGCGCGGTACAGTGCGCGTGCCGCGGTGTTGTCGGTGGCAACCTCTAAAAACATTTTTGCGGCGCCGCGTTTTTTTGCATCCTGCTCCGCAATCGCCAGCATTGCCGCCGCAACACCGCCGCGTCGTGCGTCCGGCGCGACGCCGATTGTGACAATCTCTGCCTCGTCCGCGACAACGCGATATACGATAAATCCGTTTTCACTGGCGATAATATCGCATCCGGATTTTTTTAAATCCATAAAATCGGCTGCTGTCCACGGTTTATGCGGAAAGCATACGGCGTGCAGCCTTTCTAGTTGTTGCAGCATTTTTTATTCTCTTCGGCATAGCTGGGGCGCAGATACATCGGCACCGCAGGCTCGGTGTCGCCCGCATCCAATTTTGCGCGAACTATTTTTGCACCCAGCGTTATGTCAAACGGCATGTGTCCTACGGTCCGCGGACATTCCATCTGACGCGTTTCCAGTTCGTCTATGGACATTGTCTGGGGTGCCGTCATTGGCGATGCGACAAAGAAGTCGCCGCGCCCGGATTCAATTGCGACAAATGCGTCGGGCGTCGCGGCCAGATACAGCTCAAACGCGTTTATTCCCACAACGGGTATGTTCAGCCCCAAGCCCAGCCCCTTTGCATATGCGATGCCCAGGCGCACGCCGGTAAAACTGCCCGGCCCGACCACAACGCCGATGGCGCTTAAATCGCTCCATTTTGCGCCGCATTCAGCCAGGAATTTTTCACATTCCGCCGGCAGGGCGACCGATTGCTTTTCCGCCGGCACGCTTTTGCGCCGCGCATCAAGTGCAAATTCAATCCCCGTCCCGGATGTGTTTATTACAAGAATCATTTTTGCAGACTTTATTTTTGTTTGGCTTTTTGGGACATTTGCGCAAAAATAAATTTTGCCAGCATTCCGTCGCGGTGCATCTTGACGCCCGTTGATTTATTATAGGCTGTAAAATCGTATTGTGTCGGTTTTTCCATGTGATAATGGGGATAGGATGCTTGGACGCTAAATTTATAATTCTGTGTTTCCAATGTGTATTTTTCGTGGATGGTGCCGACCTCAAAAGAGGGGACGGCGGTTGCGTTCTTGATTTCTTGGAAAAACTTATATGTCTGCAGAATATTCATTTTGTTGTCTCTTTGTTCTGGTTATGCCGCGGCGCCAAAGCCGATGCGTTTTGACATGCCGGCCGCCTTGCGTATCGACAGCAGCTTGTCAATCTTTTCCGATGTGAATTCGGTGCGCACGTCGTCGCCGTCGTTTTCCAGCAGTGCGCGGCGCAGCATCGCGGTTAATTCGCGCTGCAGCTGGCGCACGCCTTGCTCGGATGTATAGTTTTGTATTATGTGACGCACGGCATCGTCGTCGATTATAATGTTTTCCGTGTCCCATCCGGTGTCGGCCGCGGCGCGCTTTATCAGATGCTCGCGCGCAATGCGAACCTTGTCCGCTTCGTCGTATCCGGGAATTTCGATTATTTCCATTCGGTCTTTTAATGCGCCCGACATGTTTAAACTGTTGGCTGTTGCGATAAACAAAACGTTCGACAGGTCGAAATCAACCTCCAGATAATGGTCGCGGAAAGTCTTGTTCTGCTCCGGATCCATTATTTCCAACAGCGCCGCCTCCGGGTCGCCGCGCCAGTCGCGGCCCATTTTGTCAATTTCGTCCAGAACGATAACCGGATTGTTTGTATGGCTGCGCTTTAATGCGTCCATAATGCGCCCGGGCTGTGCGCCGATATATGTCTTGCGGTGGCCGCGGAAATGCGACTCGTCCGAAATGCCGCCCAGAGATATGCGCTGATACTTGCGCCCCAGGGCATCCGCAATGGATTTGCACAGCGATGTTTTGCCGACGCCCGGCGCACCGACAAAGCACAATATGCTGCCGCGGTTGCTGCCGGTCTTTTTCATGACGGCAATGTGTTCCAGTATGCGTTCTTTGATGGGTGTCATGCCCGAATGCTGGGCGTTCAGGGTTTCGCGCGCCGCGTTCAGGTTGATTTTTGACGGCGGCGTCTTTGCCCACGGCATTGCCAGCAGTTCATCCAGATACGCCTTTAACAGCGCGCCGTCGTTTGACATCGGCGCCATGGAGCGCATTCTGCGCCATTCGGACATCGCCTTTTCGCGCGCCTCTGCCGGCAGGGGGGATTTTTCAATCCGCCGCCGCATGTTTTCGGCATCCATCTCTTCGGCGTCGTCGCCCATTTCTTTTTGAATGGCGCGCATCTTTTCCTGTAAAATCGCCTCGCGACGGCCGGATTCCATCTGCTGATGAATGCGGCGGTTGATGGAGTCTTCTATCTTTGCGGTTTCCGCCATCAGATTAACCTGTTCCAGCAACAGCACCAGCTTGTCCCGCCATGATGCGGCGCGCAGAATGGCGACGGCGGCATCCGTTTCAATATCCGCCATCTGAATCACCGCGTCGACAAACGCCGGCAACGGATAATTTTGAATAATGTTGCGCAGTTTGTCTATTTTGAGTTTAAAGCGTGACGCCAGCGCCTGCAGGTTTTCCGCGATTCTGTCACGCAGGGCGATTGTCTGCTCGGATTCGGCGTCGTTAATATGCTCAATCAGTGTTGCCTCGGCTGTGAACAGATTGTCCGTCACGGTTATGTCATGCAGTTCAACCGCGTCGGTGGTGCGGATTATCGCGTGAATCGCCCCGTCCGGCATGCGCAGAACCTGGGCGATGTCGCCAATAGTGCCGATGTCAAACAGGTCGCCTGCCGTCGTCGGATAGCCCCAGCTGTGCTGGGCCGCCAGAACCAGACGGCGGTTGGATTCCATTGCCGCCTCTATGCATGCGACCGACATCGGATTGTCGATATAAACGGGCACTGTCAGGCCCGGGTGAACAACCAAATCTCTAAACGGAAGTATATATTCTTTCATGGTGTTCATAATATAAAGTTTTTTTATAATTTTTCAAGGCAATAAAAAATCCCCCGCATGGGAGGATTTTCAACGGTTGCATCACCGAATTTTATTAACGGCGACGATTGTTGTAACCGTTGTACTGTGCGCCTGTGCTGCTGCGCTTTGACAGATAGCGGGCCGCAATCAGAACCAGCCATTCCAGGGACAGCGCCCCCAGCCAGCTCAGCTTGCCTTCAATCCCCGGAACCCAGCCCAGTACATAAACCAGCTGTGCCACAAAAGATACGTACAGGATACCGAATACACCCGTAAAGAATACTTTTTTTACTTTTCCAAACATTTTTTTGCCTTTCCTACGTTAATTATAAACAAATTGCCGGGATTTCTGGTGCCAGGCACCCGGCGGGCCCCGCAATCGCTAAAACGAATAAGGTCAACAATCGCCAACCGTATTCAACGCCATATTAGGCAGCCATTGCAAGGCGAACATTGTCGTTCGCAGCGATTCTATCGCCATTCAGTTTTTAAACGGCTTTTAACGACGCCATGTCGGATTCAATCTTTTGCCTTTACTGCGCCTGTCGAAACTATGTCAGCCCCGTTGATTTTTTATTGGTGGAGCTGCCGGGTACCGCCCCCGGGTCCAAAACGTCTATTCCGCAAAGACTTCAGAATCATCATCGCTTTCGCGACCAGAGAATTATAATCTTTTACAGTGGAAATTGCAAGTTTTTAAGTTATAATGCCAGAAAACAGGGAAATAAAATGAAGTTTTTGGACAAAGCAAAAATAAAAATCAAAGCGGGTGACGGCGGCAATGGCGCGGCCAGCTTCCGTCGCGAGAAATATATTGAATTTGGCGGCCCGAACGGTGGCGACGGCGGCCGCGGCGGCGATGTTGTTTTTCGTGCGGTGCCAAATGTCAACACGTTGATTGACTATCGCTATAAGACCAGCTTTGCCGCCCAGCGCGGCCAGAACGGCATGGGTAAAATGCGTACCGGATATTCGGGCGAGACACTGTACCTGCCGGTGCCGACCGGAACGGTTATTTTGTCCGAGAACGAGGAAATAGAATACGCCGATTTGAACGCTGACGGCATGGAGTATCGCGCAGCGCGCGGCGGCAACGGCGGGTGGGGCAACCTGCATTTTAAAAGTCCGACAAACCGCGCCCCGCGCCAGGCGAATGACGGCCTGCCGGGGGAAGAGCGCACGGTTGTCCTGCGCTTAAAGTTAATTGCGGACATCGGTCTGGTCGGATTTCCGAATGCCGGAAAATCAACATTGCTTGCGACGGTGACGTCGGCGCGTCCGAAAATCGCAAATTATGCCTTTACCACATTGAATCCGCAGCTGGGCGTCATGTACGCGCATAATCGCGAGTTTGTTCTGGTCGATTTGCCAGGGCTTATAGAAGGGGCGCATGCCGGCGTCGGCCTGGGCGACAGATTCCTGGGGCATGCGGAACGCACCAAGATGATATTGCACGTAATCGACGGCACCGAAGAGGACTGGGCCGCGCGTTATGCGGCGATACGCCACGAAATGGATTCATATGGCGGCGGTCTGGTAGGCAAGCCGGAAATGGTCGTCATAAATAAAATCGACGCGATAGAGCCCGAAGTCTTAAAACAGCGCATGGCGGACTTTAAAAAGTCTTTCGGCCGCAAAAAGAAGCCAGAAATCATGACGATAAGCGCCGCGGGACGCATCGGTATTACAGAGCTGGTTGCGGCGGTTGAAAAGAAATTTTTGGGACTTGAACAATGAAATACACAAATCCGATGGCTGTTCATAAAACGCAGGCCGAAAAGCTGCGTGCGTACAATGCCGCATGTGCCGCGGGCGCTTTGGCGTGGGATAACAATGGACGTGAATGGCCGCTGGGGCGTGTGGGGCTGGATGCCGTGGAGTATGTCGGCGGCGCATGGCGTGTTCAAAATAATTTCGCACAGTTGATTCAGGTGGTTCGCGGCGAAGAATTTGTCCTGGGCGAGCGCCTGAACAGAACCGAGCGCAACCATTTCGAATTTTATCGTGCCCGGATGGTGGGCATAAATTGCTATGGTCGCTTCATACTATCGGGGCCCGGCGTAATTGTTGCAAAGTATGAAACAGACGACGAAACGCACTGGGCGTATGGCCACACCATAGAGCAGGCGCGCGCTTTCCTGGGGATAAGCCTGTACGACAAATACATGGATTTGATTCATGGCGTGGCTTGCAAGAAAAAAATATCCCGTGGCTCAAAATAAATTTTTGATTTTTGCCGGTGCCTCTGATATTATCTCGCTTGAGAAAATAATCATAAAGGAGTGAAGGCATGACAGTATCCTTAAAAGGAACACAAACCGAAAAAAATCTGCTGATTGCATTTGCCGGCGAATCCCAGGCGCGCAATCGCTATACATTCTTTGCGTCCAAGGCAAAAAAAGACGGTTTTCAGGCAATTTCAAAAATCTTTCTGGAAACCGCGGACCAGGAAAAAGAACACGCGTCTCGTCTGTTCAAATTCTTGGAGGGCGGCGATTTGGAAATAACGGCGTCTTTCCCGGCCGGCAAAATTGGCGACACGCTGGAAAATCTGAAGGCTGCGGCATACGGTGAACACGAAGAAAACACCGATATGTATCCGAAGTTCGCCCAGATTGCGGCCCAGGAAGGTTTCCCGGCAATTGCAGAGGTTTTGAAAAACATCGGCTATGCCGAACGTTATCATGAATCTCGTTTCCGTGCGTTGGCGGAAGCCATGGAAAACGGTACATTGTTCAAGTCTGATAAGATTGTCATGTGGCGTTGCACAAACTGTGGCAACTGGCACATCGGAACAGAGGCGCCGGAGGTATGTGCTGCATGCCTGCATGAACGCGGCTATTTCATCAGCGAGGGCGTCGTATCCCGTTGCGATACCAGCGAAGGTTTCTGCGAATATACAAACAAAGACTAATAATTTGAAGAAAAAACACCGCCGGAAAATTCCGGCGGTGTTTTTTCTTGGGGGAACTTATTTTGTGTACATACAATTCGAGGTATATTCATATGTACCAGAATCATTGGAAATTGGAGAGTTGGCTTTAATGTAGCAATCTGCCAGAGAGGCTAATCCCGCTTTGGATGCTACATATGGTGCCGCAATCCAAAATGCTGTGTCATCTTCGGCTTGTGGACAGGCGGTACATTTAATGCTGGAGTTATCTGTCGTGCCGTCTGGCAACCCAAGTGAGAGGGTCGTGTCGGTCGTGTAATATCCGTCTGCGCATCTGTACAAGGTGGTTGGACATTTTTGGCATTTGGTTCCAGATGCAATTGTAGCGGTTCCATTTTGCTGTCCGGTTAGATTTACAGCCCCCCATGAGATATTTGTAAAACAACTTTTTTCGCACGTGTCGACTATTTCAAATGATTCGCATGGTGTTGTTCTGCATGTACACGTACCGTTGCATAAATAAGTTTTGCAAGTGTCCTTCATTTCACCGGTTAATTTATCCATACAGTCAACAGTTGCCGGAAAGTATGACACTGAGCCCGTAAGGGAATTGCACTTTGTGCCCACGGCAATCGATGTTCCGGGACAGTATTGTGTTGGCAGTGACAGCGCATAGCTAGGCGATATTGATGCGCTTCCTAGGATTACTAATGTTGAAATTAGGCATTTTTTCATATTTTCCCCCAATATATTCTGCCTAATGAAAAGGAACGTTT
>CAMWON010000006.1 GCA_947175875.1 uncultured Alphaproteobacteria bacterium | reverse complement strand
CCAAACGGTGGTTTGCTTACAGCTTTTCCTATACCAAACATATAGCACAAAAACAGCGTTTTGTCAAGCGACTATTCCGGTTCTTTAAACAAGTTCGCCGGGTTCACGGCTTTATTGCCGCGGCGCACCTCCAGATACATTTCCGGTTTGTTCGGGTCCATGCGGCCGACCGGCTCGCCCCCCAGGACATCCTGGCCGACAACAGCGTCAATCTGACCCAGATTTGTCATAACGGTGTTATACCCGTTTTTGTGCGACATGATTATAACCTTGCCAAAGCCCTTGAAACTGTCGGCGAATTTCACCACGCCGTCGGCCGGTGCCATAACCAGCGCGTCGCCGCGCGTGCGTATGCGCCACCCATCGGAATTCAGCCCCAGCGCTGTCTTTTCCCCGAACCGCACGACCAGGCGGCCGCGCACGGGTGTATTCAGTTTACGTCTGGAAAAACGTGCATCGGATGACATTTGCGAGCTCCCCACCCCCGCGGACAGTTCGGAAATATTTTTCGCACGCGCCGACAACTCGCGCAGCTTTTTGCGAACCGCCGCCTGTTGATTTTTCAGTTTTTCATTCTGGGCCGCGCGTTGCCGCAACAGCTTGTCCAACTGCGTTTTTTCCGCGGCGTATTTTTTTGCCGTCCGGTCCAGTTTTTCTTTTTCAATCGCACGGGCGTCACGCGCCTGGGCCAGTTCTTTTATCTGTGCCTGGGCCCGCTGCATTTCATCGTCAAAGCGCGCCGCCGCCCCCGACAGCACCGCCGACGTCAGGGCGTATTGCCGCATGTCTTCGGTATTGAAACTGGGGTGCGACGCAACGAACAATATACTGGCCGCAGCATCGGCAATACGTCCACGGTTTTCTTCGATTTCCCACGACAATTTATCCATACGACTGTCTAATTCGGCAATCTTTTTCGCGATTGCACCGCGCTGCTCTTCCAGAGTGCTGACCTGGTCGGCGGCACGCACCAGTTTCTTTTTTGTCGCCTCAACATCGCGCTCGGCCGACTTTACCTGCTGGCTTAATTTTTTGTCCTGCTGTTCGGTCTGCTTTATCTGCGCATTGATTTTTGCCAATTCGCTGGCCCCATGGGCACCGTCACCCAACGTTATCGCCATTGCAAAAATCAGGACCGCGCGACGCATTATTTTCGCACCACCCGCAGGAAAGTCTTTTTCCCTTTTTGCACCATTATGCTGTCGGCCGGCGCAATCGTCGCACGCGGGTCGGTTGCCTTTTGCCCGTCGATTTGGATGCCGCCCTGCTCCACCATACGGCGCGCCTCTGACTTTGACGGGAACAGTCCCGCCGCGCACAAAAAGTCCAAGATTCCCATTTCCGCCGGCATTTCGATTTCCGCCGTCGGCGCATTATCGGCCGACGCCCCGCCGCCGAACAGTGCCGCCGCCGCCGCCGCGGCATCATCCGCCGCCGCGGCGCCGTGCGCGATTTCCGTCGCGGCATGCGCCAGAATCTTTTTCGCCTCGTTCAACTCCGCCCCCTGTAACGCGGCCAGGCGCGCAATTTCATCCAGCGGAATTTCCGTAAATATTTTCAAGAACTTTTCCACCAAATCGTCCGGCGTGTTGCGGAAGTACTGATAATATTCATACGGCGACGTCTTTTCCTCGTTCACCCAAATTGCGTTGCCGGCCGATTTGCCAATCTTTTTGCCGTTGGAATCTGTAATCAACGAGGTTGATAAAACAAACGCCTCTTTGCCCAGTTTTTTGCGAATAAGCTCGATTCCCATAATGGCGTTGCCCCACTGGTCCGCGCCACAGGTCTGTAAAATACAGCCATGATTTTTATACAGCGTTAAAAAGTCCACCGCCTGAAAGGTCATATAATTGAATTCCAGGAAAGTCATCCCCGTTTCCAACCGACGCTTTACGCTTTCCATACTCAGCATGCGCGGCACGGTGAAATCGGTTCCAAAATCGCGCAGGAAATCCAGATGCGAATAAGTCTTCATCCAATCATAGTTATCGACCATGATTGCGTCCGACGGCCCGTCGCCGAAACGAAAGAATTTTGAATAAGATTTTTTCAGCCCCGCGATATTGTGGGCCAACACCTCTTCGGTCATCATCGGACGTCCCGTGTCACGGCCCGACGGATCGCCGATGCGCCCGGTTGCGCCGCCGACCAGCATGATTGGCCGATGGCCGTATTTTTGCAGCCAACGCATCATCATAACGGGAACCAAGTGCCCCACATGTAAAGAATCCGCCGTCGGGTCAGAGCCCAAATAAGCCGCGATTTTCCCGGCATTCAGTGCATCATTCAATGCATCGATATTAGAAACCTGATTGATAAATCCGCGCGCAGACAACTCGCGCAATAATTCGTTTTGCATAAATAAATCCCTTTGTCGTGTAAATGATATCAAAGTTTCCAGACCCGTGCAACTTTTTCCGCGCACCAGAATATCATTGAAAACCTAAAAAGATTTGTATATAATTACCCACGTACCTATGTGTTGCAGGTATTAGGCCTTAGAACCTATTTATGCATTAACCATATCGTGATAAAACTCTAAACGTATGGTTGGGGAGCAACGAATATATTGAATAAGTTGCGCTATTGTATAAGTAGTTCTAAGTCCCCAACCTCCCAAAAGTTAGAGAGTGTTTTTTGCATTTATTTTTTATTGCAAAGCAGTCCAACATATGATAATATTCACTTGCACTGACGAATGTTAGTGTGAGGCCTTAGAACCTCTTATAGGTATCACACCGGGGTGTGATAAATTCTCTGACCCATCTTGGTTGGAGGGGACGAAAGTCCGCTATTCCTAATATAGTTCTAAGCCTCCAACCGCTTTTATGTCTTTCATAGTCTGCATGTGTCACGACATTTATTTGCGGTTTTGCCGGGTCCGGTTTTTTCTCCGTCTTCTCATCTCCAATCAAAGAAACGGGGGCCTTCGGACCCGGCCCTTTTTCAAACGTTTTTTCAACATGGCCCGGCGTGGCTATCCCCGGCTCTGGCCCGATATGCCGGGCCGCATTGCCGCGACAATTCGCCATTAAAAAATCGCCCCCGCGGGCGATTTTTATTAGCGGCCGGGCCGTATATTATGCATATAATTATACGACATCATATCAGTAACCAGACTGTGTGTCGACATCATGCCCATTTTTCGCAAAGACCGACGCAACGCATATCGAAACAACAGACTGTCCAGGCTAAGCTCATATATGTCTTTAAACCCGCCGACAAATTCCGCAATACTTTCGCGCGTCGTCGGAAACCGCATCAAAACCATCGTGTCACCAAAACTGCATGCAACCGCATCGCCCCCGCGATTACGATGGACCATTACACGCATACCATTACGCAACATGTGCGCACACGATTGCGGAACCGGCGTCGGCACACGCCGCCCATCACGCGTCCACATTTCCAAATATCCGTCAAATGTCGGTACCGTTGCGGCCACCTTGTACACTTCCATCTTTTTAACATCCCTTTCAACAGAAATCCGGCAAACGCCGGATTTCCATCACTGTTAATACAAAAGTTTATATTAACCCAACATTTTGGCGACTTCGTCGGCCAAATTGTCTTCCTGTTTTTCAATCCCCTCGCCCAGGACATAGAACGCAAAGCCCGCCAGTTTACCGCCAGCTTCTGCAATAACGTCTTTGACCTTTTTGGACGGGTCCATAACGAACGGCTGTTCTTCCAGAACGGATTCGGCATAGTATTTTGAAATACGGCCGGCAACCATCTTTTCAACAACAGCTTCCGGTTTACCGGCTGTTGCCCCGGATTCAACGAACACTTTCTTTTCGCGTTCAACCGCAACCGGGTCTACATCTTCAATTGTCATGAACTCAGGCTTGTTCGCAGCGATATGCATCGCAATTTTCGGCCCGATTTCATCAATCGCACTGCCTTCGCCGTTGATTGCAACCGCAACACCAATCTGGCCCATGCCCGGAACCATCGCATTGTGAACATATGTATAAATATGGTCGCCTGCAACCTTGGCAATACGACGCAGTGTCATATTTTCACCAATTGTGGAAATCGTCGCGGCAATATCGTCTTTAACCGCGTTGAATGTGGCATCAAAATCACCCTTCAGTTCCAATGCACGTGCGGCAACGTCCGCAACCAGCTTCTGGAACTTGTCATTTTTGGCAACAAAGTCTGTTTCCGCATTCAATTCTACAACACAGCCCATACCGTCGCACTTTACAACCGTTACCAAGCCCGACGCCGCAACACGACCGGCCTTTGACGCCGCCTTTACGATACCTTTCTGGCGCAGCCAATCGGCAGCCGCTTCGATATCACCATTGTTTTCAGTCAAGGCTTTCTTACAATCCATCATACCGGCGGATGTTTTTTCACGCAGTTCTTGAATCAGTTTTGCTGTTATTTCTGCCATTGTCTTCTCCCATTAAAGATTTGAATTATTTTACCCACAGCGCCGGACGACACACACATGCCGCCCGGCGCCATATGGTGATTATTTATCCGCTTTTTCGGCCAATTTGCCGCGACGTTCGGCACGAGCCTCGGTCATTTTGGATTTTGCATGCGCGGCGCGTTCTTTGGCGTCCGCTTCGAATTCATCGGCCGCCGCCGCTTTCATGTCGGATTCGACTTTCTTGCCGGCAACGCCGCCCAGGCGCTTTTCAATACCGGACAGAATCGCGTCCACGAACAAGTCGCAGTACAGCTGTGTCGCACGGGCCGCGTCGTCGTTACCCGGAACCGGATAGTCAACCATTTCCGGATTCGCATTCGTATCACAGATTGCGATTGTCGGAATGTCCAGAGTCTTTGCCTCGCGTACCGCGTTCATTTCACGCGGAACGTCGATTACGACCATCGCCTGGGGCGTGCCGTGCATTTCCAGAATACCGCCGAAAATGCCGCGCAGTTTTTCAACTTCTTTGGTCATAACGCCGACTTCTTTCTTGGTCAGGCCCAGTTTGTCCGCGTTTTCAATGTCGGATTCCATCTTTTTCAGACGGCGAATGGACTGCGATACCGTTGTCCAGTTCGTCAGCATACCACCCAGCCAGCGGTTGTTAACATAATACTGGCCACAGCGTTCCGCCGCGTCTTTGACAATGTCTTTTGCCTGATGCTTGGTCGCAACAAACAAGATTTTACCACCGGCCGCCGCAATTGTTTCCAACGCGACCAAGCTGCGATGCAGCAACGGTGCAGTCTTGTTCAGGTTGATGATGTGAATCTTGTCCTTAACCCCGTAAACATACGGTGTCATCAACGGATTCCAGCGACGTGTGTGGTGACCAAAATGAACGCCAGCTTCCATCAGCTGCTTCATTGTAAATGTTGGCAATGCCATGATTTTTATCCTTTTTTCTGTTGTTTTCCTCGCCGTGTGCATCAGACCAAAGATATACCCTGGACAGAAATTTGGGCACAACGGTTGTGTTCTTCGCATAAAATGCGTACCGCGATAATAACGCAAGCGCCATTGAAAATCAAGCATTTTTTGACACTTAATCACATATTGACAAACAGGAGTTTTGTGTCTATAATTATAGTACAAATATGTTTGCAGTACGAATGATTTTAATTGCCGCCATATCAACCGCACCTGTTGCGGCATATGCGGACTGCGCGAATCCGATATATAAAAAGAACCACCCATACGAATGCCGGACTACATCCAAAGCTGTTATTGGCGCCGGGCTGGCCCTGGCCGGCGCCGCCGCGATTGGTGGCGCGGCGATGTCGTTGGACGCATTGGGTGGCGCAGGCTCCGGCGGGGCAACACCCCAGCCGACAATGAACACATATGATTATGTCGGCGGCGACGTAAGCGCATCACATATCGCATCTGTTATATCCGACACTGAATATAGCCGCAATCACGCCCAATACGACAGCATTCGTCTGGCCTATTCGCTGGCACGCGGAATTACGGGGAAAAACTCAACAATCGCCGTATTGGATGCAGATTCCTGGCACGGCGCATCTGTCGCAGCCATTGCCGCCGGCCCGATTGCGCCGGACGCAGTAATTGAAAAATATTATATTGCAGGCGCAAATAACAAATTCATATCATATGGCGAAATTGGAAACATCATATCCGCCGCCGCCCATGCAGATATTATAAACGCCAGCTGGAACACCGAAATGCGCGCGAATGCCGTACGTACGCGCGCCCAATTGGCGGGATTAACAGACCAAAATTTTATAAACAGCCTGGCCGATGCGGCACGTGGTGGAACAATATTCGTATGGGCGGCCGGAAACGAAGGCGCTGCTGAATCAGGCGCATTATCCGCTCTGCCCCGCGTTATACCGGAAATGCAGGGCCACTTTATAAATGTGGTTGCATGGGATGACAATACAGGCGCACTGGCGGATTACAGCAATGCATGCGGCGTTACAATGGAATACTGCATAACCGCCCCCGGCACAAATATCGCAACCGAAGACAGAACTGTTTCAGGCACATCATTCGCCGCCCCGGTCGTGTCTGCCGCGGTTGCCGTTTTGCGCGAGGCGTTTCCATACATGACCGCGCCCCAGATAACACATCTGCTGTTCACAACCGCACGCGATTTGGGCGCCCCCGGGGTCGATGCCGTATACGGTCACGGAATGCTGGACCTGGAGCGCGCAACGCGCCCGGTCGGGGCCGAGCTGGTACCATTGGCATCCGGCGGCACAGCCCCATTGAATACGACACGCGTATCCGGCGCAATTGGTCGCAAACTAAAGAATTCGGATTTAAAGCTGGCTTTTATTGACGACTATGGGCGTGCATTTGAAACCACATTGTCCGACCACGTAAAAATTAAAAACCACGGCCGCGGCTATGAGCACCTGCGCCCCGGAATTACCAGCGCACATGCCGGAATCATAGAATTCGGATTTCGCCGCAGTGATTTCCTGGCAGCCGAAGGCTTACTTGGCACGGATGAACGCAACATAATAAGCTTTATCGCCATAAACAGTGAATTTGATATCGGCAAAGCAAAAATATCATTCCGGCCGGAAATAGGCGCGGCGCGCCCACGCGGCCGGACGGATTCCATGATTACCAAGTTTTCCGGCATATACACCGCATCAATTGCAACAAAAGTTCAACATGGCGACTGGACCATAGGCCTGGCTATACCCGACATAATTCTGGCGGGTGATATGGACATGCGCTTGCCTGTTGGCCGCAGTGCCAATGGAGGCCTGCTGTTTCAAGATGCAAAAACATCTCTGACCGGCCGTACGGCGGTTGAATATTCGCTGTCATATAAATTTGTCACGGCCGCTTTTGTCGATAATCCGATTGGAACCGATGAATTCTTTATCCTGGCAAAACACAAGCTGGCATTCTAAGCCCCGGACGCGGCGGGACAAATTCCGTTGACCTCAATAAACTTGGTCAGCGTATCCCGATGCACTCGCAGGCGACGCGCAATTTCATACTTGCTGCTGCCAGAGCTAAGCTTTCTGGAAATATATTTCTCGCGCCCCTCCAGCTTGCACGCATTGGAACTGCCGCGGGGGCGCCCGACACGCTTTCCTTCGGATTTTAAACGCGCCAGAGCCTCTTTTGTACGCTGCGAGATAAGATTACGCTCGATTTCGGCAGACAAACCGAATGCAAAGGCCAAAACCTTGCTGGTAATATCCGAGCCCAGACGATAATTATCCTTTATGGTCCACACACGTGCACCAACATCCATGCAATGATGCAAAATGCTCATAATCTGCAGCAAGTTTCGCCCCAATCGTGATAATTCGGACGCTATTATCAAATCGTCTTTTTTTACTTTTTTTATCAAGCGCCCCAATTTGCGCTTATTCAAATCCTTGGTTGCGGAAATTGTTTCTTCTATCCAGCTATCTATTTTCAATCCGTTCGCTTCACAAAAACGCTCGATTTCAAACCTCTGGTTTTCCGTGGTTTGGTGGTCCGTAGATACTCTTATATACCCATATATCATGATACTATTCCTTTTGTGTGTGGCATAAAAACTAACCCCTCCGACACGACGCACAATTACTTTATAACATACTGTTTTAACTAAATAATTAGGAATCTTATGAAAACTGCATAAAAAACAATAAAAAACTTGTATTTCCGGGATTTGCGATTTAAAATATTTTGCAAACGGAAGGGTGAAAACATGAGAAATTCAAGAAAACAATCCCAAAAAACGGCCTCTCGCAGCAATATGCGAACAAAGCTAATCACACTGTTTGGAACACTGTTTATTATCACCGGCGCCATCATGGCATGGTTCATGTTTTCAAATTCAAAAAACGCCCCCCGTTTTCAGGTATCTGTCACAGCACCCGCACCAACCGCATTTGACAATAATATAAACGCGGATTTTGTCGGTCCGAACGCCCTGCCAGAGGTTAATAATAACCGCGAGCTGGGCACGCCGGGCGAACTGGTAATACTGTACGAACAGATTTCCGGCGATTATGTCCCAGCCCTGCGCATGGGCGCAGACGACGCGGATATCGGCAAAAAAATAAAAATCAGCCCCGCAATCGCCGGCACATGGTCGCGACGCGGCCCGGACGCCTTGGTGTTTCGGCCGGCGCACAACTGGCCCGCGGACACAAAATTTTCCGTAAAAGTGGACAAGGCCGTATTAAACCCGGACGCCCGCATCGGCACAACCAAGGCAACATTTAAAACAGAACCACTGACAGCGACCGTTGATTCTTTCAATACATATCCGGCGCCCGAAAAAAAATCCGTAATCGGCGTTGCCGTTGTCTCCTTTAATTATTCAATTGAAACCAAGAAATTTGCGGACCGCACAATCGTGCGTCTTGACGGCGACCAGATAGACTTTGAAGTAAAATTTGACCGCTTTCACAGAACCGCCGTCATCACCACTTCACCGATACAGGTCACCGACCGGCCGCAAGCACTACGTATAAAAATAAATCGCATACCGGCATCCGGCGACGACACGCACAGCAAAAAAATAACGGCAAACACAACGATTGAGGCCGCCGACAACATTTTCAAAATATCGGGCATGGATACAACCGTCGCGGACGACACGGACGGCATGCCGCGGCAATTATTACTGGTAAACATGACGGCTGCCGCCGCACACAACGTAAAATGGACGGATTATATAGACCTGTACCTGTTGCCGGCGCACAGCGACAACGATGCCGACCAAGACACCCCGCACAGATGGGCGGACGATGAAATTACGGACGCGGTTATAAAAAAAGCAACAAAACTCAATGCCGTCCCGGTGGACTTTGAAAACCCGGCCGGCGTTTACCAGTACGCCATGTCGTACGACGTGTCAGAAAAAGACACCAGATACATATACGCGGTGGTCCGTGCCGGAATTCCGTCGGCAGCCGGTTTTAATTTGAAAAACGGCGCGGCGCGCGTCATGCGTGTACCCTATCCCACGCGCAGTGTCAAAATCGCCGGCAGCGGCGCCCTGCTGGCACTGGGCGGCGACAGAAAGCTGACTATAACCGCACGCGGCGGCGCGGATACGGCATACGTCAACCTTTACAAAATAAAATCCACGGAAATAAATCATCTGATTTCACAGACTTATAACATATTCGGCGCATTGGAATTCAAATCTTGGTCTTTTGACACATACGACATGTCCGTCGTTTTCAAAAAGCGCATCGGATTTGCAAACACATCCATGAAGGCCGTAAATTACGCATCCGTCGATTTGGGCGATTACCTGGACCGCACCCACAATGACAAAACGGGCATATTCGTTGTTCAGACGGGTACAACCCAGTCCCAGGCCGACTACAGCGACCGTCGCCTGATATTGGTAACGGACCTGGGAATCGTGCGCAAGGTTAATCTGGACCGGTCGTCAACGATATTCCTGTCAACCCTGACAACGGGCGCGCCCGCCGCCGACACCGAGGTTTATGTCCTGGGACGCAACGGCAATTCGGTTTGGGCCGGCCGCACGGACGATAACGGCCGAGCTGATATCCCCAGCCTGCCGTGGAATGAATACAGAAATGAAAAAGCCCCCGTCGCGATTGTCGCACGCAACGGCAATGACGTATCGTTCATACCGTATGACAACGCATACGACCGCCGCGTCGAATACTCTAAATTTGACATAGACGGCACATACGCATCGGCCACGACCGCACTTAACGCGTTTCTGTTTACCGACCGCGGCATATATCGCCCGGGCGAAGCCATCATAATCGGCGGGATTGTAAAAAATAAAAGCTTTAAGCCGATTCCGGGCATTCCGGTAAAGCTGGAAATGCGCGACGCGCGCGGACGCATAGCGTTTGAAAAAACATTCTCTTTGACCGCAGACGGAATGTTCGACATAAAATACAGCGTCCCCGAAAACGCACCGGTCGGCGAATATAATTTCCAGTTATATTCATTGAATGCGAAAAACAAGACACAGGATATCCTGGGCTATTCCTCGTTTCGTGTCGAAGAATTCACACCCGACACAATGAAAATCACGCTGAACGTGCCGGGCGCGGATGACGCGGGATGGATGGCACCGGAAAAGTTAAGCGCATCGGTGTCGCTGCACAACATGTTCGCCGCCCCGGCGCCCGACCGTCGCATATCCGCACGGGTTATCCTGACCCCGGCGGCGTTCGAATTCAAAGAATTTCCCGGATATAAGTTCACAGATAACTTTATTTCCGGCGCGGGCCTGGCAGCGGGCGGCGCAGCAAAGACCATAACACGCGAAATCGATGACGTGCGCACCGACGCCGCCGGAAACGCCGTCATGGACTTGGGCCTGGCCGACAACATCACGGACAACACGACATATTCAATGACGATGGTCGTGCGCGGTTTTGAGGCGGGCACCGGCCGCAGCGTCCAAACCGCCCTGCGCGGACGCGTTTCAAACGCCAAATATTTGATTGGCTGGCGCGCAAATTCCGATTTGGCGTATATAAACCGCGATGCGGCGCGCACAGTTAACCTGGTCGCGGTGGACCATACGGCGGCGCGCACAACGGCATCCGATGTCAAAATGCGCCTGATAAAACGCGAAAATTTAACCAGCCTGATAAAAGACGGCGCCGGATATTACAAATACCAGACCGTAACCCGCGACAATGTGGTTTCAGAAGAAAACATAACCATAACCGACCGGGGCATGCCGGTAAATCTGAACACAACCGCGCCCGGCAATTACCGCCTGCAAATCATAAATGCGGCTGGGGAAATTCTGGCCAACATAGAATATTTTGTCGCAGGTGACGAAAATACCGCCCTGGAATCCGACACCCAGGCCGAATTGCAGGTAAAACTGAATGCGTCGTCATACACACCCGGCGACGAAATCGCCATCAGCGTCACTGCCCCATACGCGGGATACGGTTTAATTACGATTGAACGCGACAAGGTTTATGCATACAAGTGGTTCCGCACCAACACCACAAATTCGGTACAGCATATAACCGTTCCCACCGGATTCGAGGGCACCGGATACGTCAACGTATCATTTGTCCGCGACATCGCCAGCCGCGATATATTCACCACGCCATATACGTATGCCGTGGCACCGTTTACCGCCGACGCGGCCCGTCGCACAATTAATGTAAGACTGTCCGTGCCGGAAAAATTAACCGGTGATTCACTTGTCGTAAAATATGAAACCAACCGCGACGCACGCATTATGATTTTCGCCGTTGACGAAGGAATTCTGCAGGTTGCGCGCTATCAAATGCCGCGCCCCGTCGCACACTTCTTTAAAAAGGCCGCGCTTCAGGTTGAAACCTATCAAATCCTGTCGCTGATATTGCCGGAATACAAGATATTGCGCGAATTTGCAAAAACAGGCGGCGGCGACTATAACGACATGGACGGCGGTGCGGCACTGGCGGCAAACCCGTTTGCACGCCGCACGGACGCGCCGGTCGCATTTTATTCCGGGATAATCAACGCACGCAAGGGCGTTGCGGGCGACGTATCGTTTAACATCCCCGGATCTTTCAACGGCACACTGCGCGTGTTCACCGTGGCCGCGGGCGACGACGGCATCGGCAGTGCGGATGCATCCGTCACGGTGCGCCGTCCGGTTATCGTCACAATGAACGCCCCGGCATACGTGGCACCGGGCGACGTATTCGACAGTGCCGCCGTCATTTCCAACTATACCGAGGACGACGATAAAACCGAATTTGCCGTCACTGCAAAATCATCGGGCGGCATAGCGCTGGAAACGGACGCATCTGCAAAATTAAACGTTCCGAACGCAACCGAACGCATGTGGAAAATCACATCGCGCGCCGACAGCGTACTGGGCCCGGCCGACATTTCCGTGACCACGACAAACGGTGCGTTCGGCGCAAACGGCATCGCAAATATGTCCGTACGCCCGACAACACCGTTCACAACCGACATTCAGATGGGAACCCTAAACGAGAAAAAGACGACCATTCGCACGAAAAACACGGACATGTACGCCGACAGCGCGTCGCACATGTTATACATATCATATGGCGCCGACGCTCTGGTACGCCCGTTGGTCGAATATTTGAACAAATATGAATGGAACTGCACTGAACAGATGACGTCGCGCGCAATTCCGTACGTCGCAATCGGGGCCAGCGATATTCTGGGCATAACATACGACACGGCGGCAAAAAAAGTTGCCGATACAATCGCGACGCTTAAAAACCGCCAAAACGACGACGGCTCGTTCGCAATGTGGGCCGGCGGAAATACCGGACGCGACAATGAAAACAACACCCGCACAGCATACGTTACCGCATACGTGGTCCAGTTTTTAAATCTGGCGCGCGACCGCGGATTTGATGTTCCGCGCGAAATGACAGCACGTGCGCTGGACTATCTGCGCACGTATGCGGGAACAACCATAAACAGCATACCGGACGCGGACGCACATGCATTCGCGATATACGTAGTCACCGCAAACGAATATGTCACAACCGCATATATCGGCCAATTCGAAGAATGGGCCAACGCCAATCACAAGGATTGGGAATCCAAATTGTCCGGCCAGTATATTGCGGCGGCATACGCCATCATGCACCAGGACGAACGCGCGGCGGCCCTGGCGTCAAAATACAAGACCGAAGACGCGATAAAATATACGTCGGAATTTGATAACACGGTCGCAAACAACGGCTGGCGTCAATACCTGGCGACCAAGTATTTGGGATACGGCGCCGCCACACCGTCGCGCGCACAAATAAAATATATAAACGCCGGCGAATATTCATCGTTCACCGCCGCCGCGCTTATACTGGGCAACGCCGCCGGCATGGGTGCCACAAACAAGGTATCCGACGCGGTCACCGTCACCGTTGACGGCGCGCCGCTGTCATCCGACGGGAAATCCGGCCCGTTTGTCGCCGCCCTGCCCGCGGATGCGACCAAGATTGACATATCATGTCCGGATTGCGGTTCCAGTATGAATTTATACTGGACAACAGTGCGCCAGGGATACCCGAAATCCGTATCCGCCCAGGCACGCGGCATGGATATTGTCCGCGAATATTACGACATGGACGGCAACAAGATAACCAATGCCGGGCTGGGCGACCGGGTACAGGTTAAAATATCCGTTCGCGCGCGCGGCGATGTGAAAAACGTACCGGGCGCGGTTATCGTTGATATTCTGCCGGGCGGCTTTATCGCGGACAGCGAAACGATTTCCGGCGACTATAATTTCGCAGAGGTTCGCGAAGACCGCGTTGTAATATACACGGACGTCACACGCGAAGAATCAACATATTCCTATACCGCCCAGGCGGGCGCCGCGGGAACATTCACCATCGCGCCGATACACGCGGCCGCCATGTACAACCCGGGCCTAACAGCGACAGGACACGACGGAACATTCACGGTCACAAATGAATCGAACGATTGATTTCATCCGGCGCCATAAATTCTGGACGGCGGCATTCTTAATTGCCGCCGTGTATTTGATTGTGCGCTGGACGCTGATTCCGCCGATATTGTCCCAAACCTATTTTTCAAACGCATATTTTGACCGCAACGGCCGATTAATGCGATTAACGCTCAGCGCGGATGACAAATACAGACTATATACCCCGCTGAACCAAATCGCCCCCGATGCCGCACGCGCAATAATATTGTACGAGGACAAATACTTTTACCTGCACCCAGGTGTTAATCCCGTGTCATTGGCCAAGGCCGCCGCAGGATATTTCAAAGGCGCCCCCCATCCCGCCGGCGCATCCACCATAACAATGCAGGTTGCACGCCTGAGATATAATTTGAACACCAAGCGCCCCGCAGGAAAACTGAAACAGATTGCCGCGGCAATTTACCTGGACGCCTTTCATTCAAAACGCGAAATATTAGAGGCATACCTGAACTTGGCGCCATACGGTGGAAACATAGAAGGCGTCGGCGCCGCATCCTTGATATTTTTCCAAAAGCGCGCGGAAAATTTAACGACAATAGAGTCAATCACTTTGGCGACGATTCCGCAAAATCCGACCAAGCGCAACATATCCACAAAAAACGGTCTGGAAAACATAATGCACATGCGGGGCGATTTGGTCCGGCGATGGACCGCGGCGCATGGCGATGACCCGGCGCTGCAGGCGATGGCCGGCATGCCGCTGTCAGCGCACGGGGTGCGCGACCTGCCCTTTCTGGCGCCGCATTTTGTGGAACGCGAAATGTCGAACCGCGGAAAATACCGGCACAATATCGGCCCGGCCGAAACGGAAATCCGGACAACGCTGGACATGGGCCTGCAGGATGCGGTCACGCGCGCATTACGGACACAGATATCGCGACGCAAATCCGTCGGCGTATCAAACGGCGCCGCCGTGTTGATAAATTACAAGACAATGGAAACATTGGCGTACGTCGGCTCGGCGGATTATTTCGACAAAGACATTTTCGGCGAGAACGACGGCGTTCGCGCACGGCGCAGTCCCGGATCGACATTAAAGCCGCTGATTTATGCCGCCGCCGCGGACCGCGGTTTAATACATTCGATGACGCTGCTAAAAGACGCGCGCGTCAACTTTGGCGTATACGCCCCCGAAAACGCGGACAATGAATTTTTCGGTCCCATACTGGCGCACAGCGCATTAACGCATTCGCGGAACATTCCGGCAATTAACCTGGTCCGGCAAATCGGCATTCGCGATTTTCACACCCTGCTGTCGCGGGCCGGCGTGTCGTATTTAAAGTCGCCGGAATATTACGGAATATCCGTCGCCTTGGGCGGTGCCGAGGTATCAATGTGGGAACTGGCCGACATATACGCAACAATGGCGAATTTAGGCACGCGCCGTGAAATCCGCACAAACATAAGTGACGCCGACACGGAACTGGCCCGCCTGTTGTCGCCTGAGGCATATTTTTTAACCCTGGACATGCTAAGCCAGCAAAAAACACCTCAACAAAACATACCGTTTGCAAAAAAACAGACGGCACCACTGCGCCATTATTGGAAAACGGGAACGTCGTCATCATTCCGCGACGCGTGGACGGCTGGAATATTCGGCGACTTTGTTTTAATCGTATGGATTGGCAATTTTGACGGCCGACCGAACAACGCGTTTTCCGGCGCCAAGACAGCCGCCCCGATATATTTCGCTGTTGCGGACGCGGTCCGCGATTATTACGCACGACGCGGCGAGGCGCTGCGCGACAATAACTTTATGCGCGATGACTTAAACATATCGCGCATAGACATGTGCGACAGTGTCGGTGGAATTGCCGGCACACATTGCCCGCATCCGCGCGCGGCATATTTTATCCCCGGCAAGTCCCCGATTGAAATGTCGTCGGTATATCGCGCGGTGCCGATTGACAACAAAACGGGCCTGCGCGCATGCACGGCCAATCCGGAAACAACTCACATGTCGGTATATGAATTTTGGGATGCCGAGTATCTGGATATGTTCCGCCGTGCCGGCGTCACCCGCCGAACACCGCCACCGTATATGCCGGGATGCGATTTGGATACCGTATCCGCCGCGCGCACCGCCCCGGTTATAACGTCCCCCGCCGACGGCACGCGCACGGTCGTATTAAGCACACGCGACACCGCCCGGATATCAATCCGCGCCGTCACAGACATGGCGGACGCAAAAATATTCTGGTTCCTGGACGGCGACGTCATCGGGACCAGCATGCCCGGCGAAACATTCGCCCGCGATATTGCAATCGGCGCGCACGTACTGCGCGCGGTTGATGAAATGGGCGCCGCAACCGAGGTACGTTTCATGGTGGTAAAGTAAAGCCCCGCCACCTTTTTATCCTTGTTTTTAAAGCGACTCAATACTATACTGGCCTTGAATCCGCAGGGATGTGGATTCGGGACTTCAAAATCCCATAAATCAACGGTGTGAGCAAATCGCACTGATATCCGACACAAAACATGCACCGCACGCATACATGCGTTTGTGGCATGTCATGTTTTATCCCGGCCCGTTGGCCGGGAAGCCGCGGTTATAAGGCCACGCCAAAAGCCGCGGGGTCATTTTGATTTATGATTTTTGAACTTCCCGGCCACCAAAATATTGGTGGTTTTTGTTTAACAAAAACAAGGGATAAAAATCATGAAAAAATACTTAACCTGTATGGCGCTGACATTCGTCATCATGCCGTACAACGCCACGGCATTAACCATTCCGGGCTTTGGCACATGTAATCCGAATGGCGGCACATGTCCGGCAGACGGGACTTATACAAACGGAAAAGTATATGGTCACTGCACCAACGGCCCAACATGCGATTGCTATAACACAGACGAAACGGGCACGCCGTCAATCACGGTTGACTGCGAATGCACGGACGCGGGGAATTATGAAAGCATCGGCTACGGATGCATAAACGGCGTATATCAAAAATGCAAAAGTTGCAGCGGCAGTACCGGTGCATGGGGCGCCCACAACACCGGATACGAAAAGCGCAGCGTTACCACATGCAACTGCGACGGAACAAAAAGCACACAAACGGAATACCGCTGTGCAAAAGGCTGGTTCGGCAGTTCAACAAACGGCACCAGTGGTTGCACACGCTGTCCGTCATCAGGCGGAGTATATGGCACCACCGACGCCGCAGGCAGTGACGTGATAACAAAATGCTATCTGCCGGTGGGAACAAGCATGAGCGATTCCACCGGCACGTTTACATGTTCGGGAAAAAGTTATTACTACAAATAAAACACATGGGGCGAAACGCCCCATGCAGAAAAATTGAACAAGATGTTTATTTTTCGTTCTGACCCGGAAATCCGTCCATACCGTCAAACGTTATACCATACGGTTTAAAAGCCTTGGCCAGGTCATATACACGGGCCATTCCCCGACGATAACCGGCCGCACTTTGCATCGCGGCGCCAGCTTTGTTAAATACATTTACCTTATCAGTCATCTTCAATGCCTCTTTCAAAAAACATCTCTCTGACACGCCCAGATTATACCAACAAATATTTTTTGTCAAGTATTATTGTACGCAAGCCGTTAATTTTTAACCATGCCGGCGATACAAATTACTGGTCGCAACCGTACATTCCGCATTCGGCGGCGGAAACCTCGGTCACCTCGATGGCGACGGGGGCGGCCGACTGCCGTTTATCTTCGGAATAAACCTCTTTTACCACGCGAACACGGCGATTTTGCGCATTCGGCGTGCCATCCGGTGTCGGCACGGCCAAATCTTCTTCGCCTGCGGACACCGCAACAATCTGGCTGGCCGGGATACCGTATTTAATCAGCATGTTCTGAACCGCCTCTGCACGGCGACCGCCCAGGGAATAATTGTAATCCTTGGACCCCGACGTATCCGTATGACCGACGACGGAAACCTTGATATTCTTGTTCGCCTGTGTCGCGCCGGCCAGCTTTTGAATCAATTCCTGATACTCCGGCTTTATGGTCGCCTTGTTGAAATCGAAATGAATTTCAAAGACCTCTTCCATTATATGCTGGGACGGTTCCAGCGGAATCTGCTGAACCTTTATCATGGTTTTGTCGTTCTGGGCGGCCTGAATCTTATCCAATCGGGCGTTTATCGCCTGCAGTTCCGCACGCATCGCCATCATCATGTTGATAAATTCATCCCGGCTGACCAACTCGTCCCCAACCATCGGTATCTCTTGGGTCGGAACACTTCCTCGGCTGGTTGTCGTCGTTGTCTGTTCTTCAACAATGTATGCCCCACCCGCAGTCGCGCCAGCCACCGCAGAACCGGTCACCGCAGTCGCACCAGAACCAGCCACCGTAGAACCCGTCGCCCCCATTGTTGCTTCACCGCCCCCAATCGTGCGAGAATATTCATTCGTACTGCTATCATTGCCGTTGTTGTTTAGGCTGTTGCTCATCGACTTGTCGCCGCCGTAAATATTCTGGTTAAAGACCATCGGCTGAACCGGCACCGGATTGATTAAATGTTCCGGCACGTTCACATTGTTTACGATAATGACGCCCTCGCGTGTGCGCCCCGCGCCACGCATCGCGCCCATATTGCGTGTTTCCGGGTAATAAGTCTGTGCGTCCGCGCGACGCGTTGTCGTTTCAACCGCAACCGTTTCGGTCGCCGTCACAGTCTTTGTCGCCGGCTGGCGATTTACAATCTTGCCGCCGCGGCATTCACGCAACGCGGTCATAGTCTTGTTGAAACGCGTGCGACATTCACGCGCTGTGGATTTCTGGCCGGATGCCGCCGCCGACAGCCAGCAATCAAATTTTGCCTGAGCCTCCGCCGCCAGTTCCGGGTTATTCTCGCTGGCGTCGTTTTTCAATTCATTCATCAAATCGTTATAGGCCGAACTTAACTCAAACGCGGTCTGTTCATCTTCAACCGGCCAGTTTGACAGAGTTTCCGGGAACGGCAATTCACCGGAAAATGCGGCAACCGCCTTTTGCGCGAACAGTTCGCCCATATCTGTATATCCGCTGGTACGCGCATTATAAATCGCATAAGAGCGATAATTCATCGCCAACTGGTTTAAAAAAGAATCCTTGTGCGGGGCGGAATAAACATCCAAAGATTCAACATAATCAACGGTTGGTGTCGCCGCCTGTACATACTGGCCGTCATCACCGCCACGCATACCCGCGCACGCCCCCAGCATTGCAACTGACGCCAGCGCCACCATACGCGCGATAATCCACGTTGATACAACAGATTTGTTTTTCATCCCCGTTTCCTTTGTATATTATTGCTTTTATTATACGATTTTTAACGCAATGAGTAAAGCAGAAAAAACACATAACATTACAGGTCCGCGTTAAAAATATTGCGTTTAATTCGACTATGAACTATACTTTTGATTGAATCAATAGGCATGTTGGTTCGGGGACCTAGAAAATCCCGTAATACTGCGATGCGTAACCGCGCATTGAAATCCGCAAATGCGGACGTGTCGTCACGTTCGCTAATCCCGACCATACCAAACCGGCCGGGGATTTGTCGGCTATACCACAGCGCACACGCGTAAAGGCCGGCAAGGTCATTCAGTATTATGATTTTTCTAGTCCCCGACCGCCAGATTTTGGCGGTTTTATTCATGCCCACAAAACCAAAAGGGGAAATCATGAAAAAATACATTCTGGTCGGCGGAATTATAATACTATCCACACATATCGACGCGGCATACGCACTGGGCACCAAGAAATGCACCAACATCACATGCCCGAACGGATACAGCGCGGAGCTTAGCGATTGCGCGAACGTATGTAATAATTGCCCGAATACAAAAACCTATTCTGAACAAAGCGGATATGTAGCGGTGACCGAACAGCTATTGGTAACAACTTGTCCGGAAAGCAGTCTTGGATTTCTTGATTGCGGCTGTGAAACACTACATTATAACGTGTGTCCCAAAGGATATTACGGCAAGGTGGATATATACGCCTCCACAATTCCGACTTGCACACGATGCCCTGCGTCCGGCGGAATATATGGCACAACCGACGCCCCCGGCGCCCAGGATATCACCGAATGCTATATGCCGGCCGACACCGAAATAAAAGACGAAACCGGAACATTTTCATGCTCCGAAAAAAGCTATTACAAAAAATAATGAAAGAAATCCGCCATGCGGCGGATTTTTTATTTATCCATCAGCTGTGTCGCCAATCCGGACAAGGACGATATGCCGCCGCCCAATCCGCTCTGCGAAATGTTTCCGACCGACTGCATAATCGCACCGGTATTGGTCGACTGGCCGACGCCGCTGATTGTGTTGACCAAAAATTCGCCCCACATGGCGCGCTTGGCCGCACTAAGTTTCGCGTCCGAGCACTTTTCAATCTTCGCCAGCAGCTGGCTTGCCATCTTGGCCTCGTTGGGGGTGTAATCCTCTGTTCCAAAGTCAATTAAATTAAATACATTATAGATATTTGATACCGTTTTCTTTTGCGAATTGCCGCACTCGAACGAGCCGTCCGCACAATAAGTCGCCTTGGCTGCCATGGGGAAATTCTCCCACACCATGCCGGTATTGCCAGAGCCGCCGAACCAGTCGGTACATACGAACTCATCATCCTCGCCGGCGTTTATTTCAACCGATTGCGCATATCCGCCCGAGGCTTTTCCCTTGCACCGTTTCATGCCCAGGGCCTTTTCCGCCTCGTCCGCAGTTGATGCGCCGGTTTTCGCCCATTCTTTGACGGTATTGTTCACAAACGAGATTTCAGCCGCGCTCGGTACGCATTCCGCGGTTAGTTCTTTTGTCTTGGCATCCAGACTTTTCACCGCACTGACCAGCCCCAGCACCGACGGCACCAGACTGCCCGTGCTTTCCACCGCAGACGTGGTCTTGGCCGCGACAGGCGCCGCCTTTTTAATCGCCATGGCACCCTGCGCCAAGCCCGGGCACGCCACAGCAAACGCGGAAAAAATCAGAAAAACTCTTTTCATTCTCTCTTTCTTGTTTTGAATTATAACACAAAAAGGCGCCCGCACAAATATAAAAATTGCTTTTTGCGCGCAGGCGGTCTAAACTGTGGCTGTGCAGAAAGACAAACGCAACTTTATCATATTTAAAAAGCATCGGCGCTGGACGCGCCTGTGGCAGTTTTTCTTTACCGGCTGGGGCCTGATTATGGTCGCGGCGCTGGTGGCGGGCGCACTGTTCACCCAGCAGCTGTTGTGGACACCAATATCCGCGATAAACATGACGGACGTTATTAGCAATCAGTTCAAGATGTCGGGCGCGTCTTTTGCCGGCACCGACAAAAACGGTGCACCGTTCCGCCTGCGTGCGGCCACCGCCCGCCAGGAATACAAGACGCCCGACATTATATACATGGACATAGTATCCGGCATAATTACACGCAAATCCGGCGGCGAAACAATAACCCAAAACATAACGGCGCGCACGGCCCAGTACAACCGCGCCCTGCGTAACATACGCTTAATCGGCGACGTCCGCATTGACTCCAGCAACGGCGACAGAATATTAACAAAAGAATTGGTGATAAAATTATGAAGCAATCCGTACTACGCGTTGAACACCTGTCAAAATCATACGGCAAGCGCATGGTTATCCGCGACATATCGCTTGAGGCGCGCCAGGGCGAATCGGTTGGCCTGCTGGGGCCGAACGGCGCGGGCAAGACCACGGCGTTTTATTGCATAACCGGCCAGATTGGCGCAACCGGCGGCCAGATATTTTTAAATTCCCAGGATATAACCCACCTGCCGTTTTATCAGCGCGCGCGCCTGCACATCGGCTATCTGCCCCAGGAAAACAGCGTGTTCCGCGGCCTGTCGGTTGAACAGAACATCATGGCGATATTAGAGGTGGTAGAGCCCAGCCGTAAAAAGCGCCAGATGAAACTGGACGCATTGCTGGAAGAATTTTCCATATCGTCCCTGCGGCGCAGTCCAGCAACCGCCCTGTCGGGTGGCGAACGCCGCCGCGTGGAAATTGCGCGCGCATTGGCGAACGACCCGAAATTTATTTTATTGGACGAACCGTTCGCTGGGATTGACCCCATTGCGGTCAACGAAATCCGCAGCCTGGTGTCCCAGCTGAAGAACCGCGGCCTGGGCGTTATCATAACCGACCACAACGTGCGCGAAACACTGGGGATTACGGACCGCAGCTATGTTCTGCACGACGGGAAAATATTGAAACACGGAACAACCGCCGAAATCGTCAAAGACGAGATGGTAAAAAAAGTGTACCTGGGCGAAGATTTCGTGATGTAGTCGCGAATCGGAATCTTTTTTGGTTGCACCGCACGCGCGTTTTGTTGTAAATTATCGGCATGAGAAAAATTTTATTTATATCATTTGTAACCGTACTGGCCGCCTGCACTTTTCAGACCAAGCATCGCGGATACGTATTTCCGTCCGACCTGGACGCCCAGGTTGCGACGATAAAAACCACGCGCGATTTGACCGATAAAATCGGCATGCCTCAGGTAAAGACCCAATACGGCGACGAAATCTGGATTTATTACGGCGCAGACGAAAATTATCGCGGCCCCCTGCCCCATACATTTGACAACCGCACAGTACTGCTGGCGACGGTGTCGGGCGCGAATGTAAAAAAGATACAGGTTCTGCGCGACGCCGATTTGCCGGACGTAAAAATCGCCGACGGCGAAACGGAAATTCCGGCCGCGATTGAGTTAAACGCCCTGCAGGAGCTGTTTAATAACATCGGTCGATTTACACCGGCGGGCCTGGGCCAGTAATTTATGTTTGCGATTAGGTCCCAAAAAGTGTAAAATGTATCTAACACGGATACCGAACATGAAAAAAATAATTTTCGCAATTTCAACATTTGTCTTGGCGGCGGGCGGTGCGAACGCGGCGTTCACATCATGTGGGCCGGGATATATTTTGACATCTCATAATAAAATAGACGGCATGAACGCGGCCGAATGTCAAAAGCTGTGGTGTATGGATTTGGAAAACGGCAAAAGCATGGGCACCGGCACCAAGGCGGCCAGTGGATATAAATCCACATCGGCGCCGGCGGAATTGTGCGACGCAAACGGAAACTGCGTTGAATGCTTTGGCGACCGCAAATGGTGCGGCGGGGAACCGGCCGGCATATGGAATCCGGAATACGGCGCATATACGCGCGGCGGCGGCGACAACGCCACGTATCAGTCCTATCAAAAGGGCAGCTGTTTTGCATGGCGCCTGGAAAAGCCCAGCTGTCCGAACGGTCAAACGGCCGTGCTGATGAACGGCGAATGGCATTGCGCCACCAGCAGTGGCACCGATGTCGGCACGCGCGCATCATCTGTACGTCGAACCGGGGCGATTCGCAGACGTCTGCCATAAAAATCGGCGCCCGAACGGGCGCTTTCTTAATTTTTTTATGCACGGATTTGTTTTTTGCGGATTTTGTGATATAATAAACACTATGTCAGAGAGAATGGCAACGTAAAAGGGTACGGCCACATGGCAAGCAAGAAATTAGACTTTAAAACCGGACAATATGTAGTATATCCGACCCAAGGCGTGGGCAAACTGCTGCGGGTAGAGGAACAAACGATTGGCGACCAGAAGATAAAGATGCTGGTCATTGATTTTGAACGCAATCATATGACATTGCGCGTACCGGTGGAACGTGCGGAAATATCGGGCCTGCGGCCGTTAACCACGGCCAAAAAGATGGATGAGGCAATCGCCTCCGCCAAGGGCAAGGCCGGGGCCAAGCGCATGATTTGGGCACGCCGCGCCGCCCAGTACGAAGAAAATATCAATTCGGGCGACCCAATGAAACTGGCCGAGGTTGTACGCGACCTGCAGCGTCGCAGTGCGGCCGACACCATGACCTTTTCCGCGCGCCAGCTGTATTTGCGCGCACTGGAACGCATGGCCCAGGAATTCGCAGTCCTGCATAAGATAGATTTGGACGAAGCGTCGGATAAAATCGAGGATATTTTGGGCATACCAAAAGAAATTGATTTAAACGCAGCCGACGGCGACGAAGACGAAGAAATCGAAGAAGAATCATAAATTCCCACCCGGACCGCCGGGTGTTTTTATAATCCCGGCAATTAAAATGTCTAAATTTACATATTATGTCTATATTATGTTCAACAAACGAAACGGAACATTGTACGTTGGCGTCACCAATGATATCGTCCGACGCGTCCAAGAACATAAAAATAAAATATTTCCGGATTCTTTTACCGCAAAATATAATTGCGACAAGCTGGGCTATTACGAAGAGTGGGAATATGTAAATGATGCAATCGAGCGCGAGAAAAAACTGAAATCCGGTTCCCGTAAAAAGAAAATCTCACTGATAGAATCTATAAATCCCGATTGGCAAGACCTGTCCACATTCAGTGAATTTTGGATGCGATAAAAACGCTTTTTCACTGGACCGCCATCATTTTCTGATGAATTGCCCAGGATTATCCCTATTGTCATTGCGAGCGAATGCGAAGCAATCCAGTAAATGATGAACGCCACCGCTTCACATATGGATTGCCGCGGTCGCTTCACTCCCTCGCAATGACAGT
>CAMWON010000005.1 GCA_947175875.1 uncultured Alphaproteobacteria bacterium | reverse complement strand
CGCACTTGGCTCGTTATCCTCATTGTCATTGCGAGCGAATGCGAAGCAATCCAGTTAATTGATGAGCTTTGCCGCTTTACCTGCTGGACCGCCACGCTACGCTCGCGGTGACAATGGAGTGTAATTGCGCCTTCATCCCTATTGTCATTGCGAGCGAATGCGAAGCAATCCAGTAAATGATGAGCTTTGCCATTTTATTTCTGGATTGCCGCGTCGGCGCGGACGCCTCCTCGCAATGACAATGTAGATAATCCTAGGCAATTCATCACTATTGTCACCGCGAGCGGCATCGGGCCCCGCGTGAATTTATTCGCGTGGGTGATAAGCGTGGCGGTCCAGTAAAATATATTGAAATCTGCCACTATCTTATGTATAATTGCCTATGTACCGATGTGTTGTCGGTATTAGGCCTAAGAACCTATTAGCTCGATGAAATAAATATATTACTCTAACCATTATGGTTGGGAGGCAGTGAATAATAAATAAACTGCGCTATGTTCATCGAACGATAGTTCTTAGCTCCCAACCACTTTTTTAGAGAGTGGTTTTTGCATTTATTTTTTTGTTGCACCCTATTCCCATATATGATATTATTCATTTGCACTAACAAAGGTTGGTGTGAGGCATAAGAACCTCAATTCGATGCGTGCCGGGGCACGTTAAAATCTCTGACCATTTTCAACATGGTTGGAGGGCGGTGAATATACTGAATAAACCCGCTATTTCATCGATATAGTTCTTAACCTCCAACCGCTTTTATTTTGCGGTGTTTTTTATTGGGCCCGTTTCTGCATTGCTGGCTTCTCATCTCCAATCAAAGAAACAGTACTGCTGTTTCCGGGCCCACCATATTTTAACGCACTATTAAAATGGCCCGGCGCGGCTATCCCCGGCTCTGGCCCATATGCCGGGCCGCATTGCCGCGACGGTTCGCCATTAAAGAATCGGAATTATTATTCTTTGTCGTCGTTCACAACATCAATCAAACCGAAACGATTGATATAGTTAAACGATATGCCCATGATAAAATTGCTGCCGTATTCGTCGGCGCCGCGCGCCCTGGCACGGCGATACTGAACATACGGCCCCAACGTGAAATTTCCCCACAGGTTTGTGTCCATGCGGACAACCGCGCTGAAATCACGGTCCAGGTCCGTCGCAACATAATCGGAATAAGACAAATATTCACGATAATATCCGTTGGTGTGGAACTTTACCCCCTCGCGCAGTTTATATTCCAGGCGCCAGCCGGCTTCGGCCGCGGTCTTGCTGGTCTTGTCATGGGAATACGTAAAGTCATATTCATACACGCCCGTCAAATACAGGCTTTTTATAATCGGATGGTCAAACAGCGACATACCGGCATTCATACGCACCAGATTCTGGCGCGGGGCGTCGCCACTGGCGACAAATTCCGTTTCATACGCGCCGCGCACGGTCGGTCCAAAACTGAACTGGCCCCATTTCCAGCACGCCCACGACATATCACTGGACAGCAAAATCTTGTCCGCGTTTTCGTTGGTGGTCTCGGGCTGGTTATACGGCTTTAGCGTCGTCTTGCCGTATTCCATAAACAGGCTGTTGTCCCATTTGAATTTATTACGTTTATATTCCAGCGCCGTATCCAATACGCCTTTGATAAAATCCTGGCTGTCGGCCTTTAACGCCTGTATGGGGGAATCCTGATACTCCGCGGCATGACGTACCTGTGTTTTCGACATTTCCAGGCCGATGCGACGAATATTTAAAAACAATTCAATCTCGTCCGGATTGTCCGCCCGCGCGGTCAACGGCATCACAAACAATGTTGCAAATAACAGAAATTTTGCCTTCATTTTTCCCCTCGGTATCCACCGATGCCAACGGTATATAAAAGCCCACATGTTGTCAAGATTTTTGTCCACCGTGCCGGGACTATTTCCACAAACGCAACACGCCGTCATCACTGGTCTGCCAGCCGGCACTGCGCGCCACTGCAACAAACATTCGGCGTCCAGATTCCGGAATGGAAATTGTCATCTGGTTCCCGGAAATATTGCGAGTGTTTAATTCAATATTCTCGCCACGCGCGATTTGATTCAGCTGCAGCCAGTCGCCAACGCGGTCGCGCAGCGTTATTAAAACAAGCACCTGGTCCCCGGCATTATTATCCGGCAGCCAGCTGTTGATATTATTATCCGCCAGCCAGCGGCGAACCGCCATCCCGTCCAGCGTCATTGTTATATTCGCGGAATACGTCGTGGCGGACTGCTGTTCGCCATCAATGCTGGACGATGCGACCAAATTCGTCAAAGACGACGCCGGCGCGTCCTTTATCACCGCGCCCAGCGCCGCACCATCCGCATACGGCGCCAGCGCCGACACAATAATCTGGCGGCGCGCATTGTCAAACGCAACGTTTTTTGCCGCCGCGGCCGTTTCACTGGTGACATTTACGGCGGCGGTGCCGGTCAAAATCTGGGGCGCGGCATATGCGCCGCCAAACCCCAGAACAGACATAACAGATACTATTATCGCACGTTTTAACATAACCGCCACTTCTTTAGAACTTTGCAACCAGTCCCAAACGCACGCCCAACGCCTTATAGAAAGACTCTATTTCGCCGTTCGACTTGCACTGCCATCCCGGACATTCCTTGCGCAGTTGGTCTATGTTCGCCGCAACCTGGTTGTTCGCAATCAGTTCTTCTTCGCTGGCGTAACCCGGCCCCCAATACACGCCGTTGATTTCGCCGCCATTCAGATAATTGTTGAACGTCGTCATATAATAATTTTCATTCAGATATGTTGTCGCATCCGCGTCACTGACCGTATAATAGTCATATGTTACACCCAGCGACAATGACAGCATGTCCGTCAGCGCCGTCGTCCAGTTCGCCCCCAACCCCAAGTGCATGGCCGAGAACATGCCGGCCTTATCCTCTACACTCTTTGGATGCGCCCAGTCGAAACGATACGGCTGGTCTCCGGTGGCGGTATAGCCGGGGAATCCCAACTCTACGCGGCCGCTGACCATGTTGTTCTGATTTATGTCATATTCCATATCCATCGCGATATACGGACCGGACCATTCCACCTCATACGAATGGCTGGTGCCCGGCTGATAATATGCATATGTACCCGCGGTCTCATAACTGGCGCTGCCCGACGGAATCGGATACTTGCCGGATTCATTCGGCCCCCAGATAACAGACTGGTTCCCCGCATCATCAACAAATATCACAATCGGATCACACTGAATTTCATCACTCTGAACGCCCGTAATCAAATCTTTTACCTGAACGCAATAGCTGGTATCGACCGCCAGGCCGTAATTCTTTTTGGTTTCCAGCTCATACTTCATATAACGATAACCGACCGACGGCGTGAATTTCACTTTACCCAAAGAAAACGCGTCAACCAGGCCGAACCCAACGTTAAACCCGTACATCTTGCCGCCATCACTGGTACCGATTGACAGCGCATGTCCCATCTGGTCGCCGATGACGTTGGTAATGTTTCCATCCGAGTCCGTCTCGACCCACTGGGTCACGAAATAGCCACCGTTGGTAATATCATCGTCTGTCATACTGGACTCGCCCGCCTGCATGCCGTACTTAAAGCCGGCATCCACTTTCAGCTTCATACTGCCGACATCAAATGCATACGCACCGTGTAAATCCAGCACATTCCACGACACATCGTCATAGCGCAGGACACTGCCGGAATCTTTCATCTCAAACTTCCACATTGCCGCCTCATGCGAAATGCCGCCGCCGACCGTAAATCCGTTGCCGCCGCTTGATGCATTACGCGCGGTTGTAGGCTGGGCCTTTTGCTGGGGCGCATTGCTTGTACGCGCCGCGGTGCCCGGACGTGTCGATGCATACGATGCATTGTTGTATCCACCCTGGGGCACGCGGTTGTACGTCACGCCGTTTTGCGTGTATGTTCCGCCACGCTGGGCCGCATAGGACTGATTAGAATAGCGCTGCTGAGGCGACTGGTAATTACCGGTGTAATACGTTCCGGCCGCGCCGGCAACCGCCGGCATCAGTGCAAAAATAGAACAGCCAATCAAAAATTTTGGTAATTTATTCATTTATTTGTACCTTGTTTTAAATTTCAATGGACATTTTACCATAAAAAGAGTAAAAATAAAAACGCAATTTTTATGGTTTTGCGGATATGGTGAAATTGGTAGACACGCAGCACTAAGGATGCTGTGGAGCAATCCTTGGGGGTTCAAGTCCCCCTATCCGCACCACTGAATTTTATTAAAAATTGCCCTATTTTATCCTTGCCCGCCTTTTCATAATTTTGCTACACTTAATATATAAAGAATGAAAGGACGTTATCTATTTTTTGCCGCATGCCTTGGATGCCTTGCGTTTCGTGGCGCCATGGCTGATGACGACGCGTCTGTGGCGCGCGCCGCACGGCGCACATCGTCCACGGTAACGGCCGGTGCCACAACCGCCGCCCGCGGGAAAAGCGCATCGTCCGATACCGCGCGCACATCCGGCCCGTCCTCGCGTACGACATCTGCGGTAAAATCGAATACCGTCACGGGACGCGCCACCACCGCGCGCACGGCAACCGACAAGACTTCCGCCGCACGGACAACCGTATCCCCGCGCGGAACCCAGGGCGCAGCGGTTCAATCGCGTCCCGTGGCCACAACCGCACGCACGGCCACATCAACGGTTGCGCGAACCGCCATGCCCACGCGGGCGTCCGCATCATCAATGTCAACCCGCACGGCGGTACCGGCACGCACCGCAATTCCATCGCACGCACGCGCGGCGGCGACCACAACGACGGCCCGCACGGCGACAAACACCGAACTGCGCGACGCGATTATGGGCCGCGATTATAAAACCTGTCGCCAGGTGTATTATGAATGCATGGACGAATTCTGCGCAAACAAAGACGCCCAGCTGAAACGCTGTGCGTGTTCTTCACGCCTGCATGAATTTGACCGCGTGAAAAAACAGCTGGCAAATGTTGACGAAAAATTGCTGGATTTTAATCAGCGCCTGCTGACCGTCAACATGGACAAGGAGGATGCCGAGGCTTTGTTCACCGCGACCGAAGGGGAACTGGCCTTTAATCAAAAAGATACGTCCGCATCAAAAAAGATACTGGACGAAATATCCAAAAAGCTAAACAGCGGCGGCAACGACTCTTTCAGCCAGAATTTGTCGGCAATATCACTGTCACTGAATACGGACGCCGCATTCGACAGCGTGGATTCTTTAATGGGCGCATCTACAACCACCAAGGAAGGGGTTGAATTATATAACGCCGCACTGCCGGTATGCCGCGAAATGGCGGCCGAGGTATGTGACGAAGAATCCTTAGCCTTGGCCGCAAGCGGATACCAGATGGCAATCGAACAGGATTGCAACACTATCGCCAAAACATACGAAACACAAACGGACCAGGCCCGCGAAAAAATCCGCGAAGGAAGCGCCCTGCTTGACATATCGCGCCTGGACATATATCAGAAACGCAATTCCGACGACATATTGACGTGCAAGAAAAAAATGCTGGACCAACTGTATGACACGTCCGTATGCGGCACAGACCTGGACAAGTGTCTGGATATGTCGGGCCAGTATATCGACCCGTCCACCGGCCAGGCGTTCCTGACAGAAAACCTTGCAAACCTGAACCTGCTTATCACGCGCCCCGAAGGCGGCCAAACATGGACCGGCGCGCCCGGCAACGACCGTTTTGTTTCATATCTTAACTCCAAGAAAAAGTATCTGGAGCCGGCAATGGAAAACTGCCAGGATATTTCGGATTACGTATGGAATGAGTTTATAGAAGACGCCCTGTCCCAGATTAAGCTGGCCCAGGAAAGCAAACTGGAAGAAGTTCGCCAAAGCTGTACCACTTTGACCGCCCAGTGCTTGGCCGACACCGCAAAATCAATAGCCGACTTTGATGCGCGCGCCCTGTCAACATTCGGGGTCAAGGCGGACAAAACTGTAAACGACATGTGCAACAGCGTAAAAGTGGCCTGCACGGCATTGCTGGAAACGATTGGCGGCGACCAGGATTGGGTTGGCGGCATGACATCAATCGCCACCGAAAAAACATACGAAACCATCATGCAAACCTGCCGCGAGGTTGGACGCGCCTGCATCATTCAGGCCTGCAAATCCATATCCGGAAACTTTGGCATGTGCGAAAGTACGCAAAATTCTATCAACCGCAAGTCTATTATTAACCGCACTTCCTGCTGGCCCGAGGTTAAAGAATGCGTTCGCGAGGCCGGCGAGGACGCCATCAAACGCATCTTTGAACAAATTGAAACCGACACGTCCGATAACGGCGGCACATTCTACAAAGAATTGTATGCCCAGAACTTTGACTATATCCTGTTCACAAACAATGAAAACGATACAAGTCACTGTTATCAGACCGACGGTACTACAAATTGCATATACGACCTGTGCATTACGGAATGCGGTTGTACGGTATCCGACGAAAAACTGACGGGTTGCACCAATACATCAAGTATGGATTGCCGCGTTTGCCGTCTGACGGAAAAGATTTGGGGCAACTGTGAAGCCGCACCGGTGGCAAATATTACACTTCCCGGCTCGCATAACAAAATCTTGATTCCGCGGTCCGCAAACGTCACAACACTGTTGTCGTGGTTTGCCCAGAACACTAATACATCCGAGGCCGATGACAGCTGTCGCGACACATCATGCCCCAGCGGATATCGCACAAGTACGGACGGTCTTGACAATATCATATGCGTATCCGACGAAGATTTCGCTCTGGGCGGAATGATATGCCCAAAACCGCCCTATGAGCGTTTCTATCCCTCAACAAATAACAGAGGTGACTGTTGTCGAACCGGCACCCCCACGGCCCAAGACGGCAAACCCGGCAAAATAAGCTCAGGCAACTGTTGTATCGGCACATGGAAATCCTATACCGCAAAACCGACATACGGTGCACAGCAGCAGACCGCTCTGAACATATGTAACAACAATACCTCCAATAATGTACATAATGTTGTCGGCAGTGTGAAAGTTAACAACACAACGATGAATCTGGTATGCATATCATCAAAGGAGCCAGCTGGAAAAGACGCTGACACCGGACCCGACGCCGCATACCCACAAGGCAAAGAAATACATTGTGACGGCCAATTCGTATTTGTTGACAGCAACGGCACCCATGTCGATCCGCATAATGAGGCCACCTCATACATGTCATATATCAACGACGCCAACAAAATTTGCACCTATGACAAAACAAGCAATGAATGGAAGTCCGGCGCTGACAAATGCACACCGGAGCCGACACAGTGGCTGATAAATTTGGACGGCACGCCCATCGGCCAATAGGAACTTTATCCGCTTGACAAATCGCCGCATTGTGCGATACAATTCCTATCAGGTAAATAATTACCATAAACCAAAGGGTTATGTGTTGCATACTTATGCTCCATACATTGTTGATTCCGCCGTCGGGTCACCCGCACCCGGCGCGATTGGGAATGCATGGGCCGTATGCACCGCACAGGGCCCGAACATGCACCGGGGCGAATTCGGTGCGAACAGATTCTGATTGGGGAAAATCCGGCCTTTTGCCGGATTTTTTCGTTTACGCGTCAGGAAAAATGTCCGCTATCGCATCGCCACAAAAAACAAAGGAGCGACAAATGCGCTTTACAGAAAAAATGAAATACAACATAAAAAAAGCCCTGCCGGTACTGGCAATTGCCGGTGCAGGCCTGATGACTTCATGCGACAAAGACAACGAACCTGACGTACCACAGCACGACGTGGAATTACCTTTTACAAAATGGACCGCCGATCAAAGACTGACATTTCCAATTTTATGGGGATATATCAACGACCCAGCTGTACGTTATATATATTTGGTAGTAGAAGGCGATTGGAATAACTATACCCCCGACAATATCAGTCAGACACGCGATAATTTCTTGCAGCCCCGTATCGAAATGTCGCCTAAAATGCGCGGACGCGGCGACTTTCATTTTACACCTGGTGCAGCATCCCGGGTACCATCTGACAGTCTGTGGTATGTTCAGCAAGGCTGGACAATTAACAAATATCTGCAGAACCAGAAATAAAAGATCCGGTTTTATACCGGATTTTTTTATTGCTTTAACTTGTACATTTTTTTAGCATATAAAAAGAGAATGAAAAAATTTATATTTGGTATATTAATTGCACTTTTTGTTAATGGCACAGCCATTGCTTTTGACTGCCCTTCGGGCGACGACATGACCGAAACAACCTGCAATGCCGTGGCTGGCTGTGTTTATAAATCCGGCTCATGTATGAAATGTGATGATGGACAATACAGTCCGGCAAACAGTAATAAGTGCCAAGACTGCAACAAACCAGATGGCGCAAATTGGACAGGCCCAGGAAACGCCCCAAGAGCCTGCCCCTGGAGTCTAACCTGCTCTGCCGATTCTTATTGGAATGGCAACGCCTGCACTGCTTGCCAAACCAATCAAACTTCTTCCAGAACCACAATCACATTTAATGGTACGGGAAATTGGCCCGCATCAAATAACACATGTACATATAAAGCTGTTTTGATAAAACTGGAAAAAAACCAAGGTGTTTTTGATATAGACAAACAAATTTTCGCTAAATGCGGCGAAGGATTTGCGGACAGAGAAGCTGGTCCATGGCGCGAACAGCCCAACATAACTCCGACGTTATGGTGGGGACAAACCTTTTATGGATACTATACAGATAAAACTAATGGCAAACAAAGATTCACCGCAGATGGTAAATTAAGCCCATCCACTACGGCTTGTACGTTTACCGATGCCGAAACAACTCTTTACGCACATTGGCAGCGAAACCCTTATTACGTGGAGTATTATTATTCCACAGACACAACTGCTGCCAGGCGACAAAATTGCTACTTAGGCGAAGCCTGCACCGCAATAGAGCCAGACAGGAATAAAGCACCCGCGGGTCAGGCTTTTGATAAATGGGAATGCAAATCTGGTTGCAATGGTTCAATAAATAAGGCTGATACAATTCCCGAGCCGGCCCAAACAAATACAACAACGACACCTGTTATAAAACTACAAGCATCATGGAAAAGCTGTAATGCAGGACATTATTGCACAAACGGTACAGAGAATGCCTGTCCAATAGGCTCTACTTCTAATTCAGGTTCACAAAAAATAAGTGATTGCTATATCACAAACAGCACGAAATTCTGTGATAAAAATGGTTGCTTTACCCTGCCAAGCACATATCACGCCAATTAAAATAACCGTATCTCGTCAATCGCGCGCAAAATTTCCGTCATCTGGTCGTCTGTAAATTTGCCCAGCACCCAATCTGCCGGCGACATCGGCAGTCCCAAATCCCGCGGATGGCCAATACCGATGCGAATGCGCCTATATTCATTCCCGACCGCCGCATCTATTGACTTTATTCCATTGTGCCCCGCACTGCCACCGCCGATTTTTTCACGCATTTTACCAACCGGCAAATCAAGGTCATCATGAATAACCACCAGATTTTCCAGTGGAATTTTATAAAAAGTCATCAGCGGCAATACCGCATTACCCGATAAATTCATATATGTTTGCGGCATAACAAATATCACACGGCGGCCCGCCATATTTACCGACGCAGTTTTGGCGTTTTTTTCATTTTTCCATACTGCATCGGCGCCGGCCAAACGCGCCACCGCCATAAATCCGACATTATGCCGCGTTCGCGCGTATTCCGCGCCAGGATTCCCCAGCCCCACAACCAAAACAGGTTTATTTTCTTGCATATATCCGTCTCTTTTTTCTATTATAATATCACAGAAAGGAGATAAATATGAAATTAAATTCTGCGGTCTTTTTAACGGCGGCGGCTGTAATGTTCGCCGCGGCGGACGCACGTGCGAACCTGTTGTTCGACCCGTATATCGGTGCGACCGTCGGTCTGGGCGGCGCAACAACGTTTATTGACGGCAACTCGCACAGCGACATGGCCCAGTCTTATGGCGCCGTAATCGGTCTGGACATACCGTTCGTGCGGATAGAGGGCGAATACAACTATCTGAACGACAAAGACATCACCGCGCACACCGCCATGGCGAACGCATACTTAAAAATGCCGATGATACTGATATCGCCGTATATCGGTGCGGGCGTCGGTGCCATCTTGGACGGCGACGCGGGCCACGGAATCAATATTGACTCAACCGTCGCATACCAGGGCATGCTGGGCCTGACGTTTGATTTGCCGGTTCTGCCGTTCAAAATCGATGCCGAAGCGCGCGCGTTCTATGCCCCCGACGCATTCAGCGTTGCGGGCGAAGATGCAGACCTGCTGCATTACGACGTTCGTGCAAAATTGCGCTATATATTCTAATCGACAATTCGGGGGCGCCGCCGCCGCCCCGATAAATTCCCGGGAACAAAAATGCTGACACTGATTGACGGAAACTCTTTGCTTTTTCGCGCATACTATGGCGTGCACAGCCGGCTCACGCGGTCCGACGGCACGCCGACCGGCGCAGTGTATGGATTTATGAACATGATTCTGCCGATTTTGGCCGCGGCCAAATCGGACGATGCGTTCGTGTGCATATTTGACGCGTCGCGCATCACATTCCGTCAGGATATATATCCGGCATACAAGGCAAACCGCAGCGAGACACCCGCCGACCTTATCACCCAGGGCGCGATGATTCGCGCCGGGATGGCGGCCCTGGGCATGCCGGTTCTGTGCATTCCGGGGGTTGAGGCCGACGATGTAATCGCGACCCTGGCGCGTGAAAACTGCACCCGGCACGACGCAACCCGCATCATCACCAGCGACAAGGATTTGATGCAGCTGGTATCCGACTGTGTATATTTATACGACGGCATGAAGGGCCGCGACATACGCGAGCCACAGGTTTATGAAAAATTCGGTGTCGGCCCGGGCCAGGTGGTTGATGTGCAAAGCTTAATGGGCGATTCATCCGACAATGTTCCGGGTGTACCGGGTATCGGCCCGAAAAAAGCGGCCGAGCTAATCGGCCAGTTCGGCAGTCTGGACGCATTATACGACCATCTGGACGAAATAAAAAGCGAGCGCACGCGCAATCTGTTGCGCGATAATCGCGAAATGGCATACATTTCCCGCCGCCTGGTGACATTAAAAGACGACGTTGATTTGTCGGGCTTGGTCATCACGCCGTTCGTGTTCAACACGCCGGCGGCGCTGGAATTTGTACGCACAAAGCTGGAGAGCAATTCACTGGCGGCAAAAATAGAAAAACTGTTCCCGCTGGAAAAATACAACCCATCGGCACAACCGAACGTACCGGAATATCCTGGCTCTGAATGTCCGGTGGATTTACCGCCCGCCGACACCACACCCGAGCCCAAGGCCCAAATCGCCCCCATGACGCATACTGTTATTACTACACCGGCGCAGCTTCGTGAATTTTTGGCGCGGGTGAAATCCGTTATCGCATTCGATACGGAAACAACGGGCCTGATACACACGGAATCAAAACTGGTCGGCCTGTCACTGGCCGCCGACGGCACGCACGGGGCGTATGTGCCACTGCGCCACCGCACCGCCGCGGCCGATTTATTTGCGGGCGACACGCTGGCCCCGGACCAACTAACACCAGAGACCGTGCGCGAAATACTGTGGCCCGTATTCACAAATCCGGATATTGTAAAAATCGGCCACAACCTGAAATTTGATTTGCATATATTGGCAAACGAGGGATGGAACATATCCGAAATCGCCCCGATTGACGACACGATGCTGATGTCGTACGCCCTGCATGGCACGACGCATATGCACGGCCTGGACGAATTGGCGATGCGATACCTGGGACATGAAAATATTTCGTTTGCATCGCTGTTTCCAAAAAACGTGCGCGATGCCGACCGGCGCTTTGACATGCTGGAAATCGCGGCGGCGGCGCCGTACGCCGCCGAAGATGCAACGGTATGCTATGCATTGTATGAAAAGATGCGCCCCGAACTGGACGCGCGGCCGGAATTAAAAAAACTATATTATAAATGCGACCTGCCCCTGATGCCGATATTGTTGGATATGGAGCGTGCGGGCGTCCTGGTAAATCGTGCCCAATTAAACCAGCTATCCGGTGTTTTTCATCAGCAGCTGTCCGCACTGGAACGCGAGATATGGGATATCGCCGGGCACGAGTTTAATATCGCCAGTCCGAAACAGCTGGGGGTTGTATTGTTCGATGAACTGGCCCTGCCCGCGAATAAAAAGCGCAGCACGGACGCCGACACATTGAATGATTTGATTGACGCACACCCGATTATAGACAAGATACTGCAATGGCGTTCAATCGCAAAGCTGGCGGGAACATACGCGGACGCCTTGCCGCGGCAAATTGCCGCCGACGGGCGCATCCATACGACATATCTGCAGACCAGCACCAATACAGGCCGCCTGTCGTCACGCGACCCGAACCTGCAGAACATACCGATTAAAACCGCATTGGGCGAAGAGATAAGAAAATGCTTTGTCGCGCCATCGGGCCGCGTGCTGATATCGGCGGACTATTCCCAGATTCAGCTGCGCCTGCTGGCCGATGTGGCGAATGTAAAAACGTTCAAAGACACGTTCCGTTCCGGCGCCGACATTCACGAACAGACCGCGCGCACCATTTTCGGCATTCCCGCGGACCAGCCGGTTCCAAAAGACCTGCGCCGCGCGGCCAAAACGGTAAACTTTTCAATTATTTACGGCATATCGTCGTTCGGCCTGGCCGCACAGTTGGGCGTCGCGCGCGGCGCCGCGACCCAGATAATAAATTCGTATATGGCCGGTCTGCCGGAAATAAAGGAATATATCGATAAAATAAAGGCATTCGCGACCGAGCATGCATACGTCACCACCCCGTGGGGCCGGCGCATAGAATTACCGGAGGCGAAAAATCCCCGCATGCGCGCATACGCCATGCGTGCGGCGGTCAACGCCCCGATACAGGGATTCGAGGCGGATTTAATGCGGCGCGCCATGATTTTGATTGACGAAAGGCTGATGCGCCCCAACGCCGACAAAATTCGCATGATTATGCAGGTCCACGACGAAATGATATTCGAATGCGACGAAAGCATGGCCGAAGAATTCGCGAAAAAGATTCAGTATGAAATGGAAAACGTGGCACAGCTGTCGGTGCCGTTGCGTGCGGAATATGTAATCGGCCACGAATGGGGAAAATAATCCCACAGCCAGACAACGCCGGCAATATATGCCAGCGCCTCCTCGCAATGACAGTCGTTCTAGACTCATTGTCACCGCGAGCGTAGCGGTCCAGCTACCAATAAATAAAAAATCCCCGTTTGGGGATTTTTTATTTCATAGAATCGACCGGAATTATTCCGCCGCCGCTTCTGTTTCGGTGGCCGGGGCTGCGGCTTCTTCGGCCGGAGCTTCGACTTCCTCTTCTTCTTCTTCGACTTTCTTGGTGCCGAATGTTAACACCTTGCCGGCGACCAGGGCGTCAATTTCGTCCTGTGTCTGGGCGACGAATACCTTTACCGGGACAATAACATCCGGGTGCAGGGCAATCTGGGTGTCGAACGAGCCGATGGATTTAATCGGGCTGCCCAGCATGACCTGTGCAGATGATACCGGAACATTCGCAACCTCTGTCAGCATGCGTGCGATATCGCGGGATGATACGGAACCATACAGCTGGCCTGTGTCGCCCGCCTGGCGAATCATGTGCAGTTTCGCGTTCTTTACCGCGTCAACATAAGATTCTGCGGTCTTTTTCGCGGCGGCAAAACGTGCCTCCAGTTCAGCCTTTTTCGCTTCGAACAGGGCAACGTTTTCTTTGCTCCAGCGCAGTGCCTTGCCGTTCGGCAACAGGAAGTTGCGCGCGAAACCAGTCTTTACCTCAACCGTGTCGCCGATATTGCCCAGTTTTGTGATTTTTTCTGTCAAAATAACTTTCATAATCTGTCCTTATTTTTTCTAAGTTAGGGAATAATCCCAAATTTTATTAACCGATGTTGTTACGAACGAACGGCATCAGGCCCAAATGGCGTGCGCGTTTGATGGCGGTTGCCAATGCACGCTGGTCTTTCTGGGAAACGCCGCTGATACGGGACGGGACGATTTTGCCACGTTCCGTGATATAGTGCGACAGAGTCTTGATGTCTTTGTAATCAATAACCTTGCCCTTTAACGGGTTGGATTTTTTACGATAAATTGCTGCACGTACTGCCATTATTCTGCCTCTTCGTTATTCTTTTTCATCATGACCGACGGAGTGGTCGCCAATGCATCAACGCGTACGTTCAAGAAACGGATTACGTCTTCGTCAATGCGGCTGCGGCGTTCCAGTTCGGTAATCTTGTCGCCCGGCAATTCAATGTTCAGCATCACATAGTGAGCCTTGCGGTTTTTACGAATAATGTACGCCAGATTTTTCAGGCCCCAGAATTCGGTCGATTTTACATCGCCGCCCAGTTCTTTGATAATTTCAGTAAATTTAGCCGCTTTTTCTTTAACCTGCGGTTCGGTCAGGTCCTGGCGGAAAACCAAGACACTTTCATAGTAAGCCATTTATGTTTTTCCTATGGTTTATACAGCCGACAACCCCATGTTGTCAGCAGGAACGTGTCCAATTATGCCCAAATTTTTAATAAAATCAAGCTTTTTATTATGTTTCTTTAGCAAAATGGGAAACCGGTCCTTTTTATTAGGCATAATATTAGTTGTGGCGGCGCCCGTAAAATATGATAAAATACATTCAGTAAATTAGCCAATTTAAACCGACGTTTTTGTGGCAATAAGTAGAGAGAATTTATGTTTACTGGAATCTGCCGATATTTGGTATTGGGCACCATTGTTATGGCAACATTTGGTACATATGCCGCGTCTTATGATGATGAAGTCGGAAATTTTTATCTTCATGGTAGTACAGGTATGGGAAATTCTGTCACATATGGCGGACTTGGTGACATAATAAAAATAAATAATCTGGTAAAAAACATCAAAGCAAATGCTACTGCGTTTGATGCATTTAAAAGTACGTTGATAAAAGAAATCTGTATGTCTTCCAAAGGCGAAGTAAAATGGAGCACAGAGACAGTCAAAGTAACATGCACAGAGGGTTCGCCGATTGCCGCCGATGCAGTTAAGGCATTTCGGGCAGCGCACTGTTCCGGATTTTGCCAGCTAAACGGAAACGGATTCAAGAAATGTTCTTATAATACTCAAAACGGGGATTATGATTGCATTTGCAAGAAAGGCAATGCCAGAACCCTGTCTGCTGGGCCAGATGCGACGGTCGCCCCCATAACACCAGCCCGGCCGGCCGCAAACACGCCTGAGAAGTCAAAATCCGGTGTCGTGCAACGTAACGCTGTTACCGCTTCAAATCCGGTTACAGCCCCGTCTGAAATCCACGGTCGTATTATCGACACACAAGAAGAAGGATTAATTGGGGCCTCTGTACGAATAGATGGCACATCATCAGGAGCAGCGGCAGACATGGACGGGAACTTTACATTAAAGGTTCCGGTCGGCGCAACAAGTCTAACTGTCTCCTATGTTGGCATGAAATCACGAACTTTTCCAATTGACAAAGTGCCCAGTGTTATTATGTTACATGAGGATTCTGCCATATTAAACGAGGTTGTGATTGCGGCATGCAGTAAGGATGCATTAAATACTCTGCATGCGACCAAGGGCCTTATTTCCCAAACTTTAAATAAGTGCATTCCGACAGAATGCATGGTCAATTATGAGCTGGGCGGGCAAGAGTATCTAACGGATGAAGACGGCGAATTTGAATTGGACGACGATGGGCAAAAAATCTTGGTACAATCCGAATGCATAGATACAAACGGGCGGGATTGCAGTCCCATGCCAGAAAACGCAAAAATTGCGAAATTGGAAAATGGCCAATGCGTAATCAAAAAATGCAACGAACCGCAATATAAGCTTGAAAACGGCACCTGTGTGACCCAGGTGGGCAAAGATTGCACCGCTGAAATAAAACATGCTGTGGCGGCCACCTATCAAATGGATGGAGATAGTCTGAAATGCACAGTATCCAAATGTGACGAACCGGGTTGGGTTCCGAACGATAAAAACACCAAATGTGAAGAAAGTGCCGGTCCATGCACAGATGCCCAGTTAAGTGCAGTGCCACATGCAAAATCGGGTAGTCTGCGCAAGGGGCAGTGTATAATAACCGAATGTGAACGTGGATGGCACATATCAAAAGACGGTAAAAAATGCGAACAGGCCGAATTATCGGAGGAAGATTCAAAGAACAAGGTCTCGGAATTAAAAGACAATGCACAGAAAATGAAAGATAAAGAGCAGTCCACAGCGAACAAGATGCTGGGGGCGGCGGCGATTGGCGCGACCGGTATCGGCGGCATGAATCTGATGTCCGGTATGGCGGAACAGAAAGCGGACGACAGCGCCGAAGAAGACATGAAGGCATATCTGGCGACCTTTGTATGTGACTATGGCCAGGGGCGCAATATCAAAGGCGGCGAAATGAATATCGACCTGCCCGGCGGAAACGCTTTGGCAACAGTGGTTGCAGAATATCGCGCATTGGCCGCGGATTTAAAGATACGTAAAGAGGCGTTGGGCAAAACCCCTGGGATAGAGGCCGAGGTTATATACGATATCGCCGAAACAGGCCTGTATGATAATGTGGGCATGGGCCGTCAAAGCGGTGCATATGCATCACTGTCGAAGGCCTTGATGGACGAAACCAGCGCCGACGCAAAGGCGTGGGCGGAGCAAAAGGCGGACGCCGCATCCAAGGTAAAAACCGGTGCGATAACAGCAGGCATCGGCGCGGTCGGCGGTCTGGTCGGCAATCTGGCAATCAATGGCGGGGATAAGAATAAAAACAAAGTTGATGAAATTAAAAATAAATATGACGGTATGCAAAATACAGACGGAGATACAGTGGATACAAATACGGATACTGGCTCGGTAAATTCGTCGGCTGCGCCTTTGGGGAATTCCGGGGCCACGCCAGAGGTGTCAAATAATCCGGTGGTTCCACAAGAGCCGGTTATATCGGATAATCCGCCTGTGGCGCCGGTATCTGCCGATGAACACAAGGATGGCAACAACGCTTCGGTTCCGGTGGCAGGTGCCCCTGAATATACTCCGTTGACCGAGGCTGAAATGCGTCAAAAAATGCAAAAAGTAGTCAATATTTGCGAAGGTTACAACCGAAACGGTGTGATTGGAAAATTTGTTATAGCCCCAGAGGTTCGCCCATGGAGCGATTATGATACAAGCCCTCATCAGCGTGCGTATTGCATTTTTGTAAAAGCGGTTACAACCGGTGGCGGTGAAAATGATCCAATAATATCAGGCAGTGCGACACAATATCAGGAAAAGTTGAAAAAATTTGCCATGGATGGATATGTTTATGCGCCGGATGATGCACGGGGATTGCGTTGCAAGACTTTATTTCAGAATGCTGATTTAGGCGGTATTCCATGGCACGGCCAAGATTTACCCACAGGCCAGTCGGGTAATTATACGGCATGCGAGTTTTCATATAAATTATAGCGCGTTATGCCGATAATACTTTCGGAAGGAAATCCGTAACAATCTCTATTGACTTGTGTTTGCGAAATTTACTATGCTTCGTACATAAGAGAGATTATATGACAAGTCGATTTCATAGAATTTTAAACAGAATGGCCTTGTTTACCGCGCTACTGGCGGTGGGGGTGATTTTATGCTGGGGTCCGTTCATGAAAATCGCCACGTCAAACATATGGTTAAACGGGGTGATTATCGGCGCGACGCTGTTCGGGGTTGGGCTGTGTTTTGTGCATATGTTTCGCCTGTTGCCGGAATATCGTTGGGCACGTGAATATTATCGCGGAAATAAGAACGCTGAATTGCCGCCGCGTTTATTGCGGCCCGTGGCAATGATTTTGCGCAACGGCGGGCGCGTGCCGGTTTCCACCATGGGGACAATGCTGGACATGATTCTGATGCGGATGGAGGATTCGCGCGAATCGGTTCGTTATATCACAAATACTTTGGTGTTTCTGGGACTGTTGGGGACGTTCTGGGGCTTGATTATGACCGTCGGCGGTTTTGCGGAGTTAATCGGCGGCTTAAATTTTGAGGACGAGGCGGTTTTAAACGCGATGCAGGCGGGCCTGGCCCAGCCACTGGCCGGAATGTCCACCGCGTTTACCAGTTCTCTGATGGGACTGGCGGGCAGTTTGACCGTCGGATTCCTGGCATTACAGTTACAGATGGCCCAGAACACGATATTTAACGAGCTGGAAGATTATCTGGCGTCGCGGGCGCGTGTGCCGGCGGCGGACGATTTGAATTGAACAATACGAATGGGGGGAGAAAAATGCTGAACATTCGCTTTCGTGACAGAACAAATACATGGCCGGGATTTGTCGATTTGTTTTCCAACCTGGTTATAATATTGATTTTTCTGTTGATTGTATTTGTATTTTTATGGACCACGACCAGTGTATTCAACAAGCGCAGCGGCGTTAAGACCGTGGCGGAATTAAAGCAGGCCAATGCAGAGCAGCTGGAACGCATTCAGCAGATGACCGCGGACGAGCAGGAGGCGAAACGCCTGTTGATACTGGCGCGTGCGGAATTGGAAAATCTTGAGACCAGTAACGCGGAACTGAACGATGAATTAAACCAGATGGACATGAGTGTCGAAGATTTGGTTACTGCATATGAAAACAAGGTTTCGGAATTACAGACCCAGGGCCGTGACATGCAGGCCATGGTGGACAGTTTAACGGCCCAGTTGAATCAGGCGACACTGGATAAAGAGGCGGCGGCAAAGCTGGAACAGGAACGCAAAGAGTTGCAGGAACAGATGCAGGCCCAGCGGTCGGAGCTGTCGGCGCAGTTGGCCGAACTGCAGGCGGCGCTGGACGCGGCCGAGGAAAAAGCACGCGACCAGGAAATTCAGTATGTTGAAATGTCGTCGCGCCTGAACAAGGCCCTGGCGGACAAGGTTGCGGAATTAAACAGCATGAAGGCGTATCAGTCCGAATTTTACAAGGCGATAAAAATCGCGCTGGGCGACCGCACAACGGTTCAGCCCGACGGCGACCGCTTTATCGTATCCAGTGACATTTTGTTCGGCAGCGGTTCGTACACTCTGTCGCCGGAGGGGAAAAATCAGCTGCGCTTAATTGCGAATGTGATAAAGGATTTGGAAAGCAAGATTCCGTCCGATGTGAACTGGATTATACGCGTTGACGGGCATACGGATAAAAAGCCTGTTGTGCCGGGCACGCGCGGATACAGCAATAATATGCAGCTGTCGCTGCGCCGTGCGACGGCGGTGGCGGATGCGCTGGCGTCATATGGTGTGTCGCGCCGTCGCCTGGTCCCCAGCGGCTTTGGCGATATGCAGCCGGCCGAACTTGGGAACAGTCCGGAGGCCTTGCAGAAAAACCGCCGTATAGAGCTGCAATTAACAAATCGCTAAATAAACAAATCCCCGCATTTGCGGGGATTTGATTTTTTTCCGCTAGATTTTAGAGTCTTTTTAGGATATAGTACCCATTGTAATAGGTGTTCTATTACATGGAAATCTGTAAATTCCATTATCCCCGCCTGCACAGGCGTTAAAAAAGCCAGTCCGCATACGGACTGGAAGCGTGGGAATATATTGAATACCACGTGAGCATGGGATGATGCAAATACAGACTTCCAGTCCGCCTTCTTTATGGCGGCCTTTATATTTTTGTGTGGCCAGATTGTTGTGGAAATCGGTTGGGCCGTGCGATATAATAAAAGGTGTAGTAGAAAATCCTATTACAGAAGCGAGATTGAAAACCTCGTAAACAAGCTGCCTGTGCAGGCATTATTGCATCCAATCATCAGTTTGGTTGGAGTGTCTGATATATACGAATAAGGACATGATAAGCTTGTTTATCGTTTTCAACTCCAACCACCCAATTTCCGGTGGTTTTTTGTTAACTTGTAATGGGGGATTCTGGACAATGGCCGGGCGAAAATACAACGCATCTGAATTTGATATAAATCTGGGCCATGCGATATCGGTTCAGCGAAATATGCGCGGACTGTCACAACGTGATTTAGCACGGCATTTGGGAATAACTTTTCAACAGGTGAATAAATACGAATCCGGCACAAATCGTGTCGGCGCGCGAACACTGTATGAAATCGCCAAATTTTTTGAAATCAGCGTCGATACATTGGTCGGCTGCGCGACATGCAAATCTAACGAAGACACGATTATTCAACAAACAATGGATTTAATGTACACAAAAATGGACGCGTCAGAGCGCCAGCTAATGCTACGCATGGCGACATATATCGCCAAGGCGTAATAAAAAATCCGGCGTTGCCGGATTTTTATCTTATTCCAACCATAAAGTCGTCGCCAAATTCCGCAACAACCTGGCCGCCGACGGTGCACTTGATATCCTCGAACCCGCCCTTTATCTGATTCTTTTTAATAACATTACTGGTAATCAATCCGCCGGCCGTCCCCAGCACCACGCCCGCCAAAGAATCCGACACCAGACGCGACGTGTTAAAGTTGCCGTCCTTGGTTTTCCAAACACTGCTGTCCAAATCGCGCGTCATGCCGTTCAGGTTTGAGGCAATATTACGAATGCGCTGCGCTGATGTTTCGGCATTGCCCTTATAAATCGTAACGGATGCGTTGGTTTTGTGTTCGGCCGCCGATGAAATTAGCGTTTCAATCTGCTGCTGGTTTGCGATTAAGATTTTAACCGCGCGTTCCGCCGGATTGCGATTGTTGCCGGTTCCGGTAAAATGGTCGTTCGTTTCGCCCCCGCGGTGCGTTATAATCTTTGACGCGTACTTTGAATCAAACAGTCCCTTTACAATCGCCAGACGCCGGTCGGACAAGGCGTCGTTATACTGGTGCGAGGCCTTTTTATCCGTCGTCGCCAACAGCAATATTCGCATATCGTCGCCCACCACGATTTCATTCAATTTTGTCTTTAATTCGCCCACACAGTCGGCCAGGCCCGTCACCGCGGCCAAATCGTTTTCGCCCGACTTTGGACGATCATTTTCAAAATATACGACAAAATCATATGTTGTCTGGCCCGGCACATGCTCCGCATAGCATTTGCCGTTGGGCGAATCGTATCCGAACGCCAGCCCCGGCACCAACATGCACAAAAACAACGCAAGCAAGTTTTTTTTCATATGCAATTATCCGTCCTACATATTTTTATTATTACATTTTATCACAAGCGCCAAAAATATAAAACAAAAAAATCCCCGGCCGATTTGGCCGGGGATCACAGATAAGATGCGTTAAATTATTTCAAAGCATCGATAATCTGGTTGTACGGAATCGCACCCGGGAAAGCCTGTTCGCCGATAATCAGGTACGGTGTGCCGCTGATTTCGAAACGCTGGGCCAGGTCACGTACGTTTTCCAATTCACGTGCGACAACTTCACCCTTCATGTCCTTTTCCAACTGGGCAACGTCCAAACCGGCTTCTTTTGCCAGCTTCATAACGTTTGCATGAACCTTGTCCGCCAATTTGGACTGGTCTTTCATGTCGTCCTGAGTGTAATAGTCACGGTTCATCAGCAACTTGTCCAAAGCGGCTGCTTTTTCATTGCTCTGCAGTTTAGCCGCGATAACAGCCTTTGCCGGCGCATCGGACAGCGGGCCATGGATAGAGAAGTTCTTCAAAACAACGCGAACGTCGTCACGATCCGCCATTACGCGAGCCAACTCGTTATGAACACGGCGGCAGTACGGGCAGGAATAATCCGACCACAAGAAGATTGTCTTTTTCGCATCAACATTGCCCCAAATCGGTGCATCCGCAATCATAACGTCCATTTTGCTGCGAACATACTGACGAACAGCCTTGTTCTTTTCAGCATTCTGCTGTTCCTGCATGCCGGAAACCATTTCCTGCAGGATTGCCGGATTAACCGATGTCAGGTAATACGGAACAAACAGGCGGCAAACGCTGCCCGCGATTAAGATAATGGCAACCAATTTGATTGATTTTTTTGCCAATACAACGCCCATGCTGGGATTTTTGCCGTTCTGTTTCAGCATCATGCCGCCAAACAGGAACAGAGCAATCGCCAACACCAAGACCAAGATTGTCCAAGTCATAGTTTTTCTCCTTTTCTGTTGAACAATCAAAAGCTAGCAAATCGGAATCAAAAATACAAGGAATAAATGTTGCCCCAAAAACCAATTTTTACATTATTTGTCGCGTAAAATTTGACGGGCGGCCGGCATGACACCGCCCTGGGCGGTAAAAATATGTTCCAGCAACCGCCGCCCCATCTCCAGCGTCATCGGCAACCGATACAGCCGACCGACATACGGCGCCGCACACGTGTCGCAAACCGCCCGGCATGTGCGCGGCGACAGATAATTTAAATTGTCGTGCCCACCGCATCCCGCACAGGACTTTAAATCCAGCGCATATCCGATATCACGCAGCAGGTTCTCCTCCCACCACAGATATGCGTCCTCCGCGCAAGGTTCGGCGGGCAGCCGCGCCAGAAACTCAATCGTTTCATCATACAGTGCATCATATTTTTCGCGTTCCGGCAACAGCGCCGCCAGCAGCGCAAACGCCGCGTTCAGCATGCCCAGACGGCCCGCATCCGCCATCACATGCGCGGCCATGTTGCGCGCGGGCTCCCAGTGAAAGACGCCCAGTTGCGAATCCAGCCGCGCATTCCATGACACCGCCCCGACCTGCCCTATTAACGGCTTGTTCTTTTTCGCCACAATGGCGCCGCGCATCACGCCCGTCATAACCCCGTAATCACGCGTGAATATGCGCGCCAGCGAATCGCGCTCGCTAAGCGGTTTTTGCTCTATCAATATTCCGACGGATTCCAGTTTCATTGTAATTATGCAGCAACAATAAACCGCCGATGTGTTCGGCGGTTTATTTCTATTTATTGTGCGAACACCTTGTCATAGACTTTTTTGTTCACCTTTACCGGATACTCGCGTATCAGGAACGAATTATAATCGTCCGCAACCGTGCGCATGGACATTGTCTCCAACTCCTTGCGCAGGGCCGCCTTCTTTGCCGCATCGGCCTTTGGCATAATCTCGTCGCGAACGCGCATTACATAGAACGCATCGTCGTCTTCGATAATTCCATTGTCGCCGACATTTGTTCCAAACGCCGCCACCAAAACCTTTAACGGCGCCCCCGATGTACGCGATACAAGCGTGCCTTTGCCACCTTGCATTCCGTTGCCCGCCTTTACCGACGTCAGCATTTCATTCGCCTTCAGATACGCCTGCTTGCGCTGCTCCGCCTTTTTCCAGTCGGCGCCCAGACGGCCTTTTACCTTGTCAAATTCGGCGTTGTGACGCGGCGTTACCTTGTCGACGCGCGCAATGACGAATCCTTTCTTGGTTTCAATCAGTTCGCTTTCCACGCCCTCGTCCATATCAAAAATCTTGGCGACCATGCCATCTGTCAGGACGGTGTCAACCGGGCGCGAATCGCGTGCAAATTCGCCCAGGGATACGTATTTAGCACCATGGTGCGCGGCCGCCGCCGCCAGCGTTTCACCACCGATGATTTCATCCTCGACACGCTGTGCACGTTCCAGCGCCGCGTCATAGCTGTCGGGCTTGTCCATTTCCGCCGGTATCAGAACGTACGACACCTGGCGCGTTTCCTCTACCACATGCGGATTGGCCGCATAAAATTCGCGCAGATTTTCATCTGTCGGCGCGCCCACCGTGAAATCGGAATACTTAACGGTTGCGAATTCAATCTGACGCTGGCCATAACGGGCATTATAGGCCGCCGTCACCGCAAAATCAGAAACCGGCACCGGCACATTCAGCCCCCCCAATACCATCGAGCGCAACACCTGGGCGCGCAGGAAATGCGCAAAGTCCGCCTCGCTGTATCCGGAATTGGCCAAAATATTGTCAAACAGATAAGACGAGAACTGGCCATTCACCTGAAATTCCGGAAATTCACGAATTTCACGCGCAACGCGGGCATTCGTCACGACAAAGCCCAAATCGTCCGCACGGTTTTCCGCCATTGTTTCCGTCGTCAGGCGCGCCATTATCTGGTTTGAAAATTCCGCCCCTTTGGCCGCATCGGTATAAACCGCACGCTGCTGCTCCCGGGTCAGCTTTGCCATTTCCTGGGCGCGGGCCTGATTATACTGGTTCAACGTAATCTTTTCCGAGCCGACCTTTACCAGCGAGTTATCGCCCATCGAGCCGCCGAAAACCCATTCTGCAACGCCCCATCCGACAAAAGAAAAGGCCAAAATTCCGATTAAAATCTTTGCAACAGGTTTCTCTGCTGCATTACGTAAATATTCTAGCATTTAATCCCCTTTTGCGCTACCATAGCAAAACGAGATAAGACAAATCAACGAAAAAAAGGGGTATTTACATGAAATTTATTGCCGGAAACTGGAAGATGAACGGCAGCGCCGCCGCGCTGAAAAACATGACGTCGGCACTGCGTGATGTCGATACAAAAAACACAGTGGTTCTGTGCGTTCCGTTCACAATGCTGACCCATGACACAGACGGCGTCGCCCTGGGTGCCCAGGATGTCAGCGCTCACGACCACGGCGCATACACGGGCGAGGTTTCGGCCCAGATGCTAAAGGATGCGGGCGCACGGTACGTAATCGTCGGACACAGCGAACGCCGCCAGTATCACGGCGAGACCAACGACATTGTTCGTGACAAGGCCGACGCAGCCATCGCCGCTGGCATAACACCGATTATCTGCGTCGGCGAAACGATGGATGAAAAACAGGCTGGGAAAACCATGGCTATCATAGAGTCCGGCGTACGCGAATCCGTGCCAACCGACACGAACGGCAAAATCGTCATTGCATACGAGCCCCGCTGGGCAATCGGCGCGGGATTGACACCGACCGCCGCGGAAATAGCCGAAGCGCACACGTTAATTGCCAAAACTTTGGAATCAATGGGCCTGGCTGGCACACCGGTTCTATACGGCGCATCGGTCAAAGGCAGCAATGCGGCCGAGATTATGTCGATTCCGAACGTTGACGGCGTACTGGTCGGCGGCGCGTCCTTGAAACCGGACGACTTCATACCTATAATAACAAGCGTGAAATAAATATATAGTGTCACCGGGGGTGTTATCCGCCGCCCCCACATATTTTATACGGACAGGAAAGAAATGGAAAACAAAGAACCGAACATAGAAGAAGTATCCGTTAACATGACCGCAGACGCCGCCGCGTCCAACGACGCGACGCCGCACCCGACGGTCACCGGCGCCGATACGGCACAAACCGCCGATTGTGGCACCCAGGTTGATACCCTGATTGCCGAAATAAAGGAGTTGAACGACAAATACCTGCGCATTGCGGCGGAATTGGAAAACACGCGCCGCCGTGCGGCGTTGGATACGGAATCCGCGGCACGCCGCCGTGCGATGAGCATCGCGTCATATTTCCTGCCCGTTATGGATGCGGCCGACGCCGCCCTGTCCCATACGCCCGACGACGAAGGGATAAAGTCAATGGCCCGCGCGATAGAGGCGGCATTCGCCCAAATCGGCATTGTTAAGATAGAATCCGTCGGCCAGCCCTTAAATCCACAGTTTCATAACGCTATACAGGTAATACAGGCCGACGCGCCCGCCAACACGATTATAGAGGAAATGCAGGCCGGCTATATGTTCGGTGATACCGTACTTCGAACAGCAATGGTTGTTGTTGCAAAATAAACAACGCCCGTTTGGGCGTTGTTTGTTATTCTACATAGCCGTAACAGCCATCTTCCCACTCAAATGTTCCGATATCATCCGTATACAAACCATCCTCAGCCCCACCGACATAGCAAGATTCAACACCTCGCGCTGGCTCAATATTACCATAGAAGTACGCAGAATGTAGATATTTTTGCATCCATGTTTCAGGCGGTGTCGGACATTTATTGCATTTTATAAGTTTATAATCTTTGCTATAGTTTTCATCTACAGCGTTATAGTAACCATCCGCACATCCATAATAATAAAACCTGTCACAAAATTTATCCCCGACATTCTCCGGAGCACAAGCGACATCAGAGGATGCACAGTCAATAAGACTTTGCGAATAGCTCTCTATCAAATTTGTACCCTTTGATGCCACTCCCCAGTCACTAGTGAACACTGTCGGACACTCTGCATCATTGGTAATTTTCTTACGACATACTTGATATAAGAAAGCATTGTTACACCAGGGAATTTGCTTACTCAGCCTAACATACCCCGTATTACATTCCGAACAGCTCTTAATCGGAATTCCATTATAACAAGTCGTCTGTATGTCTTTACAGCCGTCCTGCTCAAAAGTAATATTATATGTGTTTGTATTACAGTTTTGCGTACTGTCTTTACTACATGTGACGCAGTTTTTGTGACATATATGCCCATGCCCTAACACTACGCCGTAACCGGCGGCCGCCCCTGTACAGGTACCTGCCTTTATATCACTAATGCCGCATATTCCTGCATTTGTCGCCATGGCGGAATTTACGACAAGAACCGCCTGCGCCAGTGCGATAAACAAAAAAATTTTTTTCATATATTTACCTCCCCGTGTTTTGCATATAAAAACCAACGTTTTATTTCGGCATTTTTTGCCGTTGACACGTGGCGGAAATTCGCGATAAAGTAATAAAAAAATAACACCAAAGGAAAACGTTCCTTTGGTTTAGGCATACCGTTCGGCGCAACAACAAATTGTTTTTACTTACGTTTATACGTTAATCGATAAATAAAAAAAATCCGGCAATGCCGGATTTTTTATTTCTGACGCATTTGATTGCGCAGATTTAATATCTGCTGCTGCAGATTGGCATCCTCTATCGTGCGATAGTCGCGCTCTTCTATCTGTTTTACAAAACTATTCTGTTCCGGATGGCGCAACAGATAAGACTGGCTTAACCGAAACGCGGGACGGCGGTGCCCCCAGCCGGCCAAATAACGCGACATGCGAAATGTCGGAACAACACCGTTGCGCTCCATTAAATACTGCGCCACTTTCGCATCTTCAATATTGTCCGGAAAGTAATACCAGTATTCGTCACCATTGCCGGCGGTCATGACATGCACCTCTGCGCATATTGCCGACAACAACTTTATATCCTGCGGTGCGGTGTCGCCGACGCGCGCCCTGTTAAACGCACGACGAATGCCGTACTTGATAACCTGAATTCCGTTAAATAATTTCATATGATTGCCTTTGTATATTTTTGTCAAAATATCTTAGACCCAAAAATATTTTTAGCAAGTATTTTATAAGTTATATTCCCAGGCGGTGCGACAGTTTCAGCATGAATACGGATTCATCACCAAACTCGTCGGTGTTGTTCGGATTCATGCGGTATATAAAGCCGACCGCACCGTCCGTAAATTCACCAAAGCTGTGCCGATATGTCATTGCCAGACGATTTTCACGACGCGCCGGGCGCAATGCGGCACTGCGCACACCCGTATCGCCGACAACGATGTCAAACCGGCCGTCATCCGTCTCAACCGTGTCATATTCCGCATAAGCGTACTTCAGATGGCCACCGCGCGCCGCCAACGGCTGAGACAATGTAAATTCAAAATTCCCCATGTTCATCCCGACTGCAAACGCATTGGAATAAATATCACTGATTCCCATTACATACTGGCCCGCCGCGTCCGCCGTTGTACGTGCAAACGTCGCGCGCGCACTTACGGAAACGGTATCAGATAAATCGTAACGCCCGTGAACATCCACATATGACGTATCGCCGCCGCCCAGGCTTAACAATCCGCCCGTCTGGGCCCCCAGGACTGTTTCGGTCTCACGCGCGATACCAATGTCGGCATTCAAGCCAAAGCGCGCCCCGCGCCATCCGGCACCGAACGCCCCGCCATGCATCAGCCCCAGACGCGCCGGCGTGTATTGCGCGGAAATTGTCGGATCATTTTCCAGCAATTCGTTGTCTGTGATGGCGCCGGAAAATGCGCGCGCCCCAAACGACCAACGGCCGGCCGAATACCGCGCATCGGACAGCACCGCGTCATGCGCCAACGACATTATCGGATTCGCCATGCCGGAAAACAGTCCCGCACCGTCTGTAAAGTTATGCTGATACTGGGCCGAGATATCCCAATTTCCACGACTCATTCCCAAACGCATGGAATCCAGCCCGCCCATGTTGTCCGCATACGGACGATCCGAGGCCGACATTGAAAAACGCAGCCCGCCGATTTGCACGTCCGTACCCGCGGCGTCGCGTGTCTTTAAATCACCGAAAACATCATTCAAATACAGGCCGCGACGACGTCCCGCACCGACCGCAAACTCATTTTCCCATATACGCGGCATACGCAGCTCGCCGTCCGCACTTTCCAGCACATCAAAGAACGGCGCACCGATAGAGGCCACGCGCGGACTGAACGCCGACGACGCGCGAAAATTCGTTTTAGAGGCCGCCCGCCAGTACGCGTTTCCGGAACCCGATACTATTTTCCCGCTCGTCGCGTCATAATAATAAATGCTGGTCGCCGGCTTGGTCGCACGCTCCAGGTTAATAAGGCCGTAACCGAAAACCTCTTTGAATACGTCCAGATATTCCTCGCCGCCCTTTTCCCAGCGGTACTGGTATTCCGCGGGCATCTGGTACAGATTTTGCAGATATGCGCGCAGGGAATCTTTTGTCAAAGCGCTGCCGTCTGTTGTCGTTCCCAGATACGGGCCGTCCGCCGTTAATGCCAACAATGTGAACAATTCCTTGTTGTTCAAATATGAAAACGCGGATTTTACGGCACCCGCCGCACCGGCCGCCGACGACACCGCCAGTTCGTCCGTCACACCCGTCGCGGCAAAGCACCACGGATCAATTCCGTTGGCGCCCTTGCCCGCAATACCGCAAACGCGCGCCTTGTAATACTTGTCGTCGGTCGTAACATCCGTATTGTTGGTATCACGCCACTGGGCGATGGCGAACTTGTTTGCCGGCGTATATCCCGCGACAGTGGTTGCACCGGACGTGCCCGTCCCCGTCATACCGATTGCGACAACAGACATAAACAGATGCTCCAGATTGGAAAACACCAGCGGCGCCGCATTCTCGAACGTCGCCACCTGGGCGGCGTCGGACCATGCGCTGTCCGTCTGGGACGCCCCGGTCGAGAAAATCACCAGCGGCGAAAACGTCGTCCCCAGTCCGTTAAAGAACGATATCGCATCCGTTGCAGGCAGCGCGTTTGTCCCGCCCGGTCCGTCCGTCGTATCACGGTCATAATAAGAATTCACATACACCGCAAAATTTTCCGGCGACAGGTTTGCAATCATGTCGTCGATTGTCTTTGTGGTACGGGAATGCAGCGGCTCTATCACGGACGCATTCGCAATAACGTCCATGCGCGAACGGCCGCCCGCCAAATCACCCGCCGCCCACATCACACCGGACTTTAACAGCGCCTTGTAATTGTAATAATCAATATCGCCCAGCTGGCCGACCAGCGTTAATTTCCCGTCCGCCATGGAATAAGTCTGGTCGATTTCACCGCCCAAAGTGCTGTTAATATACAGCTGGCCGTTTGCGCCGATATATCCCTTGTACGTGCCGATGCCGGCATCCTGTGCCTCAAAAGAGGTGCCGGAAACGGACGAGACAGTCATTTCCTTGCCAAACAGCGTTATCTTGTCACCCACCGCCAGCGTTGTTCCCGCCATCGTGTATTCCCCGCTGGGGGATGCGTCTGCCACGGCTTTCATTCCGCGACCGTCACCGGTACGAAATATTCCCATCTGGCCGTTCGGCATAAATCCGATATAGTCCGCCACCGAATATCCGGAACTGGATCCGCCCACAACCTTGGCCAGCATGTCGTCCGCCGCGGATGCGTTTGAATTATTTATCGCGGTCCCCTGGCCCGACAAATCAAAATCGGCAATAAAGGCCTTGTCCTCAACGGTGTATGAATTTGTCACCTCGGCCCCGTCGCCGCCCAGAACAATCAAATTGTTGTAATACTTGCTGGACAGGTTGCTAATCTCCGGCTTTTCATTGACAACATTGCCGCTGATTGTCGTCCAGGCCAGCAATTCGTCATCCAAAGAATTTTTCTGCGCTGTCTCGGTCCCGACGGGCTTTGCCGCGGCATTCACCCCGTTCGCCGTCACCAGCGCAACACCAGCCGGACGACCGCCGCCGACCGTTATCCCTTTAACGTTAATCTTGCCCAGTGTTGTCGCGTCAACCGGCACGTTTCCGGTTCCGCGCAACGTGCGCATCCCCAGATACCCGCGCGCCAAAGGCGAATATCCGTGCATCATCAGCAGATAATTCTGGCCCGATTTTGTCATCAGCTCAAAAGTATCTTTCAGAGTTCCGTCAATGGACGGGCTGTAATAATTCAGGTTCGAAGAATAATTCGCGCTTTCCGATTCCGCATTTGGCATCGCCGGCCCGTACGGCAACGTAATCTTGGCCGTTGCGGTTCCGCTGTTGCCACCGTTGTCACCGCCATTGTTTGGTCGGTCGCCACTGCCGCCCCCCGAAGAATTACCATTCCCGGAATCAAATACATCGGTAAACAGCAACAGACCACCAACGACAACGGCGGCACCCGCCGCCGCCAATGTCAAAGTATGGGCGGAAGACAGCCCGCTGAACAGGCCCCCGCTTCGCTCTTTGTTTTTGTTTTTGCTGTTATATTTTTTTATCTGCTGGTCGCACTTGGACGCGTCGGCGCCATACATCTGTAAAATCTGGGCTGCACGAACATCATTGTTCATCAGCGCCGTGCACACCACGGACAGACCGGTTGAATCCACGAAATTGACATCGGCGCCATTGTTTACAAGAACTTGCACCTGTCCGATGTCGGCATTGCGCGCCGCCGCCAGCAACTGGGCCGCAACCATGAAATCATTGCTTGCCCCGCGCGCCGCATACGGAACCAAAAATACTGCCAATGCGAAGATTCTGATATATTTCATCATATTACATCTCTCTATGCAGACAATATTAGCATACGTTTGATTTACCTGTCCAGAAAAAACTAAAAAAGACCCGCCACATAATGACGGGTCCATGCAACAGAACTCAATTGATTATCGCGTCTTTGCCGGCAGGACTTTTACAACATATGTCGTGCTAACAGACGCACTGGAATTTATACGTACGGTGTTGTTTGATGCCGGTGCGGGCGCATAAAAGTTGTTAACCGTACCGTTGTTAACATTCACCGTGTTCCCATTGCCGCCGTTTACAGTTACATTTGTCGCAGGCTGTGCCGGAACAAAGATGATGTTATTATTGTTGTTGTTATTGTTAACGTTGCCGCCGTTATTCTGAACAGGGGCCGAACCGTTGTTGGCGTTATTACCGCTGTTGCCGCCATTATTGCCGCCGGCGTTGTTGTTACGACCGCCGTTGTTCTGACGACGGCGCGCCGGCGTGGAACGACGTGAACCACGACAATCGTTCAGACTGCGCTGCAAAGAATCTCTTTCCGCAACCAAATGTTCAATAGAATCATTTAAAACGACAATCGAATCGGTCAATGCCGTATCGTTGCGCAGCATGCGAATTGTGTCGCCGCGCTGATGCGCAACCCCACGCCAATAATCCCGATTACGAGCTATTGAATTCAATTCCTGCTGCAGGCTATCCGCACGCACCGTCTGGGCCGCCAGGTCTTGCTGAGCCTCGTCACGGTCACCCGCGTTGCTGCTGCACTTGGACATTGCGACAATGCACAACACTGTCAAAACGCCACCGCCGACACATGCCCACAATTTTTTACTTTTAAAATCAATTGCCATTTTTTAACTCCCTGGTTAAATGTCAAACACACCATAGACAAAATGCCACCTTTTGTCAACCACAATTTTATTTTTCCCTTTGCGCGCCCCGCCCTTTTTTGATATAGTTTCTTTTAAAGAGAGAAATGAATAAAAAAGCCTTTATTTTAATCGCCGTATTAACCGCCGCGCCATTCGGCGCCGACGCGGTCACAACATGCTCTAAGGCCAACCTGACGCGTTGCCTGGATTCGGCCTGTGCGATAAACCTGTCGTCTAATCCGGCGGCCCGGTGCCAGTATTGCGGCACGGCCTCGGCCGGCGCGCCCACGGCGGGCGACGCAATGCGCAGCGTGTCTGTCGGCGCATCGGCAAAATTTTCCTTTACGGACAAAGAGCTAAAAAAAGCCCCGGCCGATCCGGGCGCACGTTACGCCTGGGCGACGGCTGAATGTATAAAAAAGGTTGCAGGCTGCACCCCGGACGATGTCACGGATAATTACGACACACTGATTGAACAGTCGTGCAAGGCGGCCGGTATATCCGCCGAAATGAGCAGTCTGCGCACCGCGGCGGCCAAGACAAAAACAAAATCATCATGCAAGACCGATGTTCAGGCATGCGTAATCGATTCCAAGCGTTGCGGTCCGGACTACAGCGCATGCACCGACAACGCGGACTTTGACAAATTCTTTTCCGGCTGCAGTGTCGAAGCCGGCGGCTGCGACACGTATCTGGGCGACATTCGCACGGAATTGATTGCCGCGCGCGACACCGCGATAAAGAACGCCGACACAATCATAGAAACCATCGTCGCATCGTATAAGTCCGAGCGCGAGAAAAAACTGGCCGCGGCAAAGGCGAACTGCACAGACAATGCCGGCCGCGAGGCATGCATCACCAGCGTATGCGAACGCAGTATGGCGAACAAATGCGGCGCGGGTTATTCGGCGGAACGCTCTATGGCGACCCAGCTGTGCAAGTTCTATGATTTGGCATGCGACACATTGAAATAAAAGAAAGCAAGAGATGAAGCGACAAGACACGGTTTTTGATTTTTCCATTCGCGCGCACCGTCCTTTGATGCGCACGGCGATGGCGGCTGTGATTGTTGCCGTCGGCGCATCTGCAAATGCGGCCAATGTCGTATCGCGCGGCGGCGGCGCATCAACCGCCCGCCCAACCGTTTCGCGTGCAAACAACGCCGATTCCAGAATGCCGACATTAAACACGCGTGCACAAAGTGCCGCGTCCCAGGCAACCGCAGAGCAGCAGCCCGCCGAACCGGCCCAGCCGATTGAACCGGCAGAGCCTGCAGCGGCCCCGACACCGACCGAAGAACCGGTTATAATCGAAAACAAGGCGGACCAATTCAGCACCAGTATGGCGACAAACGCCGCCGGCGGCCGCGATTCAAACGCGGACAATCTGGCGGAAATGATACGTCGCCAGCGCGCCGCCCTGGACGCCCAGTCAGCGGCCGACACCGCCGCCGCGGCAACCGCGGCATCATTGGCATCCGGCCAAAGCGCATGCGATATCGGCCTGCGCGACTGTATGAAACAGAAATGTGGCAACGATTATTCCAAATGCGCGGGCGACGGCGACACGATATGGGGCGACAAAATGGACGCATGCCGACGCAACGTCACATGCACCGGGCACCAGTACGCCCTGTTCTCTGCCGAAATAAAGGCCGACCGCGACATGAACGCAAAATTGTCGGCATATAACAAAATTATCGACTGTGGCAACGAATATAACGAATGTATTGTCGCCGAATGCGGTGTCACATATTCAAAATGCTTAGGGAAAACGGCGGGCGATGCGGCGATTTCAAAATGCGGCACAATCGCAAAAAATTGCACACAACAGGACAGCGGCCTTGCATCGCGCACAATGAACGTGTTCGCCACCCTGCGCCAGGATGCGGAAAAACAAATTGTCAAAGACGAACAGCGCTTATATGAACTGCGCGACAAAATGCGCGCCCAGTGCCAGCGCTTTGGCGCCATGTTCGACGAGCGCAGTCTTGTTTGCGTTTATACGGTAAACTTTTACGCCGGCAATTCAACAACGCCGACCGCATCAAAGAAAGCCTATGCTGGCTCTGCATTCGACTGCACCCAGGATTGGTTTGGCATTGACGTAACAACATTCAAAGAAAATGCATACCGTTATACCCGCTCTCAGACATCGGCGTCATCCGCACTGATGGGGTCCGGGTTGGGTATTGGCGTCGGCGCCGTAACATCCGGTGCGATTGACCGCGCAATCGATCGTCAAAAAGCAGAAAAAGCCGCCAAAGAAGCCGAAAAGCAGCACGAGGCTGATTATGGCCAAAAGAAAGAAAAAACAACAAAAGAAACGGAAGAAGAGACAGAAAAAGAAGCGACCGAAGAAACGGAAGAAGAGACAAGCAAAGAGACAGAAGAAGAATCGACCGAAGAAACAGAAGAAGATACGAGCGAAGAAACCGAAGAAGAATCGGCTGAAGAAACAGAAGAAAAATAGTCTTAAATTATAAACGCAAAAGCAAATGTTAAATATAAAAAATCTATTTTTAACCAGTATTTTTGCAATCACCACATTGATTGACGCAACACCTTCTTATGCAATTCAAGAACAAGGTCAATTAACACCAGTTCAACAGCTGCAGGTTCAAAGCGCAACCGCCCCCGTATCACCAGATATAGCCGGCCAGCAACCCGCCGCTACGCCCGCAGCAGAAACTCAAGACCAGGAAAAAGATTCCAAAAACATATTTCAGAAAGCGGGCGACGGCATAGTCAAAGGAGCACAAGCCGTTGGCAAGGGCGCAACCACAGCATGGAACGCAACATCCGGTTTTGTATCCGGAATATTTAAGGGCGACGAGCCATGCACAGAAGAGCAAATATTGGAACTAAAAGAAAAAGCAACAAACAAAGACAAAATTGAAAAAACAAAATTAGATAAAAGTAAAAATTGCATAGTTTCAAAATGTGCAAAAAATTATGTGCCCAATGACGCAAAATCCGGTTGTGAACAATCCGGCGGCCCCTGCCCTGCGGCGGATATTGAAAAAGTCCCCAATGCGACGGCCGGCGAATTAAAGAAAGGCAGTTGTTATATTACCGAATGCGGCAACGGATACCACCCGTCAGATAATGGCAAGTCTTGCGAACAGGCCGAATTATCTGAGGAGGATTCAAAGAACAAGGTCTCGGAATTAAAAGACAACGCCCAAAAGATGAAGGACAAAGAACAGTCCACGGCCAACAAACTGCTTGGTGGGGCGGCGATTGGCGCGACCGGTATCGGCGGCATGAATTTAATGTCGGGTATGGCGGAACAGAAAGCAGATGATGCCGCCGAAGAAGACATGAAAGCCTATCTTGCAACATTCGTATGCGATTACGGCCAGGGCCGCAATATCAAAGGCGGCGAACGAAATATAGATCTGCCGGGTGGTAACGAGCTGTTTGACGAGGTAAATGAATACAAAGCCCTGGCGGCAGATTTAAAAACGCGCAAAGAAGCCCTGGGCAAAACCCCGGGGATAGAGGCCGAGGTTATATACGATATCGCCGAAACAGGCCTGTATGACAATGTGGGCATGGGGCGTCAGAGCGGTGCGTACGCATCACTGTCGAAGGCGTTAATGGATGAAAACAGCGAGGATGCAAAGGCGTGGGCGAAACAAAAGGCGGACGCCGCGTCCAAGGTAAAAACGGGTGCGATAACAGCAGGCATCGGCGCGGTCGGCGGCCTGGTCGGCAACCTGGCAATCAATGGCGGAGAGAAGAATAAGAATCAGGTCGATAAGATTATATCTGATTACGATAAGAAAAAACGCGTATTCGAAGAATTGCAAGTCAAGGCCAATAACTTGCCAACAACCCGCCAATGCAGTGAATTTAACGGTGCAACAGGTACTTTTCCAAATTGCACATGTTCCGGAAATCAATATTTTAGCGTGGAAGAAGGTTGCATTCCGTGTGACAGCCCCAAAACGGTTGTTAATAATCAATGCAAATGCCCGGATACAATGGAAGAAATAGAGGGTGTATGCCAAGCCAAAACGCCGGGCTGCGAACTAAACGGGCTAAAAAAACCAGATGAATGCTCATGTATAGAACACGCCATCGCAACCAATAATGTATGCACATGCGACACAAGCAAAGACTTTGTAGAATCAAATAATCAATGTATCTGCCCTTCTGACACGCATGTGTTATCCGGTGACAGCTGTGTCCCAAAACAAGAAACACCGCAACAATTAACAATTTCATTAAATACAGATACTTTTTTTGATACGGGCAAATATACTCTGTCAAACAATGGCTATGACTTTATGGATAAATTTATATTAACATTGGACAGTACGTTATCAGAAAATAATCTAGAACGCAATGATATCACAGAATACTATACATGCATTACAGGGCACACGGATAGGGTAAAATTCAGAAATGATCCATCCAATCAGAAAAACTTTACACTATCTGAAAATCGAGCCAAAGCTGTAAAAAATGCTATATATAATAATATGACAGAAGCAGTCAATCCAACATTAAAACCGGAAAATATAAGCTACAAAGGCCTTGGCCCTACAAAATGTACGAATCCTCCACATACTGCTAATAACGACCCACAATGCAGAAAGGTTAACATAACAATTCAAAAGGCACCATGCGAAGAATAAAATCCACCCGCCGAATGGCGGGGATTTTTTATAATAATACTTAGCCTTAAAAAAATCGCCCGGTTGGGCGATTTTTTTTACATTTTCTGTATCGTATCGACATCAATTTCGGTCTTGGTCAGGCCACGGTCAACCTCGCCGTAAATCTTTACCGTGTCGGACGGAGTCACCGTCTGGCCGCGCCAGTCTTCATCATCGATTTCAACAGTAATGCTGCCGGTGTTGTCTTCGAACGTGTATTTGTCGCCTTTGACCTGGGCAACGATTTTACCCTGCATGATAACGTTTGTGTCGTCGCGCATTTCTTTGGCCTGTTTTACCGTGACAATCGTTTCATTGCCGATAAAGCCGCCGGCCGACGTCGTCGGCTGGGCCGGCTGAAACCCTGCATTGGCGGCCGTCGCAAACGCCGCGGCGCATACCGCAAATATAGCTGTCTTTTTCATGTGGATTCTCCCTTTGTTATGTTGGCATAACAGACTATAGCACAAATAAAAAATAAAATATCTAGGAAAAAAACAGCGCGCCGATGGCGCGCCGTTTATTTATTTCACTATATGAACATCCATCTGAGGGAACGGAAAATTCAATTTCTTCTTTGGCAGAGTCTTATAAATCTCTTCGCGGATTGCGGCCCCGGTCGGCGCCAAATCCGGCCATGTCGTCCAAAAGCGAACCGTTAATTCAACCGCACTGTCCGCCAGATTGGATACAAAAACAGACGGCTCAGGACTTTGCTTTACGCGCGCATCTTTGGCCAAAATATCCAGAATCACACGACGCGCGTTATCTACACTGTCGCCATAGGAAATACCGATAACCAAATCCGTACGGCGAATCCCGCCATGCGACAGATTGGTTATTTCGCCGTTGGACAACGCCGCATTCGGCAAATATATCGTCTGGTTGTCAAACGTGCGCAGTTCCGTCGTAAAAATCATAATCTTCTTAACAACACCCGTCTTGCCGCTGGCCGTGGTGATGGTGTCGCCAATCTTAAACGGTTTGAAAAACAGGATGACCAGTCCGCCCGCCACGTTCTGCATCGTACCGGACAATGCCATACCGACCGCCAATGCCGCCGCACCCAACGCCGCGGTAATCGCCGTCATCTGAACACCGACCGTTGTCAAAACAATGACGAATACGAACACTTTTGAAATGATGCTGACAAACGACGCCAGGAACGACTGCAGTGAGGGTTCCAGTTTGCGGCGCTCCATACCGCGTTTCACAATTCGTGTCAGGCGCGCCGACAGCCACAGTCCCACGGACAGAATCAACAGCGCCGTCATTATTCGAAAGCTGAAATGCACCGCCCCTTCTATCAGCTGGGCCAAAACGTCATGCAAGCTTAAGTTTGATAATGGTGTCACAGTATCCGCATTCATTGTATTACCTTTCCCTTTTCATTTTTACTCCCGGCCGATGGCCGGGAGTATTTATTACATTTGAATATCTTCGCAGTTCGGTCCGTTGGCTTTTACATCACAGCTGGTGTTCTTCTTACGGAACCAGTTGCCGCCCTTTACCGTACAACTCTGCGTCGTTACCGTGGTGCAGACATGACATGTACGCGTATCACGGCTGAATATGGATGTCACGTCTTTTGTAACATTACTGCCGTTGCCATTGCCCGCCTGAACCGTGCTGCTGCCGGAACCGCCCTGGGTCAAATCGGCCGTTGTCAAGCCGGCGCCGACATCATAGCTGATTGCATACGGCGGTGCCAGCGGCGTGTCAACATTCGTCGCCCCGACCAATGCGCCGTTGTTTTCCGCAATCTTTTGACACATGAACTGGGCCAAGTCCGCAGACGCATCTTTTGTCGCCTTGGTTATTTCCTCGGTCAACTTTTTATTGTAGTTATCCTGGGCCTGACGCAGTGCGGCAATCGCAATCTGCATCTTTACCTGGGTTAACAGGTTCGGGAAACGACCGGTTGTTTTCTGATTTGACTTGCCGGTTATCTGGCTTAAGTCGCGCCCGTTGACGCAGTACTGAATCTGCGGATCCTGCTCTATCATTTCAATAGTGCGGTTAATAGTTCCGGCAATATTATTCAACTCTTCTTCTATTGAAGACATGATGCCGTCCGCATTGGCGACGCTTGCATTCCGGGAACGCACCTGGGCCAGATATTCACCGACCCCTATTTCGCCCGGCCCCAGTTTAATCTTGCCCCCTTCGCCGTCATCAACAGTGCGGCCCGTGGCATCACCCATCTTGATGCTGCCAAAGGAAATCATGCCGGTGACGCGATATGTGGTGCCGTCTTTCTGAGAGCGCAGACTGCCCGTGCCAATCGTTTCGTCTGCGGCGAATTTGTTACAGTCGGTCGTACTGCCGCAGATTTCAGCCATCTTTTTATCAACCAAATCCTGGCACTGTGTCAACGCCTGGTTGTCGATATTCAGATACAATCCCATCAGCATTGAGTCCAAATCGTCCATGGAAAAGTTCGGATTATTTGCCTTGCACACAACCAGCTTGTCAATCGGACAGATATCATGGATATAGTCATAATCCATACCGATACAGTTCGAGAAATCAGCCCCGCAGCGCGTATCGTCGGTAAAGCAATCCTTTACCTCCTGTGTACATGCGTCGACACGCATCGCCGCCAGCTTGTCCACGACATATCCCCAAATCAGCGGCTCCATGCGCTCGCACGGGTCTATTTCAACCTTACAAAAGCTGCGCGCCATATCCGGACGGGACAAGCATGCATCCATTGTATCAACACCCTTGCCGACAATGTCGTCTTTACACGCCTTTTGAATACAGCTGGATATGTTGGTTAAACAGGACTGTCTAAACTTTGATTCCGCCGCCTGTTCAGCCACGCGGATTGTCGGCGCCGCCTCGCGCAGGAATGCCGGCCAAACCATGTCGCGCACGGCGACGCACTGGTTCAAAACCTTTTCACAGATAACGCGCTTAGAGCTGAGAATCTCCATCGTCGAGGCTGTTATGTCATATGTGTTAACCGTGTTAACGGTTGTACCGGCCGTGCTTTGCGCCTTGTTGTTCTGCATGTTTTCAGACGCGATTGTGAACACACAGTTGTTCCAGTCCGTACCGCACGCATCTTCGGTCTGCATACATTTTTTGAACTCAACCATGCAGGTACCCAAATCATACTTGTTGGCAGCATCAAAGCTTTCCTTTAACGCCGTGCGAACATCGCTTTCCGCATTGGCCAGCTCTAATTCGGCCGCCTGGCGCTTTGAGGCCAGACTGTTTTTAAACGCCGTACAGTCCGATACAATCTGGCGGGCATACACCTGGCGCAGGAACTTCAAATCCTTTTCACAGGATTCCGGAATCTGTTCGCGGCAAATTTCTTCCGCGGCCGCATGCAGCTCGCTGCCCTTTTTGCTGGCCATGTCGGCCAATGAATATCCGCCCTCTTCGTCGTCGTCATAAAGCGTATTGTCAAACAATGCCAACAGCTCTTTGCGCTGCTGCTCTTTTGTCGAACCTTTGACCAATTCATCAACTTTTTTCAAGTTGCCGTTTTCGTCATATTCACGCGTTCCGGTAAAGATAATGTCGGCATTCGCGCCCGCCTTTACCTTTTCAACCTCTATCGTTGAAATGCGCGCCGCCTCTTCCAGAATCTTTTGAATTTCGGCAAATTCCTTTTCATAGGCAATACTGTCATCACTGCAGGTACAGCTGCCGCCGTTGGCGTTGTCCGGAATACAAAACTGGTCCATGCATCCGTAATACGCGTCATAACACGCCTGGTTGTACAGGTCCGACGCATCAACCCTGGTGCGTACGCTGGTCCCTTTTTGAATGGCCGATTGTTTTGATGTTTTCGCAGTTGCGGCATCAGCGCCCGAAAAGGCCGCCGCCGCAATCAAAAAACCTGTAAATATCGCGCGCATATTTATCTGCATATCACACCTACATATTTATATCTTCACAAGATTCCAATTCCTGGCAGAAATCTTTCTGCCCGCCACTGCTGTGTCCGGCCAGGAATCCGCCCAGTCCGCCGACGACACCACCGATTGCGGTTCCCCATCCGGGGCTGACCATCGTTCCCATTGATGCACCCGCAGACAGACCGCCCGCCAGGCCCTTCAGACCCGCCGCACCCTTGGATTCGCCGCCGGTTTCGCATACCTGCTGCATACGGCATACATGACAGTTTCTCAAATCCGGTTCAAATGTCACACTGCGGATATAGCTGTAATTCTTGTCGGACTTGTCCGGTGTTTCCGGCTTGTATGTTGTTTCACAGTTTTTCTTGGCCGCCGCCAGGTCCTGCTTGCGCGACAGTTCGGCAATCTTGCTTTCCAGTTCGCGCATCGCACGGTTTTCCGCACCGATTTCCGCAACCAGTTTCGCGCTGTTAAACACGCTTGCCCCCAAGGAACTGCGTCCCTTTGGCTTTTTCGCATCGGCGCACGCCGCAACGGTCATATCTTTTTCAAACTGCTTAAAGAACTCATCCACCGCTTTCTTGGAATTGTCACGAACCTGAACGCGCAACGCCGCCAGTCCCGCCTCAGTATCCGGAATCGCGGACAGCGCCTGAACCGTGTCATCGGACGGCAGACACGCCATATCCGTACCACAGACCTTGCCCAGTTCTTCGCCGAAATAATTCAGGCACCCCTGCAGCATCTGGTAATCCATCTGCAACAATGCGGCCTGCAGAATAATGTTGAACTGTGTCTCGTTCTTGCACGACGGAAACATGGACTGCGGACACATCGCCGATATTTCACTGGTCTTTTTACCAATGCATTCCGGCGCGGTAAAGTTTTCACCGCACTTATCGCGCAGACACTTGTCAACGTCGTTCTGACAAAACTGTGTACGCAGATACCCCAGCTTGTCGTTAACAACGGACTTGATGCCCGGAATCATGGTGTTGCACTCGTCAATAATCGGGCACACACCGGCCGCCACATTCACATCTGTCAAACATGCGGAATTGGTACTGGTCGAACAGCCGTCTTCCAAGCACGCCTGAATACGCGCCAGGCATGTCGCACGCGCGTTTTTGTCGGCATACTTTGCCGCTTCCACCAGTATGCTCTGTGATTCCGCCTCCCAGTCCTGCAGCACGTACGAGCGCACCGCCATACACTGGTCCAAAACATTTTCACATGCGTTCGCGCGGCGTCCCAACAGGTCCGCATCCAAACAGTTTTCAAAATTCGCACCACATCCGCCCTTGTCGGCGATACAAGAACGATACGCCAGCAGACATTCGCCGCGATTATACTTGTTCGTCGTGTCCAGCATTTCCAGACGCGCCTTGCGTACTGCGGCCTCTGCCGTGCGCTTGTTCGCCGTTGCATTGGATTTCTGGTCCGCAAGATATGAGTCAAAAGACTTGCAGTCTTGAACAATCATGCGCGCATACAGCATTTCTTCCATCTCCGCCTTTGTGCCGCACGCCTCCAGCTGGTCGGCGCAATAATCCGCCGCCATCGCATACAGCCCGTCGCCGATATCCGCATCCGCCCCCAGTCCTTCTTCGGAACCGCTATCGCTCTTTAACCATTCCGAAAAACTCAACCCCGACGCGCGCGAGCTTTTCTTTGCGGCCTCGCTCTCACCAAACACCAGTTTAACTTTCGCCCCCAGCTGTTCGCGCTCTACCCCCTCGGTATATAATTTGTCGGCGTCCGCCTGAATCTGCTGAATTTCCTGAATCAAACTTTTTGATTGGTTGATATTTGCCGAGCATGCACAGCGATACCCCTCGCTTTCGTCCAGCAGACAAAATTCATCCATACAGGCACGATATGCATCACGACAGTCGCTGCTGGCAACCTTTGCCGGTGCAGCCAGCGTGGGCTCTGCCGGCTGCGGCGACGGCGTGGCGGGTGCCGGTGCCGACGTTGCGGTCCCGCTGGGCTTTACCGTCATTGTGGGCGTACTGCCGCCGCTGGCGGCGCCCAGGTTCGTCGTAACGTTTGGCGCATGCGCCGCCGCCATGGACATACGCCGAACGCCGACGCGTGCCTCATCCGTGCGCTCCGCCCCGTACAGGGCCGCAGGCGTCATACACAGCAACATAACCAGAAATCTAGATTTCATACATTCCCACCCTACATTATTATGTATAATTTTATCAAAACAGGCGGACCTGTGCAAGCAGATATAAAAATATTCTTGCTTTTTTTTAACGTCGGCAATATCATGACATTCGAAAATTAGAGGATAATTACATGGCAAAAGACGACGTAATCGTTTTCACCGGCACGGTTGAGGACAAACTGCCCAACACGATGTTTCGCGTAAAACTGGAAAACGGACATGAAATTTTGGCGACGGTATGCGGCAAAATGCGCAAGGCGCGCATCTGGGTCAACGTTGGCGAAAAGGTCCGCGTTGAAATGACCCCGTACGATTTGGACAAGGGCCGCATCACATTTGTAGAGCGTAATCGCCCCGCCCCGGACCAGGCGGCGGCCGCAAAATAAACCATCCCGCGCATGCGGGATTTTTTATTTGAAAAACCGTAAATATCCGTTGCCGCGCGGCGCGCTTTTTGATATCATATACTCTATAATAATGAAAAAGTTTTTGCTTCTTGTCGGCACGCTGGCGGTCGGCATTGGTGTTGCCAATGCCGCGGTGCGTGACGCATCCAGCATAAACCGTCAATCCGCCGCGACATCATCGGCCCAAACGGTATCATCGCGCGGCGATGCGCGCACGGCGACGCCGCGCGCCGGCACGGTAACGACACGCACCGCCGCAACCACGGCGGCGCAATCGCGAACCGCGACGCGCGCAACGACAAACACAACCGCACGCACTGCACGAAACACGGTGCAAAGCACCACCGCACGCAGTGCCACCACCGCAAAAAGCGCCCGCACCGCACGCAGTGGCGCAACCACCGTCGCCGCCGCATCGATATCGCGCGCGGCGCGCACACCGGCCCGCGCGGGTACAACCACCGCAACCGCATCGAACACGTTCGGCACGGGATACAACGCATGCCGCGACGCATACTTTGCATGCATGGACCAGTTCTGCGCGAAACAAAACGACTCTTACCGCCGGTGCATATGTTCGTCACGGCTAAGCGACATTCAGGCGCGGGAACGCAAACTGGCCCAGACCAGCGACCAGTTACAGGATTTCAAAGACCTGAACATAGAGGTTATCCCAAAAACCGGCGCCGAGGTAAAGGCGATGCTGAACGCGACGGCGGGCGAAACGATTGCCGCCAACGCGCGTGACAAATCGGACAGCGCACAAAAACTGGCCGGCATCAGCGAGGTTTTGTCGAACACAAAATCCAAGGCGCTGTCAACCCAGGGCTCCCTGGACATCGCGGGCGACATAAACGCGATTTGGGCGACGACGGATCTGGCGTCGGGCGCCCAGATTGCGAACCTGACGGGCGAGTCGCTGTACAACGCCGTGCACAGCCAGTGCGTGGATTTGATATCGAACCAGTGCGCATCGACCGCGACGCTGAACATGGTCGTGTCGGCGTACGGAATGTATATAGAAAACGACTGCACCGCGTTATCGACGGCGCTGGATAAAAAATACACGGCGGCAAACGCGGCGATACGCGACGCGGAATCTGAAATGCATGCCGCCCGTCTGGAAAATTACGACGCGCACAATTCAACCGCAATAAACGACTGTATCGCCCAGGTGCGCCGCGACATCACGGCCGACACGGCGTGCGGCACGGATTACGTGCACTGCCTGGACGTGTCGGGCCGCTATTTAAACCGCGACACGGGCGAGCCGATTTACACCGCGGACTTTTATCAGCTGGAATCGTCAATATCGCTGGCGGGCGACATATTGAACAACCAGGCAAACCGCATGATAGTGAACGAGTTAAACAACAAGCGCATGTTTGCCGCACGCGGTCTGGAGACATGCCGCGACCTGGCGGACGAGGTATGGGATGAATTCATGCGCCAGGCAATCACGGAAATATACCAGGGCCAGCATGCTCGAATCCGCCAGGTCAAGAACGAATGTCTGGACGTCGTTAACCAGTGCTATGACACGCAAAGCAAATCATTGAAAGACTTTAGCAATGTGAAAGAGCAGCTGTTGCTGGGCTCGCGCCTGGAGCTGTCGGAAGAAATGTGCCGTGAAAAATTGTACGCATGCGCGAACCTGTACGGCGGCGGCTCCAAGGGCATGGAAGAGCTGGTCAACGCGATGGGCACCATCACCGACCAAAAGATTGCACAACAGTGCCAGGCGACGCTGCTGGATTATGCAAAAGAAATGTGCGCTGTCCCCAGCAACGACAGCCTGCATTCATATCCGTTTGGTTGCCGCACATACACCCCCGGCAGCATGTATTACGCCGCAATGTGCCCGCTGACCGGGACAACCACCGGCGGCAACAATAATGACGATGAGTCCCAAACCGACCCCGAGAAAAAAACGTCACGCGCCCCGGGACAAATTCCGACGCAAAGCGGTGGATATTCATGCCCGACAAAGAAAATGTACACCAGCTGCAACCGTGACTTTTACATGGCGCAGAGCGCGACAGACCCAACATATAACGGAACCAAGCGCGCCGGCAACGCGTGCCTGCCGTGCAACATGGCCGGCGCCGGTTGCGAATGCCTGGGCGGAACCAGCGCCCCCATTTGCGGCGGCGTGTCACGCTGCGGCGATTACGAGGGCAGCCTGTATCAAAAACTGGCCCGTTATGCCCAACAGACATGCATACGCCCGTCCCAGTCTGACAGCGGCATGTTGCCCAACAACATATTACAGGACGTCAATGTGGTAATGGACTCAATACGCATCGACATGGCGCGCGAACTGTCCAAAGAGTGCGAGCGTCTGGGCGGCATATGGATTGACACCGAGCGCGACGATACGACGTCCGACACTTCCGATGATTCCACCAACCCACCATCGCGCGGCGACAGCGGCACCGGTACGGCCACCACCGGGGCGGACACCATATATGACAAACGCACGCATCCGACACACAAAAGATTTTATATTGAAACCAGTGCCAGCACCAAGTGGGGATATTGCGCATCGCCGGACGACGGCACCGTCGCATCACCCAAAGACGGCTGCACAAAAACCGGCGGCACATGGAGCGACACAATGTCCAAGTGCACCTGTGGCTCATACAAGATAACGAACGCCGACGGCACGACAGAAACCCAGGAAAAGCAATGGAACAGCGTTTCAATGCGATGCGTATACCCCGACGCCAAAACCGCATGCACGGAAACCGGCGGAACGTGGGGCGCATCATCATGCACGTGCCCGACGGGCCAAAAGCTGAACACGACAACATACGAATGCGAGTAACGGGATATCAGTTGCTTGCGGACGATATAAAAATTTGATAGAATAAGAGACAAGAGAAAAAAACATGAAAAAATTATTCTTTGTATCTTTGTTGGGCATGCTGGCCGCACCGACCGCATTTGGTGCGACGTCATCAACCCCATGGTGGCTGCAGCCGACCATCTGCCGTATCAGCACGACAAACTGTTACGTCCCGATGGGCGCGGGGTATGACGCGGAACTGTGGGATGCGTCGGCAAACTGTCGCGGAATGAAATTGATTTGCCCGCGGGCACTGACCGCCGGCGGGGACGAGCCGGTGCCGATGGGCAAAACAGACCTGTCAAAGGGAACGGGTATAAAGACCGACTTTGATGTGACGGCATTGGCAGACGGCTGCTTTGGCGCACGCAAAACATCGGCGAACGGTACACTGGCGTCGGTGAACGGAAAATATATAAACGTATATTGCCGCGGCGTTCTGGATAATCCGGACGAAATTGTCGCCACCGGTGAAATCACACTGGGGGCGCAGCCGACATGTGGCGGGCTCGCCGAAAACGGTTATGCGGCGGTGGTAAACGGCCGCTGCTATGGCAAATATTACAATCCGAACGAATATTATATCGAATGCGGTTCCGACCTGTTGCCGACACGTTTGATTGTACTGAACGGTGCGGATTATATGGCGGGTGCATCGGCGAACACACCGTCAACAACCGACGCGGCCAAGGCAAAATTTGATTCCATGTACAAAGTGTCCCAGGCACAGCATGAAAAATATTTCAAACCGGTCGATTAAAAACAAGACGCCCCAAACGGGGCGTTTTTTATTGCGCGATGGACATTAACGGCCGGCCGGTCTCGTTTATGAACATGATTAACGAATAAGTACTTAAAGTAAATTGCCCATGCTGAAAACGCTCGTAATCCGCAGTGCTGATATTCAATATGTTGCACATATGATATGTTGGAATCCCCAGACTTAAACGTATCTGTTCTATCTCTTGGTACAGTTGCACCGCCGCCCCCGTTGTTGTCAAAAACAAAAACCATCTAAAAAAAGATGGTTGGAGCTGAAATGATACCAAAGCGTTATCCCGGCTTATTCGATATATTCGCCGACTCCAACCAGCGGGTGGTGGAGCATTTTACGCCTGCACAGGCGGTTCTACTAAGCGAGATTTTAGCTCGCACTTTTGCAACAGGGGCAATGCCCATTACAATTATATTGTATCATCTACATTTATAATTGCAACCGCCAAAATCATTGTTGAGAAGACCGGGGCGGGAGGTTGCAGTCACATAGTTGGTATGTGTCGGTTGAAAAATCAACCGTCCTCCCAACCCCGAAAGGTTGAAAGGTTTTACGCCTGTGCAGGCAACCAACTCCAAGACTGCAATCCTGGGCAACGGAATTCCCGTTGCGTTTAACATTATACAAAAATCAATACAGAAATCAAATAAAGAATTGCTGGATTGCCACGTCGGCGCAAGCGCCTCCTCGCAATGACAGTGGGGATAATCCGGGCACTTCATCCCAATTGTCATTGCGAACGAAGTGAAGCAATCCAGTAAAACACACAAAACAAAAAAAGCGCCCGTTAGGTATTCGGGCGCTTTTTTTAGGCGGAAACTGTCACAATTATTACGCGGCTTTTTTCGCATCGCGCAGGATTTCAACCGGCGCCTTTTTACCCGCGACAACGTCTTTGTCGATTACAACCTCGACCAAGTCCTCGTTATCGGGCGCGGCAAACATTACCGGCAACAAAATCTTTTCCAATATGCTGCGCAGACCGCGCGCACCCGTCTTGCGCGCAACCGCCAGTTTTGCAATCGCACGCAGACCGTCGTCCGTAATCGTCAACTTTACCCCGTCCAGTTCCAGCATCGCCGCGAACTGTTTCACGACCGCATTCTTTGGCTGGGTTAAAATTTGAATCAATGCGGCCTCGTCCAGACTCTGCAGTGTTGTTATAATCGGCAGACGTCCAATCAGTTCCGGAATGATTCCGAATTTTACCAAATCTTCGGGCTGAACCTGGTCCAGATAATTTGTCTCGTCGCGTTCTTTCTTGGACACAACCGTCGCACCGAAACCGATGCCACCACGTTCGCATGTGCGCGCGCCGATAATCTTGTTCAGGCCGTCAAACGCACCGCCGCATATAAACAGAATCTTGGACGTGTCCAGCTGAACCGTGGCCTCGCCCGGGTGCTTGCGCCCCGCGCCGCCAGCTGGAACATTGGCGACCGTCCCCTCTATTAATTTCAGCAGGGCCTGCTGAACCCCCTCGCCCGAAACGTCGCGTGTTAACGACGGATTCTCGGATTTGCGGGAAATCTTGTCAATTTCGTCGATATAGATGATGCCGCGGCTGGCGCGTTCAACATCGAAATTCGCATTCTGCAACAGACGCGTCAAAACGCTTTCCACGTCGTCGCCGACATATCCGGCCTCGGTCAACGTGGTGGCGTCGGCGATTGCAAACGGAACGTCCAAAACGCGCGCCAGTGTCTGGGCGAACAGTGTCTTACCCGTACCGGTTGAACCGATTAACAGAACATTTGATTTCTGAATTTCAACATTAGATTTTGACGCGACATTGTGGCGCTTGTAATGGTTATATACCGCCACCGACAATGTCTTTTTCGCATCATCCTGGCCGATTACATATTCGTTTAAAAATTCGTATATCTGCGACGGCGTCGGCAGTTTTGCCGCCGGCGCGGCATCGGGTGTGGCGCCGACGTCTTCGGCCATAATATCGTTGCACAGGTTTATGCATTCATCGCAAATGCATACGTTGCGGCCACTGACCAGCTTTTTAACCTCATACACCGCCTTGCCACAGAAACTGCAGAACTGTTGGTTGTTGGTTGTCTGCTCGCCGCTGTTTGTCGTTTTTTCGTCACTCATAACGCTTGTCCCCTGAATCCGAAATTATTTGCGAACCAAAACATTGTCAACCAGACCATACGCCTTGGCGTCTTCGGCCTTCATGTAATTGTCGCGCTCCATATCCGCGGCCAGTTTCTTTTCCGGCTGGCCCGTGAATTCAGACAGCAATTTCACACCCAGCTCTTTCAATTCCTGGTACTGCTGCGCAACAATCTGAATGTCGGTCACCTGGCCCTGGGCACCGCCGTGCGGCTGGTGTATCATGACGCGTGTGTTCGGCAGAACGCTGCGCTTCCCTTTTGCACCCGCCGCCAGCAATATCGACGCCATCGACGCAACCATGCCCATGCCGATTGTCGCAACATTCGGCTTGATATAACGCATCGTATCCAGAATGGACAGACCGGCATAAACACTGCCCCCCGGGCTTTGAATATACAGCGATATGTCCGCATTCGGGTTTTCCGATTCCAAAAACAGCATCTGGGCGATGATGGTGTTCGCCATCGGTTCGTTAATTTCGCCCTGTAACATTATTATGCGGTCGCGCAACAGGCGCGAGTATATGTCAAATGAACGCTCGCCGCGCGGTGATTCCTCTATTACCATAGGTATCAGTGCCATAACAAAATCCTTTTATTCTTAAATAAGACTATATCACACAAAAAACCGATTCGCGAATTTATCAATAAAAATTGACAAACAGATATTTTGGCGTACAATCGCGTAAAATAAGGATAATATTATGAACGGACACACAGACGGTTTTTACGAGATAGAATTTCAGCGCATGTTCAAAATGCAGGGCGCCACACTGCGCAATATACGCGCGCGGCAAAAGCAGCTGGCCTGCTATATAAACAAGCGGGAAGAACTGCGTGAATGGGGTGCTGACCTGCGAAAGATAGAGGCCCGCATAGAATTGACAAACCGTCGTCTGGCGGCGTACAACGACCTGCACGACCGGATAGAGGATTACAAGGCGGAAATCTCCGTCAACAACCCGGCCAACGCCGAACGCGCGCGCGATGCAAAAATTATTGCGGACGCGTATGAACGCGCGTACGCACCGGCGGCGGTACCGGCGCCGAACGGATTCTTTGGCAAATTGTGCAAATTTGTCGCCATGCGCCAGAAATAATAAAAAAATCGCCCGAACGGGCGATTTTTTATTTGTCTTCCAGAATTGCGATTCCGGGCAGAACGCGGCCCTCTATAAATTCCAGGAACGCGCCGCCGCCGGTCGATACATACGACATGTACGATTTTACCCCGCATGCCTCCAACGCGGCAACCGTGTCGCCGCCGCCAACGACACTGACCAGTTTGCCGTCACGCGTGCGCGCCGCAATCTGTTCGGCAACAGAGAAAGACCCCATCGACCATATCGGCGCCCATTCCGCCATGCCGACCGTTCCGTTCCAGATAACCGTCGCCGCCGCGTCAATCGCCGCCAGATTGCGCGCCGTGGTGTCGATACCCGCATCGATAATGATATCGTCTTCTGTTATCGCATCAACAGCCTTGTTTTGACGCACCGCATCGCGCTTAAACTCTTTGGCGACACCCTTGTCCAGCGGCAATAAAACCTGGCAATTGTTCTGTTTTGCAAATTCCAGTATTTCCAGCGCAGTGTCACGCTGGTCCGCCTCAAACAGCGAATTTCCAACCTTGTGCCCCTGGGCGTAATTGAACGTCGTCCCCAGCGCACCGCCGATAATCAGCGTATCCGACAGTTTCGCCAGCGCCTTTAACACGCCGATTTTCGTGGAAACCTTGCTGCCCGCGACAATGGACAGCAGCGGCCGCGCCGGATTTTCCATAACCGCCGACAGATGCTCTATCTCGGACGCCAGCAGTTTCCCCGCATACGACGGCAAAATCTCCGCAACGCCGACGGTGCTGGCATGCGCGCGGTGCGACACGGCGAACGCATCGTTTACAAACAGGTCGAATCCATCGGCTAATTTCTGTGCAAATGCGGGGTCGTTTTTCTCTTCCCCTTCATAAAAACGGACGTTTTCCAGCAATACGACATCGCCCTCTTTCATGTTCGCCATAAAATCTTTGTCCAAGCAGTCCGCAATCAACGGCACCTGCATATATTCCGCAACAGGGGCCAAAGAATATTCCATATTGCGCGTGCCCTTTGGACGACCCAGGTGCGCGCATATCGCGATTTTTGCGCCCGCCGCGCGCAATGCGTTTATTGTCGGCATGCTCTGCTCGATACGGAAACCGTCGGTAATCCGGCCGTCGACAATCTGAACATTAAAATCGTCACGCAGCAGCACCAGCTTGCCCCGGACGTCAACATTTTCAATCGTTCGAAGTTTCATTTTTTATCCTTTCCTTTATCGGTCCAAAACTTTTTCTATAGCAATCGTTTATACCATACTTTTCAATCGCTTGCAAATGAGATGGCGTCGGATAGCCTGCATTTTTATCCCACCTGTATTGCGGATACCGGCGGGCCAAATCCACCATAATTCGGTCGCGCGTTTCCTTTGCGATGACAGACGCCGCCGCAATCGACAGTGATTTTGCATCCCCCTTTACCACCGGCGCGCCATGCAAGCCCGCCGGCACGCGGTTTCCGTCAACCAGACAGAAATCAGGCCGCGCATTCAGGGCCGCAACCGCCCGCTCCATCGCGCGCATAGACGCCCACAAAATATTTAACTCGTCAATTTCGGCCGGCGTGCACTGGCCCACCGCCCAAACGGTGTTTTGCGTTATCCATTCGTACGCCGCCGCACGGGCCCGCGGCGTCATCTGTTTGGAATCACGAATAATTACCGGAATTTCAATATCGCGCCGCGGAAAAATCACAGCCGCCGCAACAACCGGCCCGCATAAAGGGCCGCGCCCCGCCTCGTCCACACCAGCGACCAGCGCAACGTCGCATGCATTCTCGTAGCTAAAATCAGGATTTGTTTTCATCTGCCACCCAGACTATCACTATTGCAAATAAAAACAAAACAATTTTTCCACGATTTTATTGACAAACCATGATTTTTTGTGTACACACATATGCATTATGTCAAACAAAAATAAAAATGTTTATCACGCGTTCATAGCATTTTATATGCTGTTAAGCGGCCTTAGCACCGGCGGCGCACTTGCCATTTTGCGCAATAATTCAATAAAAGATTTGGATTCTGACACGGCGCTGTCATTGATATTGTACGCAGGCGCTGCAATATACTGTTTTCACCGCGCCCAGCAGGTATATAAAGACAAAATTCAGAATCAAAAATAAAACCGCCCCGCACGGGGCGATTTATTTTATATGGCCATGCGGTCGGCGATTTGCTTTTGAACGTATTCGTCCTCGCTGTTATACAGGGGCCAGTCACCGTCGGCCAGTTCTTTCATCGACGTCAGCGGCTGGTTCAACCGCGCGCGATACAGCCACAGGTTCGACATAACACGTTTAATATACCCGCGGGTTTCGTATGCGGGGAAACTTTCGATATACAGCAACGGGTCGTACGTCTCAAAAGACTTCTCGAACTTTACCAGCGTTCCCATACCCGCATTATACGCCACCAGCATTTTAATAATATTGTTTTCAATGTTCGGATGCGCCAGCAAATCCACAATATACTGCTGGCCCAAGAACATGTTGTGTTCCGGATTGGAAATATCAATGTCGGCCATGGAAACCTTATTGTTTCGCGCGACCAGCTTTGCCGTGCTTGGCATCAACTGCATAACGCCGCTGGCCCCCGCGCCGGATTTTGCATTTGCGCGGAAATTGCTTTCCTGCTTGGTAATCGCCAGCAACAAAGCACGGTCAATAGACCACCCGCCCATCGGCTCCCAGTTCGGCAACGGATACTGCGCGGAATAAATGATATTGTCGTCGATTTCCAAGATGCCGCGGTCGCGGACAACACTGCTGGCCTGAATGGACAGGCGCGGCAGCCCGTACGCCGTCGCCACCGAATTTACCGCATGCAGCGTCCGGTCGGACGCATTTGCCGTAATCAACAGTTTCAGATACTGTTCCGCGCGGGCATTTTGTTCCACCTGCAACAGGGCCAGCGCAATTTTCCCGTACTTTGTTTCGCGCAGCGCGTCAAAGTCATCCTCTGTACAGTCCTGTTCAAAGAATTCATATTGCGGCGTATGCCCCAGCATTGTCGCCGACAGCGCGCCGTAAAACGCCATCGGATGCGCGGCGGCAATGTTCCAGTATTCGCGTGCGCGACTGCGCCGCCCGTTAAAGTCCGCCGCACGCCCGGCCCAGAATGCAGCCTCGGTCTTACGTGCATTGTTTATTTGATTTAAATCCAGAATACGGCTGAAATATTTTTCGCTTTCGCCAAATTTTTCTTCCTTAAAATACAGCAGGCCCATAGTCCACAATCCGTATTCAGATTCCGCGTCGGATGCCACAAATCCCCATTTTTTCGCCAACTCATACTCGCCGTTCGTATAATAAACATACGCCAGGCGCCCGGCCAGACGGCCATAGTCGGATTCCGTCAATTTGCGGCGGAACGCACCCTCTTGCAGTATGGTGCGGGCGGTCTTCGTGCTGCCACTGCGAATGGCGCGCTTAAACTTTGTGATTTTTTTATCCGTCTCGCCGGAATACTTTTTTGCCGTCCATGTTTCGGACTGGGCCGCCTCAATAGACGCGCCGCCCGATATCGTCCGGGGCAGCTTGGCCGCACGAACATTCACCTTCTTTATCTTGGCCAGCTTTTCCATACGCTCGGCCCCGGGCATGTTATAGTACTTCTGCTGCCACGCGATAACCTCGCGCCCCTTGGTGTGGTATGTTTTGGAGATATAGCGCTGATACAACACCTCGCCCATCAACAGGTCGTCGGTCAATTGCTTTTCCAAACGCATCGCGGCGTCAATCTTTTCCTTGCCCTGCAGCATGAAAATCTGGGAATACAGGCTGGCGTTTTCATCGTCCAGCACGTCCAGCGTTTCCGCGCGCGCCACCGCCAGCGGCATTATCACAGCAATTAAAAATGCACAAATTTTTTTCATATCTTAAAACAGTGATGTTTTCGGCAGGTGGCAAACCGCGGCATCGTCGGCGGCCTCCGGAATCTGGTCTATAATCTTTTTAAAATCCGAAATACGTGAAAACTTACGATAAACCGATGCGAACCGCACAAAGGCAATCGGGTCCAGATTCAACAACGAATCCGACACCATTTGTCCGACCATGGCACTTGTCACCGTATCATCTGCCGTTTCTGTCTCCAATCGCCGGTGTATAGAGGTCACCAGCTTTTCAATCTGTTCATCGCCCACATCGCGGTTTCGACACGCCAGCTTTATGCTGCGGCGCAGTTTTTCGCGGTCAAACGCCTCTATCTTGCCGCTGTTTTTGCGCACCATCAAATCACGCATCTGAACACGCTCAACCGTCGTGAACTTTGCGCCACAGTCGTTACAGACGCGGCGGCGACGAATAATCGCATCTTCGGTATCCGGTCGGGAATCCGTAACGCGACTGTCGGTTGAATTACAGTATGGACATCTCATATCAGAGATAACGGTAGCAATCAAAAGTCCCCCGTGCAAGCACAAATTGCATTTCGTCCTTTTTTGAAAAAAATCGCATTTTTATAAAAATCAAGAACATTTTTACATACCCCCGCCCCGGGGTGCGTTTTTTTATACCCCCAGATATGATAAAATAAATGCATGGGTGACAAGAGAGAGATGAACAAATACCTGAACCAGATTTTGGCCGGCGATTGCATAGAGTTGATGCGCGGTCTGCCCGACAATTCGGTCGATGCCGTTTTCGCGGACAGCCCATATAACCTGCAGCTGGGGGCGAAAACCCTGTACCGTCCCGAAGACCAGACGGCCGCCCGCGCCGTGCGCGACGCGTGGGACGCATTCGAAAGCCCCGCCGCATACGACGAATTCACGCGCCAGTGGATGGCGGAGTGCAAGCGCGTCTTGAAACCGGACGGCGCCATGTGGGTCATCGGCAGCTATCATAACATTTTCCGCGTCGGCGCGATTTTACAGGATTTGGGATTTTGGATTTTGAACGACATCGTATGGGTAAAGACAAACCCGATGCCGAATTTCCGCGGCACGCGCTTTACAAACGCGCACGAAACACTTATCTGGGCGACACCGCAAAAGACCGGAAAATATACGTTCAATTATGAAACGATGAAGAAAATGAACGGCGGCAAACAGATGCGCTCCGACTGGGACATAAACATATGCCTGGGCGAGGAACGCGTCAAAGGCGCCGACGGCAAAAGCCTGCATAACACGCAAAAGCCGATGGACCTGCTGCGCCGCGTAATATTGTCATCGACAAAACCCGGCGACATTATTCTGGACCCATTCATGGGCAGTGGCACCACCGCCGCGGCCGCACGCGAACTGGGGCGCCAATTTATCGGATTTGAGCGCGAAGAAGAATATGTCGCGGCCGCACGCGCCCGCGTTGAACAAATAACACCGATTGATTTGACGGATATAGAGGTCCGCGCCCCCAAACGTGCCGAGGCCCGCGTTGCCTTCAAAGAACTTATCGACGCCGGTCTGTTATACGTCGGCCAAACACTGGTCAGCCCCAAGGGCGCCCGCGTCATGATAACGCGCGACGGCCAGTTGACGCACAGCCTGCACGGCAAGGCGTCAATCCACGTAATGGCCGCCCGCCTGCAGCGCAGCGTCAGCTTTAACGGATGGGATTATTGGTCGGCGGAAAAGCGCGACGGCAGTCTGGTCCCGATTGACGAGTTGCGCAAATACCTGCGCGAAATAAAGAGCGACATGAAAAAAGCCGCATAATCAAAAAAGTTTTGGTCTGTCCCCGCGCGACATCCGCGCGGGATTTTTATTCCCCGTGCGCCCGCGCCACCAGTGCCAGAAAGTCATACATCGACATGTTCATTGCGTCCAATGTTTTGTTTATCGTATCAAATGTCGGCCACCGCGGCAGGCCACGGTAATTGTAGCGCTTGCTGGGGTTAAATGTCGTCTCATGCAGTCCGGCGCGCCGCGCCATGGCGCATACGCTGATGCCGTTGGCGGCCGCCATCATGTCAATCGCCCGCCACAGGTCCTCGTGTGTCATTTTTTCTCTCTCCCGTTATAATGGTATTCAGCGGACGCGCCACCTCGTTTATGAACATGATTAACGAATAAGTACTTAAAGTAAATTGCCCATGCTGAAAACGCTCGTAATCCGCAGTGCTGATATTCAATATGTTGCACATATGATATGTTGGAATCCCCAGACTTAAACGTATCTGTTCTATCTCTTGATGCAGTTGCACCGCCGCCCCCGTTTTTTTGTAAAACAAAAAAACCACCGGAATAATTTCAAGTGGTTGGAGGTTAATCACAATCGTATAATTGCCCTGATTATTCTAAATATTCACAGGCCTCCAACCCGAATGAATGGTTGGAGATATTTCGTCATCTCTTGACGTATACGACAGGTGATTAAGCCTGGTAGCAAAACACTTGCTACTGATTTAAATCATAGCATTTATATTTTATAAAATCAAATAAAGAAATTGGAAAACGGGCTGGAGTTTAATCACAATCGTATAAATTGCGTGGCTTATTGGTTATTCGCCACACTCCAACCCACGGTTGGAGATGTTTCGCCATCTCAGACGTATACGAAGGGGTGATTAAGCCCCACAACGACATTGCCGTTGCATTTAATATTATACAGGAATCGATACGGAAATCAAATAAAGAATTGCTGGATTGCCACGTCGGCGCAAGCGCCTCCTCGCAATGACAGTGAGCCTAGAACCATTGTCATTGCGAGCGCATGCGAAGCAATCCAGTAAATAATGAACCCTGCCACTTTACATGCTGGATTGCCGCGGTCGTTCCACTCCCTCGCAATGACAGTGTGCCTAGAACGATTATCATTGCAAGGAGGCGGCAATCCAGTTAATCGTCCGCCCTGCCCCGGCACCGACATTCCGCCAATAAAAAAAATCCCCCGGAACGGGGGATTTTTATCTTACTCGCATGCGCCATATGATTTTGCAACCGAATAGTTTTCGATGCATCGGCTGCCCGACATTGCACAGGCCGACCGAACCAGCGTCATTGTCTTGTCCTCCGGGCCGTGCCAGTTAATGCTGGCCGCCTTGCACTGGTCTGCTTCAGTCATCGCCCCGCACAGCGCGCGCCACGAATTGCAATCGTCCGCCTGGCCGGTGGGGGTAATGCTTTCCGGCAGATGCAGATTCCATTTGACATAGAAATCTTTCAGCGTGCCGATATTGTGCGATTTGCCAAACCCAACCTGGGCCAGGCCGTCGCCCACGCGACAGTTAATGTTACTGCGTTCCACGAATGCGGTAATCGCCGTCGCAACGCCGCCCGCGCCCGCACCGACACCCGCACCAATCAGCGTTGTCTTTGCACGGTTGTTCTTTTCGCCTTTCAGAATTTCAACATTACCGAACACGCTGCCAAGTCTTGTCGCCTCTTGACGCAATTCCTCGGCCGTGATGCAGCCTGTGCTGGCGGTGCAGTAAATGCCACTGCCGCCCGCAACCGCGCGATTCAAATGCTTGAACTTGCACGTGCTGTTCGCACTGTTCCATGCGGCCGCCGCATCGCCCGTCAGCGTGCCGGCGTTCAACTGCGCCTCGCGCGCCAATTGATTTACACATTCCTGGGCGCTGGTGTATCCATGACCCACGCACGGACGCGATACCTCGTTCGCGGCAAAGCATGTGTCAAAATGCTGTTTCAAAACATCGGTTGACGCGTCGGACGCCGGCATTTCGATATCGCACGACACCTGAATTGTCTGAACAACCTCTACATCGACACCGATTGTGTAATCGGCGGCGCTTTCGCATTCGGCCGCGGCCGACAATGCCTGAACATAGGCCTGGTACAAATCCTGCAGGTCGTTACATTCCGACACCGTCAATGAATCCGACGAGCTTTCAATCGGCATCAACAGATATTCGTTCAGAACCGCAATCTTGCCCGATTTCTTTAACTGCTCCATCGCCTTTTTACGATGACTGTCGTTCGAGCAATCAAAATTACGCGCCCCGTGCCCGGCCAGCGCACCGACCCCGGCCCCGACCAGCGTACCGCCGCCGATACCGACGACTGCCGCCGTGCTGGTGTCGTTCATCAATGAAAATCCGAACAGGTCTTTGTTACAGCTGAATGTTTCCCCGGCCAGCTTCCATACCTCGGCCGGTTTGTCGTCGCCCGCCGCACCGAACAGCCAGCTGTTTTTGATATGCGTATCCTTGTTATATGCCGCAACGCGGATATAGCAGTCGGCCGTTGTCGCGTCCCAGCGTGCATAGTGCCCGCGCGAACCGTCAACACCGCCGTGGCCGGAATTAACCGTCGCCCCCTGGGGGTTGTTTTTTATCAGGACGTTGCCCTGTTGGCCGTTATATGCGCCGACGCGGTTGTTGTATTCCGACGTCGTCTTGCCGCTGGTGGACACCGCCGCAAACGACGGGCCGTATGTATTTCTGTCCAGCAACAGGCATGTGTTTTCCGCCTGGTTCGGGGTCAGGCCCGTTTTACGCAAAACGAAATTGTAATATTCCGGCTGAACCTTGCGGGCGTTAAAGTCAATCCACACGTCGGCCGCGGAACGGTAAATTCTTTTACAGTTGCGGCGTACCTCCGTTATGCACTTTTCAACCTGAACACTGCACAGTGCCATGCCGTTTTCAATGCTGTTGCGCAAATCTTCGTTAAACAAATCGTTTATGCCGTTCGGCAGTCCGCCGTTGTTCACGCACGAATAAATGTCATTCATACAGTTCGTGACCGTATAATCGGAATCCTTTACCCCGCCGTCCGGACATTCCGCATCCGCAACGCACGATTTCGTCGCCGCGTCCGCATGTGTGCCGTCCGGGCATACGCACGCGCCGTTAACAACAATCTGGCCCGCGTATTCACACGCGTCACATGTATTTGTGGCGGCGTTGTATATCTTATTTTCGCCACAGTCACACTGGGGATATACGCCCGTTGCACCATCCGGACATTTTGTTCCAGGCGTTGGCGGGTTCGGAATATTCCCAGTTCCCCCGTTGGGCGGCAAATTCGGTGACAGATTTCCCACCGTGTTTATCGGCAGTGTCGGCATAGTCGGCATACGATTTGACGCGGCCATTCCGGCGCGACTGGTCCGTCCATTTGCAGACGCATAACCGGCCGGCGTCGCGGCATACGTCGCCCCGACAAACGCCATAACCCCCATACAGGCAAACGATGCACCAAACAGTTTCCGCAAACTATGCATAAACAATTCTCCCTTTCTATCTTTGTAATTATACCGCAAATCAAGCGCAAAAAAAAGTACTTTTTAGGACATTTTATTTAATATATGCACCATATATTTTATTGACAAACAGACATATTTTGTCTATATTTTTGTCAAATGAAGAAAATTTCAGAAATTTTTACCGCACACCGCCACGCCATTATATGGACGATTTGCTATATACTTATAATGGACTGCATACTGGGATCGCTGTTTAATTTCGATATGTTTTCACGCGCCGCATGGGTTCGCCTGATGCATTCGCGCCTGTATGGGTTTGGTGGATTTGTCTTTGGGATTTTAATTTTGGCCGCCCTGCCGCTGTATGCGGCAACAACCGCGGTAATCATGCGAACCCAAAAGCCCCTGTTCACGTTATGGGTGCCCGGATTTATTAAGCGCGCGTTCGCCCCGCCCCCGCCGCCGGCCGACGAAAAAGCCGACGCCCCCGCAAAACCAGAAGCGGCAGCTGAACCGGAACCTGAAAAATTTCCCGACAGCATGCCGGCCGAACTGCGCGGCGCATTTATCCGCGCACGCCGCGGCGGCACACGCATCCAGGTATCCGCGTTTGACAATTCGCATATAATTGCGCAGCCCGAGCCCCAACCCGTTATGGCCGCGGCCGCCGCCGGCGCCACAGACACCGCAGACGATTTCCCGATACCGACGGACTTTGACATGTCGTACCCCCCGGAATCCGACGACGCCATATTCCCCAGCTTTAAGGATATAAATTTCGACGACGCGCCCGCCGCATCAACCCCGGCGCCGGCCACATCCGCCAGCACCACGCCCCCGCCGCAAATTCCATTGGATGGCGCGCACGCCGACGGCGACTTTATTATATATAAGAATAATTTGATTGCCGTGCACGACGACCCGGACTTTTGGATTGCAGACGACACGGACTGGTTCGCCAGCGGCAAGCAGCGCCCCAGCCCCATCGCCCCGTTAAAACAGCGCGCGGTCGAACTGGGTTTAACACCGGTATTATACCTGGCCCGGACAAACATACTGGACCTGGACGCACGAATCGAAAAATGGACCGCTGATGACGTAACCGTCATCAGCAATCTTGACGATTTAAAATAAATCAAACACTAAAACTGTAAATCCTCGCAACTTGTTTGCGGCGCAGCCCACTTATCACAATATTTGCGATGGAACCACGGATGTCTGGTCTTTGAGCAATTTGTTGTCGTAGTACACATTTTACAAACCAAACTATCCCAGTCATACGTCACCGTTATTTCTTTTTTGAAATTCCAAGACGGCACAGATACAGTCCCTGTCATCTGTTTTCCGGCCACCCCTATTCCATTTGCCTGGGATTGAGCCAAGGCATTAGCGCCACTGGTATATGGAGTGATTAATTCCGTTCCATTATATTGAGACGACCCAACATCCTGCTTTCCCTGCGAACCATCATTAGTCAGCGACTGCAATGCACTCTGAGACTCGCCCGCAGAATTCCACAGCTTATTCATACACGACAAACGGCCCGCTTCGCGACGCAGATTCAAATTATCATCGTTCGCCAAACCCGCAACCGCTTTACCTATCTCAGAAAAATCAGTTGTCATCTGAGTCGCCAACGAATCGTATTTTTCCAAATAATTGGCTTTTGCTTCCTGCAGGGCGGCCGTCGCAATCATTAAACGCATCTGCCCAGTCAGGCCCGGGAACCGGCCCGCATTCCTAGAGTCAATATCCGTGCGCCCGGTGCTGGAATTCATACCATCCACCTTGCGCCCCTTCATACAGAACTGCACCTTTGTATCCGACTCAATCGCACCAATTGCATTATTAATGCTTTGCTGCAACAGCCCCAGCTCCGTCTTCGTTCGCGTCTTGTCTGTATCGGACATTTTCAAACCAGTATTTTTCAAGTAGTCATCTATACTAAGTAAATTACCCTCTTCATCAAAATCAACACTATCCCAGAATATCAGCCCAGTCAGCACACCCGCCAGAGCTTTTTCGCGCAAATCTTTTTCAGAAAAGCCCGCCGCATTCGTCCTGCACTCCGATGCATTATATGATATTTTTCCATCCGCGCTTTTATATTCACAAATCTTATATTCGAGGGATCGAGCCCCAATATTATCATCAACAGCCAGTCCGTTGCAGTCCTCTGTAGAACCACAAACTTTAATCATAGCCTCATTTGCGGCATTTTGACATTCGGTCATCATGTTGTTGTCGATATTAAGCATGATGCCTTGTACCATAGTTGCGAGTTCGTCATAAACAGCCTCGCCGCGAATATCGGTTTCTCCATAGACTTTTTGGCAGCCGACCAGTTTGTCATATGGGCACATTCTGATAATGGAATCTGTATCAAGTCCGATGCATTGAGTGTAATCGCTGCCGCATCTGTCGTCGGATTGCAGGCATTGTTTAACTTCTTTAGTACAGCTATCGACACGCATGGCGGCGAGTCTTGCATATACGAAATCCAGAATCAGGGGTTCCGCACTTATACACGGGTCTATTTGTACTTTACACAGACTGCGAACAGTTTCCGGGCGTGACAGACACATGTCGTATGAGCCATCCGGATCGTTCGGGTCCATCGTATCCTTACAGGCTTTTTGGAAACACTGTGATATATTGGATATGCAGGATGTGCGCAAATCGGATTCCGCCAACAATTCCGCGGTCTTGATTTGCGGTGCAACCTCGCGCAGGAACGTATCCCATACCTGGTCCTTTACCGCAATACATGAATTTGTGATATTCATACACAGCGGCTTTTTGGACTCCAGCGCATCGTATGAAGACGCGGCAATCGATATTTTGGTCGCGCTGCCCTTGATGTCATACATTTTCATGGAAGAGCTGTTTCCGACGCCTTTTTTTGCGTTCTCGGCGGCGGCGATACCAACACATCCCTTGAAATCATCGCCACAGCCGGCCGTTGTCGCCATACACTTTTTAAATTCCACCGTGCACTGGCCCAGGTCGTACTTGTTTGCCGTACGCAACTGGTCCAACGCCGCGTCACGCAGTGCTTTTTCCGCAGCGAACAACTTCTGCTGGCTGGAACTTTTCTGCTGTTTCAGGCTGTTTTCATATGCCGTGCAGTCCGATTTGATACGCTGGGCGTACATCATTTGCAGCATTGATTTTTCCGCACTGCATTCCGGCATCATGGCGACGCAAATCTCGCTGGCGGCGCGATGCAGGGCGTCGCCTTCTTTGCCGTCTATGGCGTCAATATCACCGGATGCAAACGCATCCTCGTCGTCAAAATCAATTTGAGTGTTCCATAAAGACAAATCCAACTGGCGGCGCGTTGTTGTCTTTTTGTCGTTATTTTGATTGTTTATAACAGATTGCGCGACCGCGTTGGCGTTTGCAATGGCCTGGTCTGCGTCATTGCCCATTTCTATTCTTTCGACGCCCACCGTTGCCATTTGATAGCTTTGCTGATCCAATTTTTCGATTTCTGCCAATACGCTGTCCAGCTCTTTGTTGCGGTCACTGCATATGCAACGACCGCCGCTGGCGTTGTCAATCATACAGAAAGAATCCATGCAGCCGTCATATTTTTGCTGGCATTCTTCTGAAACGACCACGTTTTTTGTCGCGGTTGCGACTTTGGTTCCCGTGCCGATTACCTTTTGTGTGGCGCCTGCGCGTGCAGATACGGTTGCACTGCGCGCCGCGGTGGTGGTGGATGCGGACGTTTGTGCGCCGCGTGCAACGGTCGTCCGGCCGGATGTTGCGGCGCGCGCCGCAGATGTGTTCGACGATGCACCGGCGACCGGCGTTCGGGCCGCGCTGCGCGCGGATACAGCACTGCGTGCAGATGTTGTGCCGGATTGTGCCTGGGTGTTATTGCTGGCGGCGGCCCCGCGGCGCTGTTGAGGTACGGCGGCATTGGTGCCGCTCAGCATTCCAACCAATATCAGTGCACTAATTCCTAATCTTTTCATTGAATATCCCTTCAACATTCGTTTAATGATATCATATTATTCAATTTTATAAAAATAGTTTTTTGCGCTTGTCGGCTAATTTTATGCGTTTATGGCAGGGCTTATGATATTTTTTTGTCTGACGTTTTTTAATTTTGACTATAAACTTATTTAAGTATAAGCCCAGAACCTCTGATACTGGATTTCCGACGCAATAGCTCAGGACAGAATGCTTAATGTCAACAACAATATGCTGAAGTTTTGCGAAAACACCACAGGCAATTCTCAAGAAACACTAAACCTCGAAATGAACGGTCATCACAATCTTGACCAATGGAACTATAAACAAACAATTGATACAGAATATGACTGGAACTCTTTATCCTGTCATAAATGCGTGAAATCCACAATCTGCTTAAAAACATCTTCACCCATGTTTGGCAAACCATCTTGTAAAAAATGGGCGGAAGAAACCGAAGAATGCAGCGACACACAATTCTAATCAGCATTCGCAACACAAATAAAAAATCCCGCCAAATGGCGGGATTTTGTAATAGGCCCTATTATGCGAGAAAAACATTTATTCGGCTTTCGCAGCTTTTTTTGCCGCAGGCTTTTTAGCCTTCGGCGCTTTTTCAGCCACTTCTGCCGGCGCTTCCGCCGCAACCTCGCCAGCCGCATCAGCCGCAGGCGCTACAACAGTTTTTTTCGCATTTTCGTCGCGGTCAACCAGTTCGATAATCGCCATCGGCGCGGCATCACCATAACGGAAACCGGCCTTTAATACACGTGTATAACCGCCCGGACGCTGCGCATAGCGCGGTCCCAAAACTTCAAACAGTTTCTTAACGGTCTTTTCCGAACCGTTACCCAGTTCGGACGCGATCAGACGACGATTTGCAACCGAGTCAACTTTCGCGCGGGTAATCAATTTTTCAACCACGCGACGCAGGTCTTTCGCCTTTGGCAAAGTCGTTTTAATCTGTTCTTTTTCAATTAAGTTCTTCGCCAGGCCAATAAACAGTGCCTTGCGTGCATTAGTGTCGCGGTTAAAAGTGCGACCAGCTTTTGCGTGTCTCATCGACTACTCCTTTATCATGCTTCTGCCCCGGCACCCCGGGGATTTGTTGTATTGCATACCCTAAACAAAATATTCAGCAGTACACAGCCGGTTAATTTTAATTGATTTTATAAAAAAAGCAAGGGATTTCTCCCATGCCTATTTTTAAGAAATTAAATTATGTGAGATTATTGGAAGCGATTGACGGTTCGCAGTGTAGTTGAGCTACATAAGAACCGACAATCGCGACAAGAATCCACAGAATTTAATTTATTTGTACGGGTCTTCGTATTTTTTTGCCAATTCGGCGATATTTTCAGGCGGCCAACCCGGTACTTCCATACCCAGGCCCAGGCCCATCGCTTCCAGCTGAACCTTGATTTCGTTCAAAGACTTGCGACCAAAGTTCGGCGTCTTCAACATGTCGGCTTCGGTCTTCTGAACCAGTTCACCCAGCCAGTTGATTTTGTCGTTCTTCAGACAGTTGTTTGCACGGACGGACAATTCCAGTTCATCGACATGCTTCAACAATTTCGGGTCGAACGGCAAAGCATCCTTGGCCTTTTCTTCTTCGGTCGGTGCGTTAATCTGCGCCGGATCTTCGAAGTTGATAAAGACAACCAACTGGTCTGTCAAAATGCGCGCAGCAAACGCAATCGCATCTTCGGGCGAAACACTGCCGTTTGTTTTGACCGTCAGTTCCAGTTTATCGTAATCTGTCGATTGGCCGACACGCGTTGCGGACACTTCGGTTGCAACATTCAAAATCGGCGAGAAAATGGAATCGACCGGAATCACACCCAGCGGCAGACCGTCCGCATGCGCCGAGGCCGGAACATAGCCGCGACCCGTGGCCAGAGTGATTTCCATATCCAGGTTAGCACCCTTGTCCAGTGTGCAGATTTCGACGTCTTTGTTCATAACCTCGACACTGCCGGATGTTTCAATCATACCGGCGGTCACAACGGCCGGGCCCTTTACTTTCAGGGTCGCCTTGTGCTGACCTTCGGTCAAGGCTTTAAAATATACGCCCTTCAGGTTCAGGATAATATCCGTAACGTCTTCGCGAATACCCTGCAGGGACGAAAATTCGTGCTGTACCCCGTCAATCTTGATATAAATAGGCGCGCAACCCTGCAACGACGACAACAATACGCGACGCAGTGCGGTACCCAGTGTTAAACCATATCCTTTTTCCAGGGGTTCGGCAATCAATGTTGCCAGATTTGGATTATGCTCATCTACTTTGATATTCAGCTTTCTCGGCTTAATCAGAGTCATCCAGTTTTTTTCAATCATGATGTTGCTCCATTTGGCTTAGTTTATCATTTTCACCATTTCGGCATGCGCACATCTACTGAAGCATGTGCACGCGTGATTTTATATTACAATTCCCCAGAAGTCAAATCTTTTATAACCTGTTCGGGGGTTGAAAAAACAATTCCGCGCCCGCCGGCAGCAATCCAATCCGCAATATTGCCGGCCCGGTCGTCAATTAATAAATCATCTCTTGTTGGCCGCAACAAATCCTCTTTTGCAATACGCGCCACAATAACATGTTCATCATCAAAAAAATCTGAAAAATGCCGCGCAATCCATGCCCTCTTTTGCGCCTCTATGAAATCCACATACGCATCGCCACCAATAAAATTTTTTGCCCCCGGCACCTTGGTTAAAACAAACAAATCCCCCATCCGCCGTGCAACCGCCAGTAATTCTTGGACATCAGCAACAACGGGCATATTAATCCAGAAATCTTTATTTTCCTCTATCCACCGCCAGCGCATCTGCTTGGCTTTTTTGTCATCCGCCGTCATTGATTTTGTCTGGCGGTTTAAATCCCCCATATTGTATTCCGCCGCCGCTGCATCAAAATCAGCCAGTACACCATCCATATCAAAATATATTTTCATTGACAGCCCCACTTGTTGTAATCTATTGTTCCAATATTTTAATTAATAAGGAATCAAAAATCAAAATGATTATTACAGACTATCACATTCATTCACAACAAGAACTGTTTGACATTATTCGCACCACACATTTGGCGGGTGATAAAAAATTATTTCCTTTTCACAATTCAAAAATAAGTATACAGACCATGTCTTGGCACGATGTGGTACCGACACAAACATTTGTTTTGAATGACCAGCTGAGAACCATCCATAAAATACATACCCAAATGTTGGATAAAAACATTAATGTTTTCAACATGGATGGTTTTTTGTCATATCGAACAGATGCACCGGATTCCATATTTGTATTTACCCCGGCAATCATAGAAGTAATTGACGGTCAGCCACTGGTGATTGACGGCCAGCATCGCATCACATACACCGCGGACAATAATTTGACATTCAAAGCCCTTGTTATTGAAAACATTGATCGTTCGGTATACCCGTATCAGTTGCCTCTTGCAGGCGGCTGGGCCGCAGTCAAACGATTTGAAAACACATTGCCGGCCGGCTTCATCAGGAAACAGCGCCGTTATGCAACACCAGAACAAAACAAATTCTTCTTTCGCGAATATCCGTTCCCCGGGATTATAAAATTGATGCGCCAGCACAGCGGCACAGGCGAATCCAGATAACAAATTAAATAAAACTGGGATTTCCACGGTTTTATCAAAATTGTTCACACCCAAACAGCTTGACATTTAGCGTTTTTGTACTAAAATAAGCTCAACAAAACAGAGGAATACCATGAAAAAAATTATTTTCGCTGGCATGATTTTTACAATTACATGTTTTGGTGCAAACGCATCTGATGGCGGCGTTTATTTGGAAACCAGCAACGTGTATTCCGGCACAGCCAACTATACACGTGCACAAACGATAAACACAACCATTGAAACGCGCCCTGCCTCACGTCGTGTGGTGGTGGGCCGCCGCCCCTGCCCTTGCAGTCGTGCGGCCGTCGCCGCGGAACCAGTTGCGGTAAAAACACATACCGAGGTAACAGAACACTATCAGGTATATCAGCCGGTTGTCGAATACGTACCGTCCGGCACATACACGCGCCGCCACGTTGTGTCAAACGTACGTCCGTGCAACATGTAAAATGCAAAAAAACACCCGCGGTTTCGCGGGTGTTTTTTATTTAAAACTCGGTTGACAGGCCAACTCTGAACGATTGCGTATCAGCTGCAATATCAATACCATTTGGCACATATTTATCAACAAATACCCATGTGAACAATGCAGACACCGCTGCACCGGCCGCAACGTCATGCCAATAATGGGCACGTGCCTGAACACGACTCCATCCGGCCACGGCACTCATTGCATACGGCAACAATGCTGGTTTCCAGCCATATCTTTTATGAACAAACATAGCGCCCGAGAATGCACCTGCGGCATGTCCACTGGGGAATGATTTTCTGTCGTTTCCATTTGGACGACGTTCTAATCCAAAGGCTTTGATACCTTCACTGGCCAATTGCGCAGCAACAACGGATTCCGCCAATTGCACCGTACCATCCGGGTCATCCGCCATAACCGTCATTCCCAACGCATATGCCGGCGACATAACCATCATCAAATCGCCCAGTTTATTTTTATTTGTAAAAGGTCCCGCATACGCGCTTACAGAAGCACCTATTACCACGGTCACAGCAAAGCTTGCACTTTTAAACATTTATCTAACTCCCAGTTTTTTATTTAAACCAAAAACCACCTGAAAATCAGATGGCTGGAGTTTAGTAACAATTCATTTGGAAAATTGCGTGTTTTATTCAATATATTCAACACACCCCAGCCACGTATAACAACACACGTGCTGGATATATTTTTTGTCATCACTGACACCAAATGTTATGGGTTACTAAGCCCAGTAATGGTTTCCCATTACCAAGCTAGACTATAACAAAATAAAAATTCAGATACAAATAAAAAACGCCCGCCAAACAGCGGGGATTTTTTATCCTTTACTTAACGGCACACAATTTATATACTAACCACTGAATCAACAGGGATGTTGGCTCAGGGACCTCAGAAATCCCATAACATAACGGTGCGGTGGTACGCACTGAATCCGACAAAATACGTCGGCGCAATGATGCGCCGTGTGTTTTATATCACCCGATTCTAACCGGTCGGGGATCCGTGACCATATAACAGGGATTACCCAAAAGTCACGGGGTCATTTTATGTTATGATTTTCTGAAATCCCCGGCCGCCAATTCCAAGGCGGCGTTTTGTTTAACACAAAAACAGGGATTTGAAATCATGAAAAAAACAATTACCTTATTATGCGGGGCCGTTGTCGGCATCATACTGGCAAACGATGCCGGCGCCCGCACATGCGGCGGCGCATACACGGTTATGTGCCCGATTATGGAAGGCGAAACAAACTGCTGCCGCAGCAGCAGTGAAACATGCGCACAGGCAGGCTGCTCCTCTCTAATAATCGACCCGATAGATCCAATTGAGCCAGCGACTTGTCCGACCGAGTGCCCGGGCACCTTATGGACAAGCGTCAGCGGTCAAAATTATCAGGTAAGATGCAAAACAACCGCAATAAAAGCCTCATGCGAATACCAGTGCAAGAAGGGATATTACGGCAGCGGGCAATCATGCACGCGCTGTCCGTCATCGGGCGGCGTTTACGGCACAACCGCCCTGGCGGGCGCAACCGCAATTACCGCATGCTATCTGCCGTCCGGCACCACTTTCAGCGACACCACCGGCAGCGGCACATATACGGACGCCTGTTATTACCAAAATTAAAAACGCCCCGTTTGGGGCGCTTTTATTAAGATGCACGTGTTTACACGCGGCGAACCTTTTTCGGACGGCAGCCATTGTGCGGTATACGGGTCGTATCGGTAATGCTCTGCACAATCAGGCCGGCGTTTGCCAAACCACGAACCGCAGATTCACGTCCCTGGCCGATACCACGCATCAGAACGTCAACCGTCTTCATACCCATTTCGGCAACTTTCTTGCCGACCGCATCTGCCACAACCGTCGCCGCGTACGGAGTGGATTTTTTCGCACCCTTAAAATTATTCGCACCGGCCGTCGCCCATGTCAAAACGGCGCCCGACTGGTCTGTAATTGTGATACGAGTGTTATTGTTCGTTGCAACAACGTGCGCAATACCATGCGACACTTTCTTTACAACTTTCTTTTTTGCTTTTGTTACTGCCATTATTTTTTTACCTTTTATCGATGTCTTCAATTAACTGTCGTGTTAATCTCTACCTTAAATTTAAGATAATGCTTTGAATGCGCCAATGTTGGTAAGCGAAGCGTACAAAAGATACACAAGCGCGCCAACACCAAGCAGACGAGGCATTAAATTAAATTTTACTTACCCTTTGTTGCAGAACCGGCGACCACGACGCGCTTGCCCTTGCGGGTGCGGGCATTGGTCTGGGTACGCTGACCGCGAACCGGCAAGCGGTTACGGTGACGAATACCACGATATGCCTTTAAATCCTGCAGACGTTTGATATTCATCGCAACTTCACGACGAACATCACCTTCTACTTTAAAGTTCTGTTCAATATAGTTCGAAATTTTTACAACATCCGCGTCAGTCAAATCTTTCGCGCGCAGCCCATCTTTCAATTTCAAAGCCTCGCAGATTTGCGCCGCCTTGGCCGGTCCAATACCATGAATGTACTGCAACGCGATTTCAATGCGCTTTTCTGTCGGAATGTTAACACCTGCTATACGTGCCATCTTTTACTTTCCTTTTTATTTTACTGCCCGAAACGCGTTTCCGCGCCCGGAGTCTTAACACCGAAAAATCATAAACTGATTTCCCGCCGTATTTTATTTTGCCGAGTAATTTTATACAAATTCCGGCAAAAGTCAAATCTTGTTTCCGTTTCTCGCAAATTTTATTATCCGCGGAAACGCCCCTTCTTTTGCGTCTTTTTGATAACGCCGCCATACTGCTTTGCCACCAGATACGACTGAACCTGGTTCATTGTATCCAGAACAACGCCCGCCACAATCAGAACACTGGTTCCGCCAATCGCCAGCGGCATGCCCAGATGCGTATTGAGAATAATCGGAACAACGCATACCACAATCAGATACAGAACACCGATTGAAGTCGTACGCGACACAACCGCATCCAAATAGTGAACAGTCTGTTCGCCGGGACGAACGCCGGGGATATAACCGCCCGCATTTTTCAGATTATTGCTGGTCTCTTCGGAATTGAATATAACCGCCGTCTGGAAAAATGCAAAGAATGCAATCAGTATCGTGTACATGATGATATAAGACCATGCACCGTACGTAAAGAATCCCATGATATTCTGAACGACCAGATTCTCGCTCTGAACAAAGCGCTGAACAAACGCCGGCAGCATCATTATACTGGCCGCAAATACCGGTCCCATAACACCGGACATGTTAACCTTTATCGGCAGATATGACGCATTCGTATTCGTCACACCGTTCGCCATAACCTGGCGCGGATACAGAATCTGAATACGACGCTGGGCCTGTTCAAAGAACGCAATCAGCGCAATGATGCCGACAACAAAACCGACAACCAACGCAATCATCGCGGGCGACATCTGTCCGACCGAGCCCAAAGAAAATATCTTGGCGATTCCGCCCGGAACCTCTGCGATAATCCCCGCAAAGATTAACAGAGACGCACCCTGCCCTATGCCGCGCGCCGTAATCTGTTCGGCCAGCCACATTACGAACACCGTACCACCGACCAGTGCGATTATCGCGGACAATTCAAATGCAAATCCAGGATTTACAACCGCCGCAACACCGTTTACCGGCGCCATCATTTCTAAACCGCGAACCACGGCCCAGCCCTGAACCACCGCCAGGAACACCGCCAGATAACGAGTGTACTGGTTAATTTTGATGCGGCCCGACTCGCCCTCTTTACGCAGCTCGCTCAACGACTTGCTGGTCGCCGTCAACAGCTGCAGAACGATGGATGCGGAAATGTATGGGAAAATATTCAGTGCCAGCACCGACATACGCGACAGCGAACCACCAGAAAACATATCGAACATGCCCATCATGCCGCTGCCCTCGCCGCTGAACAAATGCAGAACGGCAGATGCGTTTACACCCGGCAACGGAATAAAGGAACCGACACGGTACACGACCAATGCACCCAACGTGAACAAAATACGCTTTTGCAAATCGCTCAGATTTCCAAAAAAGTTCTTTATGAAATTCATTCGTTTATCTCTCCGCTACCTTATAAACTTTTCTGCAATATTTTATGGCGCTGAACCAGACTGTATTTACGCGACGCATTTGCAAACAGTATTTTATAAATCATCGTCGTCCATGCGGCCTGCATACGAGCATGGTATTTCGCCGGAATATAACCTGGCACATCCAAACGCTGAACCCCTGAATCCGACTTCATAACACCATCCAATATTTCATCACAAACATCGGCAGGCAGGAGTTTAAAATCCCGCCTGGCCGACTTTAAATATTGAGATGGTGTAATAACCATTATTTCGCCTTGATAGAACCGCCGGCTTTGACAATCGCCGCTTCGGCCGCCTTGGACCATTTGTCGGCAATAATGTTAACCGCAGATTTGATTTCGCCCTTGGCCAAAACTTTCAAGCCGGACATTTTGCGGTTGATTACCTTCGCCGCCAACAGAGAATCAATGTTGATTTCGGACTTTGCATCAATTTTGCCGCTTGCAATGAACTTTTCAATATCGCCCAGGTTGATTGTGACGTATTCCTTTGCAAACGGGTTGTTAAATCCGAATTTCGGGAAACGACGCAAAATCGGCATCTGTCCACCCTGGAATGTCGCCTGCTTGCGTGCACCGCTGCGCGCTTTCTGACCTTTGTGACCACGACCGGATGTTTTGCCCATGCCGCTACCGATACCACGGCCGACGCGCTTTGCATTTTCACGCGCGCCGTAATTATCCATCAGTGCATTCAGTTTCATTTTTGTATCCTTTTATCCTACGACTATATATAGTCTTTTTGCGCAGCGCGACAAGTGTCGCGCCACTCGGTTATATAATTATTTACTGTTCAACAACTTCAATCAGGTGGGAAACCTTGGCAATCATGCCACGTACAACCTGAGAATTTTCCAGTTCTTTTGTTTTACCAATACGGCCCAAACCCAATGCGGCAATAATTTTGCGCTGAGATTCCGGGCGCCCAATCAGGCTTTTTACTTGCTTTACAACTATTTTAGACATAACAAAGTACTCCGTTTCTTAGCGTTATTTTTCTTCCGCCGCATCTTCCAGCTTCTTGCCGTCACGACCGGCAATGATTTCAGCCACAGACTTGCCACGGCGCGCCGCAACCGTCTTCGGGGAATTCATTTTAGAGAAAGCCAGGAAAGCCGCACGAATCATGTTGTTCGGATTATTCGAGCCCTGGGACTTAACTACAACGTCCTGAACCCCCAGGCATTCAAATACCGCACGCAACGCACCACCCGCAATAATACCGGTACCGGGAACGGCACTGCGAACAACCAACTTGCTGGCGCCGTACTTCGCCGCACTGTCATGGTGCAATGTACGACCTTCTTTCAGCGGAACGCGAATCATTTTCGCTTTGGCGGCCTTTGTTGCTTTCTGAACAGCACTCTGTACTTCCAGCGCCTTACCCTTGCCAAAACCTACACGACCGGCCTTGTCGCCAACCACAACCAATGCCGAGAAAGACATGTTGCGGCCGCCCTTAACTGTTTTCGAGACGCGATTGATAGAAACCAGTTTATCTACCAAGTTATCCGTCTGCAATTTTTTATCATCAAAACGTGCCATTTATATACTCCGTATATTTCACATTAAATTCTAACGCCGCCGGCGCGAATAGCTTCGCACAGGGCCTTTACACGACCATGATAGCGATATCCGCCACGATCAAAATAGCAGTTGTCTGCAATGTTCGCCTTTACAACGCGTTCAGCAAATACCTTGCCAACCATTTCGGCGCCGGCAACATTCCAGCCCTGGCCCTTGAAATCTTTTTCCTTGCTTGATGCCGCACAAATTGTGTGACCACGAACATCGTCAATGGCCTGAATTTCGATATGACGTCCGGAGCGGTTAACCGACAAACGAATCTTGCCGGGGTTCTTTCTTTTCAGCGCACCGCGGTTTGCCAGCGTGCGTCTTTCTTCTGTAGTCAAATGTTTCAACATTTTGTTTCCTCTTTTCAAATCCCCGTAACAGCGGGAATCACTACTTATTATTTCTTTTTACCTTCCTTGCGGCGGATTTTTTCGCCCTTATAGAAGATGCCTTTGCCCTTGTACGGATCCGCTTTACGAACCTTGTGAACCTTGTCGGCAAACTGGCCAACCAGGCACTTGTCAACACCGCTGATTGTAAATTCAGTCGGCGCATCGCCCATCTGAACCGTCAGACCGGCCGGAATCGGCATAATTACATCATGAGAATAACCCGCAACCAAAACCAAATCGTTGCCCTTTACAGATGCCTTATAACCGACGCCCTTCATGTACATGGCTTTCTGGAAACCGTTCGACACACCTTCAATCGCGGCGCGAACATTGCGGGCCATTGTTCCCCACATTGCGCGCGACGTCTTGTCTTCGGCATCCTTCGGATTGATTACAACATGGCCGTCTTCAATCTTGACGTCAACCAAACCGGAATGTTTGGTATTCAACGGCAGCTTAATTTCGCCCTTCGGGCCTTTTACAACCAGCACGTCGCTCGCAATTTCAACCGAAACGCCGTCCTGGATTTTTACTGGATATTTTCCTGCACGAGACATAACTTGTTCCTCACTTCAATTAGATAACCTTGCACAATACTTCACCGCCGACATTCATCAGGCGCGCTTTGTGGTCAGTCATTACGCCGTTGGGCGTGGATACGATAGCAATACCCAGTCCATTCAAAACCTTCGGCATCTTTGCACTGCCGGAATAAACACGGCGACCGGGTTTGGATACTACGGAAATTTCCTGAATTGCGCCGTTGCCGCCGACATATTTCAGCTCAACGACTAAATTGGAACGATGTTCGTCAATGTTTTCTTTGCGAAAATCAGTAATAAAACCTTCGTCTTTCAGTACGGACAAAACCGCGGCGCGCAGATTGCTGGCCGGAACGGTGATGGTTTCTTTACCAGCATTCTGCCCGTTGCGAATGCGGGTCACCATATCTCCAATTGGGTGTGATAATGACATCTTTTACTCCTATTGTGCCGGACAAGCCGGCTCATACAGCTGCATTGTCCACAGCTGCGCTTGTTTTGTTTTTACCAGCTCGACTTGCGTACGCCCGGCAGTTTGCCTTCGGACGCCATTGTACGAACCTGCTGACGGCACAGACCGAACATACGCGAAAAACCGCGGGAACGTCCCGTAACCGAACAACGATTGCGCAAACGCGTAGCATTCGCATTGCGCGGCAGTTTTGCCAGCTTTTTCATCGCTTCCATGCGTTCATCAGGCGTGGCATTGACGGACATTTTGGCCTTAATCGCATCATGCTTTTTGGCATACTGCGCGACCAGTTTTTCACGTCTTTTCTGTTTGTTTATCAACGCTAACTTAGCCATTTTTTTTCCTTACTCTTATTATTTCAATACCAACGGCAGACCGATTTTTGTCAGCAACGCGCGTGCTTCATCGTCTGTCTTCGCGCTTGTGGCGATAACAATATCCATACCACGGATAGCATCAATCTTGTCAACCGAGATTTCCGGGAAAATCAGATGTTCCTTGATACCAAAGGCATAGTTTCCACGACCGTCGAACTTGGATTTCGACAAACCGCGAAAGTCCTTTACGCGCGGCAATGCAACCGTAATCAGCTTGTCCAGGAAGTCATACATTCTTTTACCACGCAGTGTAACCTTGGTACCGATAGGCTGACCTTCACGCAGACGGTATGTCGCGATGGATTTCTTTGCACGGGTGATAACGGACTTCTGCGCCGCAATGGCCGTCAGATCCGCCGCCGCGGAATCCAGTTTCTTTTTATCGGAAACCGCTTCGCCGACACCCATGTTCAATACGATTTTTGTCAGCTTCGGAACTTCCATCGGATTTTTATAACCGAATTCTTTTACCAGTTCCGGCACAATGTTTTTTTCATAAATTTCACGCAATCTGCTTTGCATTTTTTATTCCTTACAGTTTCTTTCCCGTAACAGCGGGAAACCATTCTTATATTTCAGCCCCGGATTTCTTTGCAACGCGAACTTTTTTACCCTGTTCAATCTTGTATCCCGCACGTGTGGCCTTTTTTGTTTTCGGGTCAATCAGTGCAACATTGGATACGTGAACCGGTGCTTCGCGGTCAATGATGTGGCCGGGCTGTTCTTGCGTGGGTTTGATGTGCCATTTGCGGCGGTTCACACCCTCTACAACAACGCGGGATTCTGTCGGACGCGCCTCCAGCACTTTGCCTTTGACGCCCTTGTATTTCCCGGAGATAACTACGACTTCGTCGCCTTTCTTTATTTTCATTTTACTCGCCTTTTATCTTTATATTTACCTGTCGGCCAATATTATATTACCTCTGGGGCCAAGGAGACAATCTTCTGAACATCGTATTTACGACGTACTTCACGGGCAATCGGCCCAAAAATACGTGTTCCAATCGGTTCAAAGTTGTTTTTGTTAATCAAAACAACCGCATTGTCGTCGAAACGGATAATAGAACCGTCCGGACGCTTTACCGGGAACTTTGTACGAACGATAATCGCACGCTGAACCGTACCTTTCTGAACCTTGCCGCGCGGAATCGCTTCCTTGATGGCAACGACGATTTTGTCGCCAACTGTTGCATAACGGCGATGAGAACCGCCCAAAACTTTGATGCACATCGCTTTGCGCGCACCAGAGTTATCCGCAACCGTCATAACTGTTTCATTCTGAATCATTTTTTTACCCTATATCCTGCAAGCAGGGCAATCCCCCGCCGCTTTGTTATGGGTCCCGACTGTTGCCGCGTCCCCATTCCCGGACACCGCAACCTCAAAGAACCCGTGAGTCTTTTAGTCCACTACTTCAACATCATCGTTCTTGGAAACGCCGACGCGCCCCTTTACGACCCAAGATTTTGTCTTGGAAATCGGACGATGTTCTTCAATCGCAACAATGTCGCCAACTTTGAATTCGTTGTTTTCATCGTGCGCCTTGTACTTTTTATTCTGCTTCACGAACTTACCATACAGCGGGTGGCGGAAACGACGTTCCACTTCAACGACAACCGTTTTGTCGTTTGCTGTACTTTTAACTGTTCCCTGCAGTATACGTCTTGGCATAACTTATGTCCCTTACCTGTTTTAACCCCCAGTTTCCGGCCGTCACAGCGCAAGCCATGCAACCAGACCCGACGGTCAATTTACTTGTTTTTTTAACCGATTTCGGCATATGATATCTAAAAAATTAAAAATATCAACCAAAATCAGCAATTTTTATTTTTTTGCTGCATTCAGCTTTGTTTTGACGCGCGCAATTTCACGACGGGTCTGACGAATAACATGTGTTTTCGGCATCTGGCCCGCGGCATGCTGGAAGCGCTGGTTCATCTGTTCTTTCTTCAAATCAACCAGTTTGCTTTGCAAAGCTTCCACCGTCAAAGATTCTTTTTCAACTTTCTTGTCTGCCATCTTAGCTACCTTTTTTGCACCCTCTTACCAGAAAATGCAATCCTCTATTAGTTAACCTTACGTTCAACAATCTTTGTCTTTACCGGCAATTTTGCCGCCGCCAATGCGAACGCTTCGTATGCGATTTCAGGCTTTACACCGTCCAGTTCGAACATGATGCGGCCCGGCTTTACACGGCAAATCCAGTATTCAACCGCACCCTTACCTTTACCCATACGAACTTCGGCAGGTTTCTTTGTTACCGGAACATCTGGGAATACGCGAATCCACAGCTTACCCATACGTTTCATGTGACGTGTGATTGCACGACGCGCCGCTTCGATCTGACGGGCTGTCACGCGTTCCGGAGTCATAGCTTTCAGTCCGAAAGAACCGAACGCCAATTCGCTACCACCTTTGGCCGTACCATGAATGCGGCCTTTGTGCTGTTTGCGAAATTTTGTTTTTGTTGGCATCAACATAATTAACTACCTTTTATTACTTTTTCAATTTTTGTTTCCCCGGCCCCATATAGGCGCCGACAAAAATTACTTGCTCTTTCTTTCGCTGCTGCCGGCATATTCGGCGGGTCTCGCCATTTCAGACGCCAGCTTTTCCTTGTTCACGACATCGCCGGTATAAATCCAAACTTTTACACCGATAACACCATATGTCGTTTTCGCCTGAATGGACGCATAGTCGATGTCCGCACGCAATGTGTGCAACGGAATACGTCCTTCGCGGATTTGTTCGCTGCGCGCGATTTCCGCACCGTTCAGTCGACCAGAGCACATAACCTTGATACCCTGTGCGCCCGCTTTCTGGGCATTCTGAACAGCTTTCTTCATGGCGCGCTTCGGCGATACACGACCTTCAATCTGCTGAGCCATGTTCTGCGCGACCAACTGGGCATTCAAATCAGGACGGCGAACTTCATAAATGTTCACAACAACCTGGTCATTCTTAACCAATTTCTTGATATCATTGCGCAAAGCCTCGATATCCGCACCGTTCTTACCGATAATCATACCCGGACGAGATGTGTGAATTGTCACAACGACTTTCTTGGCAAAGCGTTCGACAACAACTTTTGCCAGACCGGCTTTCTTCAGTTTCTTTTCAATAAATTTACGGATTTTAATATCCTCGGCAACCAATGCGGCATAATCTTTTTTGCCGGCAATCCAGCGCGAGTCTGTAATCTTGTTAATACCCAGACGCTGTGAAATTGGCGATACTTTCTGTCCCATTTTCTTTTTTCCTTATTTTAAGGGTCCGTGTTCTTGAAACCATATAGGTTTTATTCAGGATTGCTCCATACCACGTTCCCTGGCTTTATTATTTTGCTTTTGCTTCTTTTTTCGCTTTCTTGGTCGGCGCCACACCCGATTCCAACACAATAGTCAGATTCGAGAACGGCTTCAAAATCGGACGCGCACTACCGCGCGGACCGGCCATAATACGTTTCATAGTCAGCGCTTTGCCGCACCAAATTTCTTTGATGAACAGGCTGTCGACCGGCAGATTCTTGTTGTGTTCTGCATTGGCGACCGCGGACAGCAAAGTTTTCAGAACTTCACCGGAAACGCGTTTCTTCGAAAATTTCAAGACATCAACCGCGCGCTCTACCGGCAGTCCGCGAACCATGTCGCACACCAGGTTCAACTTCTGGTGGCTGATGCGGATCATTTTGTTAAAGGCACGAACCTGATTCTCTTTAATTCCATATCTTGTCGTTGTCATAACTGCTTACCTTTATTTCTTGCCTGCCGCGGCTTTCTTGTTTGCGGCGTGGCCTTTGAACGTACGTGTCGGCGCAAATTCACCCAATTTGTGGCCAATCATGTCTTCACTGATTGCAACCGGGATAAATTTATTGCCATTGTGAACTTCAAAGGTCAACCCAACCATCGGGGGAACAATCGTGCTGCCACGAGACCAGGTTTTTATCGGCTTGTGGTCATTCTTTTCATTCGCCGCAGCCGTCTTCTTTAAGACGGAGGGATGAACATAAGGACCTTTCCAAACTGAACGAGACATTAATAACTCCGTTTTTTTGTCTTTGGCCGGCATCCATATAGGCTACCGGCCTATTTTATTATTTCTTCTTTGCCAAATGTCTGCTGCGGATAATCATCTTAGCAGTGCGCTTGTTGCTACGAGTGCGGTAACCCTTGGCCGGAATACCTGTACGAGATACAGGTTCGTGACCCTTCGAGTGACCGTTACCACCACCCATCGGGTGATCGTTCGGGTTCATCGCCATACCGCGGACGGACGGACGGATACCCAACCAGCGTGCACGACCCGCCTTACCCAGGTTAACATTACGCTGGTCCGGGTTCGAAACGCTGCCCACTGTCGCCAGACAGTCCGAATGAACCTTGCGCAACTCACCGCTGTTCATCTTAATCTGGGCATATACGCCGTCTTTACCCATCAACTGGGCATAGCAACCGGCACTGCGCGCCAACTGACCGCCGGCACCCGGTTTCAGTTCGACGTTGTGCACGATTGTACCAATCGGCATATTCTTCAAAGGCATTGCATTACCCGGCTTGATGTCTTCACGTGCGCCGGAGATAACCGTATCACCAACCTTCAAATCGCGCGGCGCCAAGATATAGGAGCGAACGCCGTCGGTATATTCAATCAATGCGATAAAAGCGGTACGGTTCGGATCGTATTCCAGGCGAACAACAGTTGCCGGAATACCGGTCTTTTTACGATTAAAATCAATCAAACGATATTTACGTTTGTGACCGCCGCCCTGATGCATAACAGTCACATGGCCGAAATTATTGCGACCACCCTTGGACTTCAAACCAACGGTCAGCGATTTTTCCGGCGCGCCGCGGTGCAATTCACTGCGGTCAACCTGTGTTAACCCGCGCATACCCGGCGTATTCGGCTTATAATGCTTTAATGCCATTTTTTTCTTACCTTTGTTTCTGTTCTGACACTAACGTCCAGAAATCCGGATTCTCTGCCAGAACGGTTCAATTATTATATGTTTGCGGACAAATCCAATTTTGCATCTGCCGGCAAGGACACATATGCCTTTTTAACAGTGCGCTGTGTGCCTGTGCTGCGTCCACGGAAAGTTTTAACCTTCCCTTTTGTCACCACAATGTTAACCTTGGTCGGCTTTACATTGTAGATGGCCTGAACGGCACGAGCAACGTCTTCCTTGGTCGCTTCAATCGCAACTTCGAAAGCCACGCTGTTGTTTTCAGACAGTTTTGCTGCCTTTTCCGAGATTATCGGACGACGCAGTATACCATAAGTACCAGCGGTCGCAACGATTTTTTTCTCTGTACTAACTTTTTTTTCTGCCATTTCATTGACCCTTGTTTAATTATGCCAATCTTGCTTCTACCGCTTTGACCGCGTCGGCTGTCAAAACCAATTTTTCATGCTTCAGAATATCCAAAACATTCAGACCAATCGTCGGCAACGCATCAACATTGGCGATATTTGCCGCAGATTTCTTGAAGTTTTCGTCCAAGCTGTCTGCACCGACAAACAACGCCGATGTCAGATTCAGTTTTTTCAGCTGTTTCGCGAAAGCACCCGTTTTTGCCGCCGACAACTTTTCAGAGTCGATAACAACCAAGCTGCCCTCTTTCATTTTGGACGACAGAGCCATTTTCAAGCCCAATGCGCGTACTTTTTTCGGCAGGTCAATAGAGTGGTCGCGTACAACCGGTCCATGAACAACACCACCGCCACGCATGTGAACATTATATTTTTCACCCTGGCGTGCATTACCCGTCTTTTTCTGCTTGAAAGCTTTCTTGCCGCTGCCTTCGACATCAGATACGGTCTTTACCGCATGTGTACCGGCGCGAGACTTGGCGCGCTGCCATGTAACAACGCGATGCAAGATGTCCGCACGGGGTTCCAAACCGAATATCTGGTCCGACAGTTCAACTTTGCCGACCGATTTTCCATCAAAATTTACAATATCTATTTGCATTTTATTCACCTTACTCTTCTGTCGCTGTTATTATTCCGCAACAGCTTCTGCTTCGGTTGCTTTTGCTGTTTCAGCCATTTTTGTCGGCATCGGCAGGTCTTTATGTTCCTTCTTAATCGCATCGGTTACCAATACGAATGTGCCGTTTGCACCCGGAACTGCACCTTCGACGAAAATCAAGTTATCCGCCGCATCTGTGCCAAAGACTTTCAGGTTCTGAACCGTAACGGTTTCATTACCCATCTGACCGGCCATCTTTTTGCCTTTCAGAACACGACCCGGCCATTCACGCATACCCGTACCACCGATGGAACGATGCGCCTTCAAAACACCGTGTGTCGCTTCTTTACCGCCGAAATTATGACGCTTCATCGCGCCCTGGAATCCCTTACCCTTGCTTGTCGCCTGAACATCAACAAATTGGCCGGCAACAAAATGTTCTGCATTCAGCGCTGTTCCCACCGGGATAACGCAATCTTCGGATACGCGGAATTCAACAACCTTGCGGAATGGTTTAACACCCGCCTTTTCTGCTGCGACCGCCTGGGGTTTTGCAATATGTTTAGCCTTGGCTTCGCGCATACCCACGATATTTGCGATATAACCGTTCTTGTCCGCCGTACGATTTCCGATAACTGTACAATCGCCGACCGCCAGGACCGTCACCGCATGGGCCGCCCCCGCGTCGTCATACAGACGCGTCATTCCTATTTTTGTTGTAATTAATCCGCTACGTTTCATTTTTGTTGCCTTTTTTTATGTCAGAGGTTGGACTGTGCATATCCTTTTCGCCGCCCAACCTAACAGCCTTATAATTTAATCTTTACGTCAACACCGGACGCCAAATCCAACTTCATCAAAGCATCAACAGTCTGAGGGGTTGGGTTCACAATATCGATTACCGCCTTATGATTGCGGATTTCGAACTGTTCACGCGACTTCTTGTCGACGTGCGGAGAACGGTTCACCGTAAATTTCTGAATCAAAGTCGGCAAGCGAACGGGTCCAACGACATCCGCACCGGTGCGCTTTGCAGTTTTGACAATTTCCTCAACAGATTCCATCAAGACTCTGTGGTCAAAAGCCGTCAACTTGATGCGAATTTTAGATGCAGGTACCATTTGTTCGTTTCCTTATTTTTATCCGGGCCGGTAATCACCGGCAGTATCTCAGCCGATTACACCGACCCGTTGGTTGTATTATTTGATAATCTTCGATACAACACCGGCGCCAACCGTGCGACCGCCTTCGCGGATAGCAAAGCGACGACCTTCGCTCATAGCAATCGGAGCAATCAGCTGCACCGTGATACGAACGTTGTCACCCGGCAGAACCATTTCTTTGTCAGCCGGCAAAGTGATTGTACCAGTTACGTCAGTTGTGCTGAAGTAGAACTGAGGGCGATAGTTGGAGAAGAACGCTGTATGACGTCCACCTTCGTCTTTCGTCAAGATATAAACTTCAGCTTCGAATTCTGTGTGCGGTGTGATGGAACCCGGTTTGCAGATAATCTGACCACGTTCAACATCTTCTTTCTTTGTACCACGCAACAACAGACCTACGTTATCACCGGCTTCACCCTGATCCAGCAATTTGCGGAACATTTCAACACCGGTAACAGTTGTTTTCTGTGTCGGACGCAGACCAACGATTTCGCATTCGTCACCAACCTTGATAACACCGGATTCGATACGGCCAGTTACCACGGTACCACGACCTGTGATAGAGAATACGTCTTCAATCGGCATCAAGAACGGCTTGTCAACCGGACGCTCCGGCATCGGGATGTATTCGTCACATGCCTTCAACAGAGCGTCAATGGCTTCTTTGCCCAGACCGTCGTTCTTGCCTTCCAGAGCGGAGATAGCAGAACCACGGATAATCGGAGCATTGTCACCGTCGAAATCATTCGCGGACAACAGTTCACGGATTTCCATTTCAACCAATTCCAACAATTCCGGATCGTTCGCCAAATCGCACTTGTTCAGGAAAACAACGATTTTCGGAATACCTACCTGGCGCGCCAACAGAATGTGTTCGCGAGTCTGAGGCATCGGACCGTCTGTCGCAGCAACCACCAAGATAGCACCGTCCATCTGCGCGGCACCGGTAATCATGTTTTTAACATAGTCGGCGTGTCCCGGGCAGTCAACGTGAGCATAGTGACGCGTTTCTGTTTCGTATTCAACGTGAGCTGTGTTAATTGTTATACCACGTGCCTTTTCTTCCGGCGCGTTATCAATTTCGTTAACGCCCTTCGATTTGTCAGCACCAACACCATAACACTGTACAATAGCTGCAGTTGTCGTCGTTTTACCGTGGTCAACGTGACCAATGGTACCGATGTTAACATGCGGCTTGGTTCTTACGTACTTTTCTTTTGCCATAGTTTTCTCCTTAGGCTTTGCTTGTTTAGTTTAAAACTCTATTTTTATTTTGTCAGCTTTTTTATAACTTCGTCTGCAACGTTAGACGGAACTTCGGCATAGTGCGACAATTCCATATACGGATTTGCACGGCCCTGTGACAAAGAACGCAATGTCTTGACGTATCCGAACAGATTAGCCAGCGGCACGAAAGCCGAAATCAGCTGATTGCCGAACTGGGTTTCAATACCGTTAATCTGACCGCGGCGACTGTTCAGGTCCCCGATGATGTCACCGACGTACTCTTCCGGAGTATTTACCGAAAGCTTCATAATCGGTTCCAACAATTTTGGCGAGGCCTTTTTCATCGCTTCGCGGAAGCAGGCACGCGCCGCAATTTCAAAGCACAATACATTGGAGTCGACTTCGTGATACTTACCATCTACCAATGTAGCCTTGAAATCCACAGTAGGATAGCCAATCAGAACACCTGTCTGCTGAGCTATCTTCAAACCCTTTTCAACGCCGGGGATATATTCTTTCGGAATAGCACCACCAACAATCTTGTTTTCAAACGAATATCCTTCACCCGGTTCCACAGGTTCGAATTCAATCTTAACCTGAGCATACTGACCAGAACCACCGGACTGCTTTTTATGGGTGTATTCTTCGGTAATCGCCTTGCGGAATGTTTCGCGGTATGCGATACGCGGTTCACCCACGGCAACGTCAACCTTGAATTCACGCAGCAGACGGTCAACCAGAATTTCCAGATGCAGTTCACCAACACCCGCCAGAATCGTCTGACCGGATTCTTCGTCAACAGATACACGGAACGACGGATCTTCCTTCGCCAGCGCCTGCAGGCCCAAAGACATCTTTTCAATGTCAGCCTTGGTTTTCGGTTCAACAGCAATGCTGATAACCGGCTCCGGAACATGAATGTTTTCCAAGATAATCGGATTCGATTCGTCACACAGTGTGTCACCAGTAATTGTTTCCTTCATACCAACCAAAGTAACAATATCACCGGCTGTCGCTTCTTTAATTTCTTCACGATTATTTGCATGCATCAGCAACATACGGCCAACACGTTCACGCTTATCGCGGTTGGAATTATATACATATGAACCGGATGTTAACTTACCTGAATAAATACGAATAAACATCAGGTTTCCAACGAACGGGTCATTTGCAACCTTAAACGCCAATGCGCTGAACGGCTCTTTTGCATCAGGCTTACGTTCCGCCACGGTTTCGCCGTCCATCTTTGTACCCTTAATAGCCGGAATATCCAGCGGGCTCGGCAGATAATCTACAATCGCGTCCAACAGCGGCTGAACACCCTTGTTCTTAAACGCGGAACCGCACATTACAGGAACAAAGTTCTGAGCAATCGTGCCCTTGCGCAACAACTTCTTGATTGTGTCATGGTCGGGCGTGTTACCTTCCATATAGGCTTCCATCACGGCGTCGTCCAAAGTCACAACCTCTTCAATCAGGCGGTTGTGCAGTTCTTCGGCCTTTGCCTTCAAATCTTCGGGAATATCAACGATAACCGGATTGCTACCGTTTTCATCTTCCCAAACGATGCCCTTCATTTCCAGAACGTCAACAACGCCCTTGAAATCGGATTCCGCACCAATCGGGAAATTCAAAACCAGCGGATTTGCACCCAAACGTTCACGAATCATATCAACGCAACGGAAGAAGTTTCCGCCGATACGGTCCATCTTGTTAATAAAGCAGATACGCGGAACATTATAACGATCAGCCTGGCGCCATACGGTTTCCGTCTGCGGCTGAACACCGGACACGGATTCAAAAACCGCAACCGCACCGTCCAATACGCGCAGGGAACGTTCCACTTCCATTGTAAAGTCAACGTGCCCCGGGGTATCAATCAAATTGATACGATGGTCGCGCCAAAAGCAGGTTGTCGCGGCGGATGTAATCGTAATACCGCGTTCCTGTTCCTGGGCCATCCAGTCCATTGTAGCTGCCCCGTCATGTACTTCACCGATTTTATAGCTTTTACCGGTATAGAACAAAATACGTTCAGATGTTGTGGTTTTACCAGCGTCAATATGGGCCATAATGCCGATATTGCGGTACATATGCAAAGGAGCGGTTTTTCCAACAGACATGTGTCTTTCCTTATTTTAAATTGTCTTTCTTTGTTTAAATTACCAGCGGAAGTGAGCAAACGCCTTATTCGCTTCGGCCATCTTATGCGTATCAATCTTTTTCTTGAACGCGCCACCCTGGCCGTTCAAAGCATCACGCAGTTCACCGAACAGACGGTCTTTCATTGTGCGTTCGCCACGTTTGCGTGCAAACATAACACACCAGCGCAAAGCCAATGTCTGCTGACGCGCCGAGCGAACTTCAACCGGAACCTGATAAGTCGCACCGCCAACACGGCGACCCTTTACTTCAACGGACGGCTTCAATGCATCCACCGCTTCCAACAATGCGGTCAGTTCATCACCGTCTTTCGCGATTTTCTTCAGTTCATCCATCGCACCGTAAACGATATTTTCGGCAACTTCTTTCTTGCCGTCCCACATAACAACGTTAATCAATTTTGCAACAACCAGATTATTATATTTGGAATCTGGCAGAATTTCTCGTTTCGCTGCGCCTTTACGTCTTGACATTTTTGCTTTTCCTTTTTGTTCTTCACCCGTTTTCCGGATTACTCATGCAGCCTTGCCGCATGTTTGTTTTTTATTTCTTTACCTTTGCACCATACAAAGAACGACCCTGCTTGCGGCTATCAACACCCTTGGTATCCAAGACACCACGAATGATGTGATATTTTACACCCGGCAAGTCCTTTACGCGGCCGCCGCGGATCATAACAACGCTATGTTCCTGCAGATTGTGGCCTTCGCCCGGGATGTATGCGGTCACTTCGCGACCGTTCGCCAGCTTAACACGGGCAACCTTACGCTGCGCCGAGTTAGGTTTCTTAGGCGTGGTTGTATAAACGCGTGTGCAAACGCCACGCTTCTGCGGACACTCGACCATATCAGGCGCCGTGGATTTTACGACGACCTTCTTACGCGGTTTCCGAATCAGTTGGTTTACTGTTGGCATTCAAAATCTCTTTGTTTTCCTTACACCTTTTTGTCCGCACAAAAACTGCCCGCCAGACTTATTTCACCGGGCATGCCCCGTGATTATAAATCCGTCAACCGTGCAGATTTCTGTGTTTTTTCTTTCCTTATTTACACGGAAAGCGAACATACTATAACCGCCCCCCCCGATATTGTCAAGAAAAATCTAGGAAAAAATAATAAAGGAATAAATACAAAAGCCCCGAAATTTGGGGGATTTATCAATTACACCAAAGACACAAAAAATCATTTAGTACACGCAAAAAACTATACATTTTTTGAGTTTGTATAAAACACCCCCAACCAAGATGGTCGGGGGGTGTTTTTTTTGACAGTCAAATTAGAACTGAATACCGAACTTGGCACCAAAGCCAAAGCCGTCTTCAACATCCCAATCACCGGCGGCGTCATGATCCATTGTCTTGGAAATATACGCACCGACAAATTTGTCAGAGTCAATGTTATAGTTCACGCCAAAAGTACCATCCCACTGACCCGGATGCTCAATCTTCATATGATTGATTTCATCATCCAAGATTGTGCTATATTCAACACCGGCAACCAAGCTCCAGTTAGAGTTCAGCGACAGCAACCCTGTCAGCCCGGCACGCAACGAATGAATTCCTTCATCATTCCAGTTAAAGGATTCCGAATTCGCATAGTCAAATGCGATGTGACCAGCGACCGACCAACCCGCCATTTCATAACCGGCACGCGCACCAACTGTCCAGTTATACCATGTTGCATCCTTGTCCAGGAAAGAACCACGGTACGGCAAAATGGAATTTACAGTATACGCACCAAAGACATCGCCTTTCCAGTTGCCCATATCCAGCGCACGATAATTTACGCCAAATGCGAAATCGTTCCACGAAGACATATCAAACCAGTCGGACTGGGCCGCTGTTGTTGAAACACCAACCGCCAAACGGTCCGTGATACCATAACCAAAATCTTCTGCCAGACCAACGTTTTTGCTGTTCTTGGTATGAGAGGCAACAGACGTCATGCTGTAAAACTTACCAGCCTCCGGACGATACAACGGATTATCATTTATAACATTTGCCGCATGCGCGCCGGAAACCGCGAACACAGCCATCAAAGATGTTAATACGAACTTTTTCATACTTTATCCTTTCCTTAAGGTTATTAACTAGATTTTGTTTCTAGCTTATGAATATTTTACTATCCGTCCAAAGCCGCCCGCAAGGGAAAAGATTTTTGCAAAACAGACAAAAATATGATATGCTCGCACGGCTGCGAATCGGAAATTCTTCCCACAAGATTATATAAAAATCCCCGGAATACCGGGGATTTTTGACACGCAGGCCTTTAAAGGCCCCCAACATTAAATCATTATGATTTTTAATGAATTTGCAGACACAAGCACTTAATTTCTACTTTTTTTTATTGCGCGCCAGTCGGCGTGATGCCGCATGTGCTGCTCATAGGATTTTGAAAAATGATGTCCGCCACGCCCGTCGGCCACAAAGAACAGATAGTTAGTATCCGCCGGTTTCAAAACCGCCCGGATTGCCGCCTGGCCGACATTTGCAATCGGCGCCGGCGGCAACCCTTTATGCATATATGTATTATAAGGACTTTCAGTTTTCAAATGCCCGCGCAACAGCGGCTCGCCCCGCATGTCGCCCAGACCGTCGGTCAGCGCATAAACAACCGTCGGGTCCGCCTGCAGACGCATGTTCTGGCGCAGACGGTTGACATAAACACTGGCCACAATCGGCATTTCATCGGCACGCGGTGTTTCTTTCTGAACGATTGAGGCCAGTGTTATAACATCATTCCAAGACGCCAGCGGCGACGGCGCGATACGCCCTGCCCTGCGCCACGCATCATGTATGGCCTCCATCTTTTTGTGCGCCAAATCCAACAGCGCCAACCGCGACGTCCCGCGCGCCACACGGTACGTATCCGGGAAAATGTCTCCGTCACGCAGATTGCATACGGCAATCTCGCTGGGCTTGTCACATTCCACCGCGCCCGTCAGCCCCGGCGTCTGCAGCAGCAGTTGCTTTATCTGGCGTACGGTCAACCCCTCTGGAATAACGACGGTTGTCGCCGCAACATCCCCCGTCGCCAGCATATGCGCCAGTCGCCACGCACTGGTCCCCGGCGCAAATTCATATTCACCGCTTTGCACGCGCCCGCCCAATGCACGAACGCACATTTTGAATACGGGTGCGGAATCTATCGCGCCGCGCGCCGACAATTGCCGCGCGACATAAGATACGCTGGCCCCGCGCGGAACGGATATCACAACAGTATCGCGCAACGGCGACCGAATGCCGATTACATATACAAATACGCTAAGCGCCGCAGCCAGCCCCAGCAAAAAACAAATTATAAATTTTTTTTGTTTAAAATTTCTGCGTTTCATAACCCGGGCATTATTGCAGATAAAAATAATTTTGCAAACGCTATAAAAAACACCGCCCATATGGGCGGTTAAATAAATGGTCGAGGCGACAGGATTCGAAGCTGTTTCAGAACAAAAATCCCCCCCATTCGGGGGATTTTTTAATCATGATGACAGTCGCCGCCGATAATTTTAAAAGCTCCTGTGGAATCGTTGTATTCCGTTCCTCTTGGATAATAGCAATCCGTTATTTTTGTCGAGCCTGCGGGTGCTTCGGCCGGACCCGGATAGTCCGGACAGCGACTGCATTTTGAGCTGGCAGATGTCGGCGCGCCATAGTAATGTGCGGCGCAACGGTAAGCTGTTGTTCCGGTCCATCTGCCGGCCGAAGAGCATTTATAGGTAGAGCTTTTTTCAATCATCGGAAAGTTATAATAATCAGAAGTATCACGCGCAGCTATTTCCCAACCAGTATCATCCGGTTTTGTGTTTATGGTGCACTTTTGTGTGCATGCTTTGTTTACACATACATAGCCTTTGTCGTTATCGCATTGGCTGTCTGTGGTGCAAAAATTTGAAATTTGTGTGCAAAAGCCGTATTTTTGGCCGGAGCCTGCTGGGCTGCATTTAAATCCCGTTACACAATCACTATTAGAATTGCATGCACAGGATATACTTGAGGTTAGCGTCCCATCTATAGAGGCACTATCAAAGTCTTCCTTGCCCATTATACCGATAAGCGCTTTACTGCATTCACCGGTCATGGTTAGAGTACAGCTACTTCCTCCCCAGCCGTTTTTGCGCCCCATAACCAGTTTCCAGGCGTTATCTTCGTAGTTAAGGCTTTCTATTGCATTTACATCAATATATTTTGATGTGCAACTTGACAGGTGGACGCCGTCAATGCGCGTACTTGTGTCCCAGGCACCATAGGCTGTGCCGGTTATTTCCATTAGCGCCGCTAATGTTATGGTGATTTTTTTCAATTTCCAACTCCTTTTTGTTTGGTAAAAACAAATGACCGCCAAGGGAATTGGCAGTCGGGGAGTTAAGAAAATCATACAACATAATGACCCCGTCGGCCTTTGGGCATGCCCTGTGGTATAGCCGACGGCTCCCCGACAGTTTAAGTGCGGGGTATATAATAACGGGCGCATTTGCGCCGCTATTGTGCGGATTCAATGCATTACTGCATCGATGTTGTATGGGATTTCTTACGTCCCTGAATTCAGATCCCTGTGAATTCTTGGGTATTATAAAAAAATAAATTTATAAAGACAATGAATAAATCTCGTACACAATATCAAGAAAAAAACAACCGCCACAATGGGCGGTTAAATATATGGTCGGAGTGACAGGATTACTTCGTCACCTTGGCTCGTCGCTATGCGACCGGCATACTCCCGTCTGCCTCTCGCCTGCGGTTCGAACCTACTTCCCCGCAGGTTCGAATCCTGAACATCATAAAATATTAAATAATAACGCCCCCGACTTGGGGGCGTTATTATTTAACCTGGTCGGAGTGACAGGATTCGAACCTACGACCTCTGCGACCCGAACGCAGCGCTCTACCAGACTGAGCTACACTCCGATTACGGGCCGATTATGCACCTGTTTTTTATAAAATGCAACTATTTTTATTATTATTTTCCACTTGTATTTAAACTTTTATGAACCATATTTTAGTGTAAGTGTAAGTGTAAAAGAAGGAATAAATATGTTTGCATTAAAATTTCTGTCAAAAATAAAATTTGACAGTTATCAAGACTATAAAGAGAACGCAATCCCAACCGTTCCCGACAATTTTAATTTCGCATATGATGTTATAGACGCGCTGGCCATTGAAAGCCCGGACAAAGTGGCACTTATATGGAATGACGACAGCGGTCATAAAAAAACGTTCACGTTCCGCGATTTGGCGCGCGCATCAAACGCCGCGGCAAATTTCCTGGCCGCGCGCGGAATAAAGAAAGGCGACACGGTACTGCTGTTTATGCGCCGGCGCTGGGAATACTGGATCTTAATGCTGGCCATGCACAAGCTGGGGGCGATTCCAATTCCGTCAACGAATCAGCTAAAGGCCGAGGATATAAAATACCGCATCCAGACCGCGGACGTAAAAAATATCATCGCGTTTGACGACGGATATATCGTAAACGAGATAAAGAGCGCCATCGGCGACGACGATATACAGCTAATACCGTGCGCCGACGTTGCCGCGGGAATCGAGTCCTGTCCCACGACATTCACGCGCGTTCCGAATGAAACCGGCGACACGATGGTTCTGTATTTCACCAGTGGCACGACGGATTTACCGAAAATGGTGGCGCATAACTTTGCGTATCCTTTGGGCCATATAAACACCGCCGTATTCTGGCAGCGCCTGCGCGACGGCGACATTCATTTCACATTGTCCGAATCGGGATGGGCGAAATGCAGCTGGGGCAAAATGTACGGCCAGTGGCTGGCCGGGGCCGCAGTGTTTGTGTTTGACTTTTCAGGCCGCTTTACCGCGCACGACCTGCTGTCCGCGATTGCGGATAATCACGTGACATCGTTCTGCGCGCCGCCGACGGTGTATAAAATGCTGCTGCATGCAGATTTAAGCAAATACGACCTGTCGGCACTGGCCAAGGCCGATATCGCGGGCGAGGCGTTGAATCCGGAAGTATATGAAAGATTCCTGCGCGCGACGGGAATAAAAATGCGCGAAGGATTCGGCCAGACAGAAACATGCGTAATGCTGTTTAACAACGAATGGATTGAACCCAAACCCGGCAGCATGGGCATGCCGGCGGCGGGCTGGAATGTGGAGCTGCTTGACGAACGCGGCCGCCCCGTCCCCGACGGAACAGTCGGCGAAATATGCGTATGCTTAAAAGAGCATCGCCCGGTCGGTCTGTTCCTGGGATATCATAAAAATGAAAAACAAACCGCGGCCGTTTACCGTGACGGGTATTACCACACCGGCGACGTGGCGTACCGCGATTCGGACGGATATTTCTGGTTCGTGGGCCGCAACGACGATTTGATAAAAAGCAGCGGTTACCGCATCAGCCCGTTCGAGGTTGAAAGCGTTCTGCTGGAGCACCCGGCCGTGCGCGAGGTTGCCGTCACCGGCATTCCCGACCCGTCGCGCGGCCAGGCGGTAAAGGCAACAATTGTTTTGAACAAATATTTTCAGCCCGGCGACATATTGGTACGCCAATTACAGGACCATGTACGCAGTCGCACCGCGGCGTACAAACACCCGCGCGTGATAGAGTTCGTGGACAGTCTGCCCATGACAATCAGCGGCAAAATACGCCGCGCGCTGATACGAACACTGGACAGCGCAAAGACCGCAATCGTGGAACCTGTGAAAGACACGCTTGGGATTAACAAGGAAGAAAAGTAAACAACGGGGCAAACGCCCCGTTGTTAATTATAATAACACTTGCCGCCGGAAAATTCGAAACTGCCCGTGGCATCGGAACCGCTGGTTATATAACAGTCCGTCTCCTTTGTTGATGCGACCGCTGACGTTCCGGGCCATGGGCATACACTGCAATTTTTTCCCGTTCCATAATATCCAGCCTTGCATCTGTATTCACAATAATCACCCGCGCAACGGGTTTGATATGAAGATATGCGCAACGACCCTTGCGGATCCCCCCAGCTGGTCATACCTTTGCATTCATCGGCGCAACCTAAGGTTATCGGCGGATCTATTGTGCCCAAGCACAAATCATTACAGCCGCTCGGGCATTTTAAACAGGATTCCGCCGTAACGGTTTCATATATACCCGTTGACGAATTCATTCTGTAACAGCATTGCACTTGTACCCCGCCCAGCGCGACACCATTCCAACAACAGCCCGCCACAACCATCAATCCGACAAATTTTCTAAACATAAAACCACCGTTTTTTTTCGGCGATTTTTTGAGTTGACTTGAAACGAAAATCTGGGATAAAATTGTAAAAAATAACAATATAGGAAAACGGTCCTTTTGAATAGGCACCGTTTTTTATTTATACAGGGCTGTTTATACTAAATAAAAATCCCCCTAACGGGGGGATTTTTTATTCTGCAACTTTTTTCAAAACCAAGCTGGCATTTGTTCCGCCGAAACCGAAACTGTTGCTGATTGCAACGTCCAGCTTGCGCTTTTTCGCCTTGTTCGGCACCAGGTCGAAATTGCCGACCTCGTCAACAGGGTCGTCCAGATTGATTGTCGCCGGCGCCACGCCGTCACGAATCGCCAACGCACAGAATATCGCCTCTACCGCGCCGGCCGCACCCAGCAGATGCCCCGTCATGGACTTTGTCGAAGACATGGATACCGGCAGGTCGCCAAACAGTTCTTTGACCGCCGTCAATTCGCCGATATCGCCCAGGCCCGTCGATGTACCGTGCGCGTTTACATAATCGACATCCGCCGGTGTCAGACCCGCGTCTTTCATCGCCGCCTTCATCGCGCGCAAACCGCCCTCGCCCCCTTCGGCTGGTGCGGTAATATGATACGCGTCGCCCGACATGCCATATCCCGCAACCTCGGCATAAATCTTTGCACCGCGCGCCTTGGCATGTTCATATTCCTCCAGAACCAGGATACCTGCGCCTTCGGCCATGACAAATCCGTCACGTCCCTTGTCCCACGGACGCGATGCCTTCTCCGGTTCGTCGTTGCGCGTGGACAACGCCTTCATCGCGGAAAATCCCGCCACGCCGATTTTACCAACCGCCGCCTCGGCACCGCCGGCCAGCATTATGTCGGCATCACCGTGCTGAATCAAACGGGCCGCCTCTCCAATTGAATGCGCCGCAGACGCGCACGCTGTAACAACGGACAAATTCGGCCCTTTCAGTCCGTAACGAATGGACACGTGCCCCGCTGTCATGTTGATGATGGATTTCGGGATAAAGAACGGGCTGATACGACGTGGACCACCGGTGTACAATTCAACACAGTTGTCGTAAATCGTATTCAAACCGCCAATTCCCATACCAATGGAAACACCCATGCGTTCTTTATCGCCGGCATAATCAATCAGTCCGGCGTCACGCATCGCCTCGTCTGCGGCAACAACACCGTATACGATGCCTTTGTCCATCTTGCGCTGGTCGCGCGGTTCGACAACCGCGTCCGGATTATACTGCCCCGGTTCCGTACCGACAACCGGCAGACCCGCAATCTGGGACGCGCAATCGGATGCATCAAACGTGTCGATTTTACGAACACCCGACTTGCCCGCTAAAATATTTTTCCACGCATGTTCAATCCCGGTTCCGACCGGCGATACAATACCCATGCCTGTTATGACGACTCTTCTCATTTTCTATATTCCTTTATACTTGTCTGTCTATGGCCATATAATAAACCTTTGGCCGCCCAAAATACAGAAAAAAATCCGCCGACAAAAATACATGTGCGACGGATTTGTTATCTCACGATAAAATACCCTGACAAAAATTATTTTTTGTGGGATTCGATGTATTTAACCGCATCGCCAACTGTGGCCAACTTCGCGGCTTCTTCGTCAGGAATTGTGATATCAAATTCTTTTTCAACTTCCATAACGAATTCAACAACGTCCAAAGAATCAGCACCCAAATCGTTCACGAACGCAGCTGTTTCGGTGACTTTTGCTTCGTCAACGCCCAGCTTATCAGCTACGATTTTTTTTACTTTTTCAAAAGTTGTCATTTTTTTTCCTTTGTTTCAGTTAAATGTGTGGCCCTGCTTTGGGCGTGTCATAACATAAAGCTATCATTTTATGCAATGGGTGTCAAGAAATTATAACAAACGATAACAAAACTTGACAAAAGGCAATTTATATGTTTAGACCGTTTATTTCATCAATCAGGTCATTCATGTTTGCGCGCAAATCCTCGGTTCCGGACGTCCAAACCAAATGCCGCATCATGAATTTATAAACATCGTCCATCGTCAGATTCGGAATACCGGCGGCCGTCGCCGTACGACGCCACGCGACGCGCGGATCTGTCAAACGCATGCGACCGCGCACGGAAAAGACCCAGTTTCCGTCCTGGGGCAAATCCTGTAACAATACAACCGCCGCATCGGACAGCGGGCGCGTACCCCACATGTAATGGTTGAAATCCAAATCAGACCAGCGCATGGAAAACACCTGGCTCTTTGGTGCAAATCCGTATATCAACATTAAAAACGCCGCACGCAACACCGGCGAAGGTTCGGAATCTATGGCCGCAATCAGTCGAACCAGCCCCGATTTCGTCAATGGGCGCACACGACGCTTTTGTGCGATTTTATCCATTCCCGCCACCGGATTTTCCTTTGCGTACCCGGTCTCGATTGCATATTTGAAAATGCTGTGCAGTAATTCCTGCATGCGGCGCGCAATTGCAGGCCCGTCAATGGCGCCAATAACCATGCGCACATCAGCGGCGGAAATGTCGCATACATTTTTATCCTGCAAATCGGCCAGATGGCGTTTTATGGCGCGCTGCAGTTTTACCATGCCGTCCTCGGTCCGGCGGACGCGCGCCGCCAGATACATTTCCATCATCTTGCCAAAGGTGATTTTGCGACGGCGCGTGCGCGGCTTTTGCGCCGCATTTTCCAAAACCGTTGCGACGGCGTCGCGTGCCTGCTCTATATCTACCTCAGGATAATTGCCGATGATTATGCGGCGGTCACGTCCGCCGACACGCTTGCGTACAAAAAAAGTTTTTGCACCGCGACTGGTCACATACATACGAAGACGCGGTTCAGAGATGTCCTGAACCACGTCAAAGCCACTGTTCGGCGCCGGCAGATTATCAAGAATGTATGGATTAAAGAAAAACTGATGCGCCACGGCGTACCCCCGTACGTTTTATTTTGTTTTCGATTTATCACCCCAGAAAGAGCGACGACGCGCAGCCGCCGCCTCATACTCTTTGGCGGCATTAGCATATTCACAATTCGTCGCATGACACGGACAGTCCGTCTGGCCGCATTCCACAACCTCTGCATCCGACTCTTTGCCGCGGAAATACGGACAATAGCTATTACTTGCAACAATCGCCGGCATCCGCCCGTTGCCAAAATCATCCATCGGATTAAAGTGCGGCACTTCCACAAATTTTGTTTTGATACAGCGCTTTTCCTTTGCGACACCGTCCCTGCCACAAAACACGGTTATTTTACCACGAACCCGGTCCAGCTTGCGCCAGGCACGCGCCGCCACACGGCGCAGTCTTTGATATTCTTTCCAATCTGCCTTGAACGCATTCCATTTTTGAACAATTGTCGCAAACATGTTTTTTCCCTTTTGCTTAGCTTACTTTTAATGCGTTGATAAAGGCGCTTTGCGGAATTTCAACGCTGCCGAATGTGCGCATGCGCTTTTTGCCTTCTTTCTGTTTTTCCAGCAGTTTGCGCTTGCGTGTTATATCCCCGCCATAACATTTTGCAGTCACGTCTTTGCGATATGCCGCAATAGTCTCTCTCGCGATAATTTTCCCACCGATTGCCGCCTGCAACGGAATCTTGAACTGATGCCGCGGAATCAAGTCTTTCAATTTTTCCACAATCTGGCGACCGCGCTTCTCCGCAAAACTGCGATGGCACATAAACGACAAAGGCTCTACATTGTCGTCGTTTACCAAAATTGATACCTTTACCAAATCGGACGCCTGGTACCCCTGCAGAACATAATCAAACGACGCATACCCCGATGATATGGATTTTACGCGATCATAAAAGTCGAACACGATTTCCGCCAATGGCAACTGATATACCAACACCGCGCGATTTCCGACATATGAAATATTTTCCTGAATTCCGCGACGTTCGGAACACAGCGCCATGATACCGCCCATGTACTTGTCTGGCATCATGATTGTGGCGCGAACCCACGGCTCTTCTATTCTTTCGATTTTTGTCAGCTCCGGCATATCCGCGGGATTTTCCAAATCAACAATCTCGCCATTGCGCAAATATAATTTATACAGCACGCTGGGCACGGTGTTAATCAGTGTCAGATTAAATTCACGCGACAATCTTTCGCTGATAATCTCCATATGCAGCAGCCCCAGGAACCCACAGCGCAACCCAAATCCCAGCGCCGACGACTTTTCCGTTGTGAACATAAACGACGCATCGTTCAGCGCCAACTTTTCCGCGCTTTCACGCAATGCGGGATAATCGTCCGCCTCTACCGGAAAGAACGATGAAAACACAACCGGCACCGACGGCTTAAATCCCGGCAACGCATCGCCACCACCGCGCGCATCCAGAATCGTGTCGCCGACCTTGCAGTCGTGAATCGTTTTCATGCCCGTGATAATAAATCCGATTTCACCGGTGGCCAGCTCGTCCGTATTGACCATTTTTGGCGTAAAATATCCGATTTTATCAATAACGTATTCTGCACCGGTCGCCATAAATTTTATTTTTTGACCACGTGTCAGACGTCCGTCAACCACGCGCACCAATATCACGACCCCCAGATACGAATCGTACCACGAATCCACCAACAGCGCGCGCGTCGGCGCATTCTCGTCACCACGGGGACTGGGCAACTTTTGAACAATTTCCTCTAACAATTCCGGTACGCCGGCGCCCGTCTTTCCGGACACCCCAAGCGCATCCGACGCATCCAAACCGATAACGTCCGCAATCTGTTCGCGCGCTGCCTCAACATCACTTGACGGCAAATCGATTTTATTCAGCACCGGCAGCATTTCCAAATCATTGTCCAGCGCCAGATATGCATTTGCCAACGTCTGCGCCTGAACCCCCTGGGTCGCATCAACCAGCACCAGCGCCCCTTCGCACGCGGCCAAACTACGCGACACCTCGTACGAAAAGTCGACGTGTCCGGGCGTATCCATTAAATTCAGCTGATATGTTTGGCCGTCTTTGGCCTTGTATTCCAGACGCACCGTCTGCGCCTTGATTGTGATGCCGCGTTCACGCTCTATATCCATGGAGTCCAGGACCTGAGCCTTCATCTCGCGCGACTGCAGTCCGCCTGTAAATTCAATCAACCGGTCTGATAAGGTTGACTTTCCGTGATCAATATGTGCGACTATTGCGAAATTTCTGATATTTTTTTGACTCATGCGGCAATGGTACACCAGTATAGAGAAACTTGCAATCTGTTTTTTACAAGAAAATACGCCGCAATTTAGCGTACCAAATCTTTGGCGTGCGTGAATGTCATCCCGCACGGACCGTATCCGTGCTTGGCATAAAAGTTCTTAGCCTGACGGGTGGGCGCCGGCTGCACCAGCATGCGGCGCACACCCGCATTGCGGCAATGCGCCTCGTACGCCTCAATCAGGCGGGCACCGATGCCGCTGCGCTGGCATATCGGGTCTATAAACAGCCAGTCTATCCGCGCCATTATCTTGTCGCCTTCTTTTGTAAGATGCCCCTTGATAAAGCCGCGCAGCTGCTGGCGCACAAAATAGGCAAACAAAATATGTTTGTTAACATTTACCTCGCGCTGCATAAACCCATGAATCATCATTGCATTATTCGGACGCGACAAATTCGCAATCCAATAGCATTCCATCAATAAATTATCAGACACTTCGGAAACCCGGCTGATTACACCGTCTTCATTATTCATTTGAAATCTTCCCCAACAGTTCATCAATACGCGCCGCCCGCTCCAACGTGTCGTCATATTCAAAGCGAATGTCCGGCACATATTTCTGGTTCATACGCGCCCCCAGCTCGAACCGGACACTGCGAACAATCTCGTCCAGACGTTTCTGTACCGCGGCCGTATCGGCGTTACGCGAATAATAATAAAGGCGCACAAACTGCAATCCCCCATGCGCCTCTGCGCCAACCAAAGACACACCGGCGACAATCGCGTCGTCGCCATAGTTGTCGCGCAGTATCTCTGCAACGATTGTCTGAACCTTGGCCGCAATACGCATTCCTCTATTAGAATTTGTGTTTTTTTTCTGCATATTCGCTTCTTTTTGTTACTTATAGTTTGTAAAGTAGACGAAATTTATGTACAATCAAGAAAATTTTTGAAAAATTGGGGGAAAAATGAAACTGGTGGAATCTATTCTGAAAAAGTCCGAGCACCCAGCATACACATGGATTGTCTTTATATTAACCGTATGCGAGTCAATTTTCTTGTTCGTTCCACCCGAAGTATTCATGACCCCGCCCATTATCGCCAACCGCCGTCGCGCCATTCCGATTACCGTCGCAGCCGCCGCAGGCAGCCTGGTTGGCGGCGCCATTGCGTATCTGATTGGATACTGGCTGTTTGACTCGGTTGGCGTATGGCTGATTCAAAATTTTGCGACAATGGAAAAATTTGAAATGGCCCAGGCGCTGTTCATAAAGCACGGCCTGTTCATAATCGTTTTAACGGCGTTCACCCCTATTCCGTACAAGTTGATGGCGATATGCGCCGGATTCATGGGATTCCCGGCCGCATTGTTCCTGGGCGTGTCGGCAATATTCCGCACGGCGCGCTTTGCCGTTGTCGCGGCATTGCTGTGGCGGTTCCAAGACGCGGCGAACGCGATTGTAAAAAAATATTTCTGGCCGATTACAATGTTTGCCATTATCGCGGCAGGCCTGGGCATCGGCTTAATGATGTTGTTATAAAGCCATTATCAAATAAAAAAACAGCGGCAATGCCGCTGTTTTTCTCCTCTCCTATCCCGTAAAGGGAAACTTATTCAACCCAGATATCCACAAAGCTTGTACATGTGGAACCGCTGCATATCTTTTTGGCATTTGTAGCGGTCGTGGCCGTTGTCGCCGTATCTGCGGCGGATGCCGCGGCAACTTTGTCTATCTTGGTCGCAACACCAGACGCATTCACATATACCGGATGCGTTGAATCACCAGCCGCCGTGTTCGCCGTGTGCGTCACCGCCGTCGACTTGTCCTGTTTGTTACCCATTTCGGTTTTTGTCGCATAAGTCGTTGTTATGGTATTACCGGACGCGTCCTGGGTCGCCTTGGTGGCGTTCGTCGCATTCGTTGCGTTGGTCGCACTGGCCGCCTGGTTTACTGTAACCGCACCGTCTGTCCCGACCGTGATATTACCACCGCTTTTTACACCACCCAGTGCGTTTGCTGTCGCCGCTGGCAATGTATATGTCGGACCGGTGGATGCAATTGTGGTTTTACCAGTGGACGTATCTTTTGTAATGGTAATGTATGCACCCGCCGTCAAGGCATCCTGCTTGCCCTCTGCGGTCGATTTTACCGCATTCATCTCTGACTTTGTGGCATATGTCGTCGTTATGGTATTGCCGGACGCATCTTGCGTGGCCTTGGTCGCGGATGTCGCCGTATCGGCCGCCGCGGCCGCCGCAACCTTGTCTATTTTTGTCGCAACGCCGGACGCGTTCACATATACCGGGTGCGTTGAATCACCGGCCGCCGTGTTCGCCGTGTGCGTCACCGCCGTTGACTTGTCCTGCTTGTTCGCAATTGTTGCCGCATAACCGTCATAGGCTGTCACCTTGGCCGCGGTCACCTTTGAATTCAAGGCATTCTGTTGGTCCGCCGACATTGTTGTCCATGCGCCGTTGGCACCACCCATCTGATATGCCGCGGTTGATTTTACCTGATACGTCTTGCCAACATTTGCCACCGCAGACGCAACAGCCGCATCGGCAGTCGCCCCGGCAATTTCTTCGGCCAGCGCCACAGACGGAATACGCTTTTCCTTGTCCGCCGCCGGAATATTCTCGTACGTTGCAACCGTATCTATTGCAATCTTGGAAGGCGCAATCGCCGCACTTCCGCTAATATCGGCATTAACAATTGTTCCGTCTGTAATTTCCGCAGACGTCACGGCACTCTTCGCCGCCAATGCACCCAATGTCGGTTTATTCTTTATCTGCCCCATACCGGATGTTGCATTCCAGTCCGGCTGAACCTGCGCCGCCGGGATGGTCGGCTTGTTCGCCAAATCATTATACGAACCGGATGATGCCACGGCCGCCAGATTTCCCTCGGTCCCCAGACGCCTATCCAACAATTCAGTTGACACAACCTCTGCACGGGCCGAAATTACGGACATAGTCGCGATAACAGAAACTGCAAAAATACCAGCTATAACTCTCATAACTTAAAAACTCTCTACCAGCTTATATATTATCACAAAACCCTACTCACTCACAAGGATTTATGTGGCGCAAAAACAATTTTTTGTATTGCGCCACAATTTTTACAGTTAACGTCCAATCTCTTCCCAAGAGAACGTGGTACCGTTAAACTTCAGCACGCAATCCTTACAACTGCCTGACGGCTTCGGAATCGCCGCATTCGCCAAAGTATATGCACTGTCCGCCTTGGCCTGAGCCGTCGCAGCATTCGTCTTGGCCGTATTGGCTGTTGTCTGCGCCCCGTCGGCCGCATCTTTTGCCGCCTTGGCACCGGTATCCAGGGCCGTCAAGTTTGCCGCAACCGTATTGGTTTTCTTTACATACGTACCATCCGCAGCAACCGTTGTTGCCGTATTATATGCAGACGTTGCCATTTTTGCGTTGTTTTCCGTCTTGGTGGCATAAGTCGTTGTTATGACATTGCCTGACGCATCCTGTGTCGCCTTGGTGGCATTCGTTGCATTCGTGGCGTTCGTGGCATTTGTCGCCTGGTTCACGGTAACCGCACCGTCTGTTCCAACTGTGATATTACCACCACTTTTTACACCACCCAACGCATTTGCTGTCGCCGCAGGCAATGTATATTGCGTATCTGTACCATCAACAGTCACGACACCGTCCGCAACCGTTACGGTAACACTGCCCGTACCCTTGATGTTAGATGTTGTCAGTTTATCCTGTTTGGATGTCTGCAGATTTGCAATTGCGGTCTTGTTGGTGTTTGCCTGGGTGTTTGCTGCATCTGCTGTCGACTTTACAGCATTAACCGTCGCATTCGTTGCATAGTCGCCGGCCGCCTGCTTACCCGCCAATGCGGTCGCAACCGCTTTTTCAGACGGATACTTTGTATCGCTGGCCGTGGCCGCCGCAGAAATCGTTATGGTTCTGTTCGCTGCATTTTCAGCGGTGTAACCCAATTTATCCTGCTTGCCTGTTTCCAAAGCGGAAATCTTGGAATCCTGGTTGGTCTGCTGTGTCTTGATTGTTGCAATATCATCGGTATTTGTGGCAATCGCATCAATCTTTGCCTTGGTCGCACCAGATGTCATAACCGCACTGCTGTTAATTGTGGTAATGGCGTCTGCGTTTTTCTTGATGTCCGCCTTTACAGTCGTATCATCATATGTGGCAGCTTCCTTCGCCTCTTCAATCATTCCAACGACAGTCTTGCCGGTCGGCACGGTACCGATTTTTGTATTGATTGCATTATCACCGGAAGTACGTGCGGTAACTTCATTGTCAATTCTTGTCCCCAGCGCCGTATCCGCAGATGTACGCGCGTTTGTTTCAGCCGTCAACTGATCCTTGGTCGCATATGTATTGCCAATCTGAATAACCGTTGCCGCAACAGCCGCATCGGCGGTCGCACCCGCAATTTCTTCCGCAACCTTTACCGTGGGAATACGGCTGTCGTTATCCGTGTGCTTTGCATCATAGGAAGCCACCGTATCAATGGTCAGCTTGTCCTGTTTTGTATTTGCAACATTATCAACATACGTTGTTGACGCAATATCCGCACGCGCCGCACCAACAGACATCAACGCCGCCAAAGAAACTGCTAAAAATCCTACTTTTTTCATAACTAACTTTACCTAAATATTTTTTATCCGCCAAATTGATGCGCCGCCACGCATCACCTTACCCGGCGGCCGGATTCATCGGCCACCGGGATTTTTTTATTTTACTGACCGCCCTCGCGTTCAATAACTTCCCATGCATATGTGTTACCACCAGCAAATGTCAAAACGCATTTGTTTGTCGGATTGGCACACTCGCCCGCCGGTTTCGGAATCGCAGCATTTGCCGTCGTCTGTGCCGCCGCCGCATCTGCAATACCCTTTGTCGCATCAGCCTGCGCCTTTTCTACGGCTGTTTTATTCGCAGCAATTCCAGATGCATTTGTCGAAATAAGACCACGAACTTCGGTATCATCATATTCTGCACCGGCAGCCGCTTCGTTAATCATCTGAACAACCGTCTTGCCTTCTGCAACAGTACCGATTTTTGCGTTAATGGCATTATCAGCAGATGTACGCGCTGTTTCTTCTGCCGTCAACTGTGCCTTTGTCGCATATGTCGCCGCAGCATGCGTCTGGGTTTCCATGTCGTCTGTGGCCGTTGAAATCAAGTTGTTGACTTCGGTTGTTGTGGAATAATTTTTCAATTCATTTGCAATAGTATTTGCAATAGAACCTTCCGCATCCGCGCCACCGTTCAATTTTTTCAAATCGCTAACATCAGACTGCAAAGTATCAATTTCGCCTTCGGCCGTTGTTACACGAGTGCCCAGTGCGGTCAAATCAGCCGCATCAGCCTTGGCATCCAACGCTTTTGCGATTTCAGATGTGTCGCTTTTCAATTCCTGGGTAATCTGATTTGTAATTGTGTCGCCAATGTTGGTTGTGAATTGGTTGACTGTTGTCTCCAAGCCTTCAACTTTTGTGTCAACCGCACCTACACGCGCATCTACATAAGCCTTAGACGTGACAGCAGCACTGGCATCTGCTGCAACCAAGCCCAAAACAACCGTGAAAATACCAGTAGTCAGCTTTTTCATTATTTATCCCTTTCCTTAGCTTTCTTTATTCAAAACTTATTCACCCGTACCGGTGGCTTCCAGCGGCGAGGTTACATCCAACCACATCAGGCTTTTACCAGTCGTGTCAACCGACAATACACAACGTCCGGATTCAGATGCACATGCACCGGTCGGCTGCGGAATCGCCAATTCGATAATCTTGGCGTCTGCTTCGGCCTTTGTGTAAACATCCGTCGCGTTCGCTTTCTTATCCAGTTCGGTTTTCAGCGTGCCTTCGGTAACAGACTTGTCAATTGCGTCTGTCACAACGTCACCGTTGCTGACGATTGTGGTAATAATTTCTTTTACAGATTCATTGCCTTCCAAGGCTGCTGTAATCTTGTCTGTCACAGTTGCATTCGTAACCAGATCAGATGCTGCAACCGTACCTGCAACATAGTTACCTGTTGCATCAATTACCGCAACATTGCCTGCCTTGATGGCTTCACCGGTCAACTTGTCGGCTTTGCCCGCAACATCTGCTTCCAGACCTTCGACCGTCGTATTCAAGTTGTTAACGGTTGTGTTAATCTGGGTCACTGTCGCCGCATCGGCTTTTGTATCCAACGCTTCGTCAATAGCTGTTTTCAGTTCGCTGTCGTCTTTTGCCAATTCCTGGGTGATATTGTTGACGATAACGTCCTGCAACTGTTCGGTTTTTGTATAGTTGTTTTCAATTGTTGTCTGCAAAGTCTGGACATCCGTCTTAACTTTGTCGTCAACATACTGTTTGCTGGCAATCTGGGGTGCCGCGCTTGCCGCGCTGGTGGCCAGGATAGCCGCCGCAAATCCAGAAAAAGCAATATTTTTTACTTTCATTTTTTTCCTTCCTTTTTATATCCCTGTAATGGCCCAAGGGCCTGTTCTCCTAATCGGGTTTGAGGCTTTACTCAAGTGTTGTTACAACCTCGAACCAGCCCTTTTGACCATTGCTGACCGCAAGGACATAATCCCCATCGGTCGGCGCATCGGCGGTCGTGACCGCCTGGTCAGCCTTGGCCAACGATGCCTGAACATCAGTGGCCAGTTTTTCTTTTGCAATTGCCGCGTTATCCGCAACATCCGCATTTGAAATCGTGTCTTTCTTTGCCAAGGCACCCAAATCGGCAGTATTTGCCTTTTTGGCCAATTCGGCATTAACATAATCCGTCTTGGCATACGCTTCCAAATCTATATCACCAACACCAGCTTCTGCAATCTTGGTCTCAACCTCTGCCTTGGTGTACGCATCTGTAATTCCATAACCCGCCAGCGTTGTCGCCTTGTCAGCCTTGTTCGCCAACCCAGCCGTCGCCGCATCGGCCGACGTCTTGGCCGCAGACGCAACCGTCGTCGCAGACGCCGCATCGGATGCCGCCGCATCAGCCGCAGTCTTGGCGGAATCCGCCGCCACCTTTGCCGTGTCGGCCGCCGTTTTCGCCGCAGACGCCAGTGCCGCCGCCTCGTTCGCGGCAGTTGTTGCCGCCGTGGCCGCAGCTGCAGCATTCGTCGCCGTCGTGTTTGCCGCGGATGCGGTTGTTGCCGCACCGGACGCAATCTCGCTCACATCGTCAATGGCCGCCTCCGCCTGTGTCACGCGCGTCGCCAATCCGGCAACCGTCGCAACATCAGCTTTGCCGTCCAATGCCGTTTTATCTGCTTTCAGATTCAAGGCCTCTTCGACATCTGCTGTTTTCGCATAACCCGTCAAATCAATATTGCCAGCCTCTATAACTGCATCCGCCAGCTCTTTCTTTGTTGCATAAGTACTCGAAACATCCGCTGTCTTGGCATAGTCCGCCAACGACTGATGCTCGGTCAAATATTTTGCATCAGCCTCAGCCTTGGTATAGGAAGCGCCAACATCCGCCTTGCCTGCCAGCCCTGTATTCATTTCCGCCTTGGTCGCCAAATCAGCCGTGGCATTGTCAATCGCCGCTGCGACACCAGTATTGGTGGCATACGCCGCCAACGCCGTCTTGTCCGCCTTGCCGTCAAGTGCCGCGTTCATTTCCGTAACGGTCACATAATTCGTCGTGGCATTTGAAATAGCCTTGGCAATTTCGGAATTCATAAACTCTTTGGTCGGATACAGGTCAGAGTTCAAACCCTCGCCCGGGTCACCCTTCTCACCTTTGTCACCCTTGTCGCCCTTCTCACCTTTTTCACCGGCCGGCCCCTGGGGTCCCATGGCGCCGTCCGCACCAGGCGCACCGGTAATCGCGGACAAGGCAATCAATTCCTGCCACACCGGATCATTCTTATAGCGCCACAACAGGTGTGTCGTATTGGAACCGATTTCAACCTCGCGGCCGTCTTTGCCGGCTGTCGCCTCTAAATTTTCCTGCAGGGCATCAACGTCCAAATATATTTCATCTTTGTCGATAACGATATAGTCATCGACCGGCGTCAGGACATTCTGCTTGTCAGACAAAGCCGCATCAACATCGCCCTTTTCGTACATGCCGTCAACACGCGCCTCCAGTTCACCGACACGCCCCTCCAGCTCCGCCGCGACACCAGGATTCATGGAACCGCCGGAACTGCCGCTGCTTGTAGAGCCGCCGGGCTTTTGATTTTTGATGGAACTGCCGCCGCTGACCGATGTGCCGCCACCCAAATATTTACCAATGGACAGTCGCGGCGATGTCGCAACACGCCCCGTGGTCGTCGTACCCTTGGACGCGGATGACGACGCCGATGTCGTGCCACTTGACGGCGTCACGCGCATAGAACCCGCACGAACCGCGTTCGTCGCCCCGCCGGACGAGCCGCCGGTTGCCGCCGCAGATGTGCCGGTATATGTTCCGGCGCCCCCCAACGAACGAACCGAGGCCGCCCCCAGCGCACCGGAAATAGCCGATGTGCACAGCACACAAACAACAGCCAATCGTGATATTTGAACTTCGTATTTCATAACTCTCTCTACACCTGCAATGATACCATACTTTTGCGAATCGGGTCAACACCTTTTCGTACTAAAATTCATAACGAATACCCAGCGACACGGAATTGTCCAGAATCATGCCGGTTTTGCTTTTGAACCAATACGTGTTGTCGTCCACATCCTGGAAGTGCAGCTTCAGTTCACTGCCCGTCATTCCAGCCAGACGATAACGCAAATCCACAACCAGGTTGTCGTCCAGTTCATGCGTCCAGCCAAACATCAGCGCCCCCATCGGCGAAAAGGCGGTCTTTTCCTTGTCATAACCGCTGAAATAATCGCCGCTTATTTTGTAATTGGCAATTGTCGCGCCGACACCAGCGCCGACATACAGGCCGTTTGTAAAATCATAATATCCGCTGGCCATCAAATACGGCATGGAAATAGAGAATTTGGCAACAGCGTCTTCATCTTCAAAAAAGCCCAGATAACCCGCTTCCAATTCGGCGCGCCAGAAATAGTTTATCTTTTTACCCGCCGCCACAGAACCGCCGAACACTGGTTCAAAAGAATATTTGTCTTCACTGTGGCTTTCATCCGCCGAGAATTCTGCAGCCGAGCTGTACTTGTTCTTAAAGTTCAGCATGCTCAGCTCAGCACGGCCCGTCACATACCAGCCTGTCTTGGCCTTGTCTTTATAACTATATGTGACGTCATAACCGCCTTTTGAGTCTTTTGTTATATGGCTTGGGGTCGCATTACGCACTGCGGCAAAAGCCGGCATCGCCACCAAACCCATCAATATACTTAAAGATACTAATTTTTTCATAAAAACACCCTCCAAATTTTTTCCTAAGTATATCACAAAAGCCCCATCAATCCAAAAACAAAATCAAATATTGACAAGATTTCTGTTTTTTTGCTACGTTTCCTACATACAAAAAATTCATGCAAAGGGGTAAGGATATGAAAAAGCTTTTCTTTTTATTTTGCGCATTGACACTGGCGGCATGCGGCGGGGTAAAAATGCCGTCGAACGTAAATGACGAAAAAGTATTTTTTGCATTTGATTCCGCCGAGGTTTCACCCGAAATGTCGCACGACCTGCAGGGCCAGGCGCTGTACATGAAAAAGCATCCGGACGTAAACATCACACTGGAAGGCCACTGCGACGAACGCGGCAGCACGGAATACAACCTGGCGCTGGGCGCGTTGCGTGCCGGAAACGCGGCGCATGTTTTGACCAAGGACGGAATCGAACCGTCGCGCGTAAAAACGATTTCCTATGGCAAGGAACGTCCCCAGTATTTCGGTACGGGCGAAAAAGTATGGGCCAAAAATCGCAACGCAACCACGCGCGTGGACAAATAATAACGGGCGCCCCAAACGGGGCGCTGTTTTTATGTTTTCTTGACCGCAAAATAAAATTTTACTACTATCCGAATCATGGAAGACAATACAGCTATATCTTTTGCAAATGTCGCCGCACGCTATGAACATGGCTCCGACGTGTTAACCGACGTGTCTTTTAACATCAGTGCGGGCGCGTTCTATTTTCTCTCCGGCGCATCTGGCGCGGGCAAGACGACGCTGCTGCGGCTGATATACCAATTACACACGCCATCCGCAGGCCAGATAAAATTGTTTGGGCGCACGACTGCAGACATATCGCGCGACGATATCGCCGCCCTGCGCCAGAAAATGGCAATCGTTTTTCAGGAATACTCCCTGTTAAGCCATCTGACGGTGTTTGACAACATCGCCCTGCCCCTGCGGGTGCGCGGCGTGCCAGAGGCAAAAATAAAAAAACTGGTGGCCAAGGTTTTGGACTGGGTTGGTCTCGGCAAATATGCCGACGCAAATCCGCGCGCACTTTCCGGCGGCCAGCAGCAGCGCGTATCCGTCGCACGTGCGATTATAGTACAGCCGGCAATCCTGCTGGCGGACGAACCGACGGGCAACCTGGACGATGAAAACGCATCGCGCCTGATGGAATTGTTTATTCAGATGAACAAGCTGTTCGGTACGACAATCATACTGGCGACGCATAATAAAAAACTTATGGACACTTACAAATTCCCGGTTCTGCACGTGGAAAATCATCGTGTCGGCTTCGTGGGCAAGGCGCCCGCGCCAACAACGCCGGCCGCCCAAAAGGTATGGAAAGGACCGAAACCGCAAAATTATTTTGCAGAATTATCAAAACAGTTTGACGATATTGGGAACGCATAAATGAAAACACCGGTTGTATTTTCTCTTGTCCGCGAACAGTCCGTCTTTATGACGGTCATCATGGCGTTGCTGACATTTTTATCCGTAATCGCGCTGGGTGTGGCGATTGCCATCGGAACGGGCGTCGCGCGCTGGAACACACAGTGGGATTTAATGGCGACCGTTCAGATAATGCCGGGCCAGAACGCCGCGGCGGCGGAAAAAATACTGGACGCGAACAAGGACAAAATCGCATCCGTAAAAAAAGTATCCGCCGACGAAATGTCGGAACTGATGCGCCCATGGGTATCCGGCGGAGCGGCGGCAATGAAAAACTATCTGCCGGAAATGTATGAAATAAAGTTAAACAAAAAATCCGACATGCAGGGACTGGCCGACAAATTTGCGGGCAACGCGCGATTTCTGTCCCATTCGGCGGCCCTGGCCCCGGCAACGGGGGCCGGATGGCGCATGATTGCGATTGCCGCATTGATTCTGTCGATGGCACTGGGGGCGATTGGCGTATGCATATCGTTTATCGCACGCAACACGGCCATGCTGCACCGGCGCGAGCTGGAGATATTAAACCAGGTCGGCGCACGAGACAGCTTTGTCGCACGCCAGATGCAGATTATCGTCGGCAAGATTTCAATCACGGCCGCCGCCGCCGGATTTGTCGCCGCGGCGCCGGTACTGTTGCTGATACTGTCGGCGGCGCACACCACGCGCGTGGGCTTAATGGCGATGATGGCGTTAAATGGCACGGCATGGCTGGGCTTAGCGGCACTGCCCGTCACAATCAGCATATTCGCCATATGGATAACCGGCCGGACCACACTGAAAATTCTTAAAAACAACTGATGAAATTTTTCACGCCCTCTTTTCTGGCATTTGCTTTATTCATCATGGGCGGCATGATGTTCAAATCAATGACGCCAAGCGTATGCGGAACAATCCTGCCGGACGACAGCATATTTGTATTAACCGGCGACGCCCGCCGCATACCGTTCGCCATGCGCCAGATGCGCAAATACCCCGACGCCGACCTGTACATTATCGGCGCCGGCGGCATGGGCTCTTTTGAAATGGCGAAAAAAGTGACGGTCGAATCCGATTCGAAATCAACGTATCAGAATGCGCTTGCTATACGCGACATCGTTCAAAAAACAGGACTGGACAGAATTGTCGTCGTCACAACCGAAGATCATATGAACCGCGCGCAATATCTTATCCGCAAAGAACTGCCGGAAACAGAGGTTGTCGCATGCCCGGTACGCCTGATTGACATGCCTGCGACAAAAAGACTTGAACGCTGGGCCACGGAATATATAAAATACATCGTCACAATGTTCGGAATAAAGGAAGGATAAATTAACATGCTTCGCACAATTATATTCAAAATAATTTTGGCAATATACTTTGTACTGTGGGCGCCGTTTCTACTGGTTGGCCTGTTGAACAAGCGCGTGAACGATTTCTTTGTTATAACCGACGCACGCGGCGTATTGGTTCTTGCGCGCTGGATTGCCGGCATCCGCTATAAAATTCATTATCCGCTGACCGAGGAAAACGGCGTTCCGGTAAAGCCGAATGAAAACCTGCGCCTGGACGGCAAAGCCATTATCGCGGCCAAACACATGTCCATATTGGAAATCGCAATTTTGGCGACAAACATTCCAAAGTCGTTTTTTATAATCAAGCGCGAACTGTTGTGGATTCCTATTTACGGATGGGCTTTCTGGCGCATGGGTCTGCAGCCTGTAAACCGCACCCGCGGAAAAACAAACATGAACAAATTAGCTAACGCGGTCGCAAAAAAAATCATGAACGGCCAAGTTTTGGTCATATTCCCCGAGGGGACACGCGTAAAACCAGGTGCGCGCCCGGCGTTAAAGCGCGGCTTGCTGTATCTGGCACACCAGTTAAAGCTGCCGATTATGCCGGTCGGCACGGATGCCGGCGTATATTGGCCAAAGCGCGGAAAAATGCGCCCCGGTACGGCGAATGTGTACTTTGAGCCACTGTTACCCTGTAACGCGTCGCTGGATGAAATCCGCGATGCAATAAACGAGCACAGCGCATAATCGCACGAACAAAATCCGCCGCACGGCGGATTTTTTATTTTACACACAAATCTTTTTATACTAGACTTTTATTGTTCGGGGGCATTCCCCGAATGAGGACTTGAAACCTCTCTTATAACGCGATGCATCGCGATAGCATGCATGTGTATCTCCAATCTAAAACTGGTTGGAGGGTGGCGAATATTTTGAATAAGCCCGCTATTTATAAGATAGTTTCAAGCCTCCAACCGCCTGAATTTTTCAGCGGTTTTTTCATTCTTTTGAAAAAAGGAGGTTTGAATGAAAAAATTATTAACCGCCGCCATTATCGGCGTGGCCAGCGCAACGTCCATAACGTCATGTTATCTGCCGTCGGGACCGACATTCAGCGATTCCACCGGCAGCGGAACCTATTCCGACAAATGCTATTATTCAAACTAAAAAACGCCCGCACGGGCGTTTTTTAATCGCACCAGCCGGCACGACGCCCACCGGAATACGGCCGCCCCAGCTTTTCGGAAATCAGTACCGTTCCGACGTCGCGCCCGTCGGCGGTCTTTACATATGCGTCAATTCGGCCCAGATATTTGTCGTCTTTGATTTTGCTAAGCTCGACCACACTGCCGACCGGAATCAGCTCCGCCAGGCGTTCCTTCGCACGTAATGCCGCCCTGATTTCAGAATCACATTCCCCGTGAATTTCCGGCGTATCAACATTCATCAGCCTGACACGGACGGAAATACTGATATCGTCTTCAAGGTTTACATACGCCGCAAACGTGTCGCCGTCAAATATATAATCAACTGTTGCCGGCGTGGCACGGGCCGCAACCGGCAACAGCAATGCAAACAACACAGATACGATTTTCTTCATCTTACGGCAGTTTCGGCGACCACGTCGGCTCCAGACCATTTACATCATCCGGCAGCTCTATGTCATATATGTTTTGTCCGGTGATATCGACACTGCGGATATGGCTGATGCGCTCCAGACCGTCGATTGCCTTTTCCGTCTCGTAATAGACCAGACGACGACTGCCCGGCGCCCATGACGGTGCCTCCATAAACCAGCCGCCCGCCAGAATCTTTTCATTGCGGCCGCGCGGATTCATAATACCGATAAAGAACGTGTCGTCCGCCATTTTTGTAAAGGCGATAAACTGGCCGTCGGGCGACCATGCCGGCGTGGCATATCGGCCGTTGCCGTATGTTATACGCTCTTCGGTTAACGTTTCCAAATCCAGAACATGAATCTGCTGGCGCCCCGAACGGTCGGAATTAAACGCCAATTTTTTCCCGTCCGGCGAATAAGACGGACTGGTATTCAGCGAATTGCCAAACGTCAACTGACGCAACGTCTTGGCCTCTATATCATATTCATATATGTGCGTAATGCCGTTTTTAACCAGCGACAGCGCAATCTTGGTGCCGTCGGGCGAAAAACGCGGAGCAAAGTTCATGCCGCCGAACTGCCCCAGACGACGCGCCGCCCCCGTATCCAAATCCAGCGTCCAGACCATCGGATCGTCGTCACGATATGACAAAAACACAACCGTCTGCATGTTCGGCGAAAAATGCGGCGACATTACAAAGGTCTTGTCGTCGGACAAATAACGCATTCCATATCCGTCCTGGTCCATGATGGCCATGCGCTTTACGCGTTTTTTCAGCGGCCCGGTCTCGGCGATAAACACTATCTGGGTGTCGAAATATCCAACCTCGCCCGTTAAACGTTCGTATATTGCGTCCGCCATTATATGCGCCATGCGACGCGCGGACTTTTTGGACGCAACCAGACTTTGCGCCTCTATCTGTTCCTTGCCGTTAATATCCCACATATAGAATTCCAGCCTATACTTGCCGTTTTCCATGTCCAGTTTTGCCTGAACCAGAACCTGTGCCTTTATCGCCGCCCACGATTTAAAGTTCGGCATTTCGCCCATCTTTACATGCTCAGGAAACGCGTCATGATTTACGATACGGAACAGCCCCGTTGATTTTAAATCCTTTTCCACCACCTCGCGTATCATGGCGGCGTCTTTTGTGCTGGCGTTGCCGGCAACCTCAAACTTTTGAACCGCAATCGGAATCGGCGACGCGGCCCCGGCAACAATATCAACCTTTAACTCGGCCTGCGATGCGGATACCGCGCCGACAAAAATCGCGCATGCGAATAAAATTTTTTTCAGCATAATATTCCCCTGTTTCCTTATAAAACCATATCGCACTAATTTTATCCGTATCATATAAAAAAAGCAAGCGCGCCCGCCTTTAAAATCCCCATATACACCAATCAACACAAACAGCAATACCGCCGCCATTACACCCGTGATTACAGCCGCATTTACATTTGTATTGACATTCGCCAATACATTGTTATAGTCACTTGTAAAGACGTCGGTATTGTCCGCCGTATAGAGGATTGCCTATGCCAAATGTTATGCAACAGCTATTTGTTATGAATATGGAAACTCTGTTAAAGGAGTACGCGGCCTACAAGACCTTTAACAAATCCGATTGCGTCATAAACATGCGAATACCGCGCCCGATACTGGACAAGATAAAAGAACTGGCCGAGACCCAGCACGTCCCCTATCAGTCTCTGATTTCATCGGTGCTTTTTTCTTTGGCAAACATCGAAGAAAAGAAATAAAATCAAATAAAAAACACCCCGCATTTGCGGGGCACTTTTTTTAATCGGATATCCAAAAGAATTACCAACCCTGAATCGCACAACCCAGTACGCCCTGGCCGCCCTGCGACATAAAGAACGTCAGAACAACACCAATACCGAACAGCAGGATAAACCCAACCAGCATACCGGTACCTTTTTTCTGCAAGTCGTCCATTTTAACTTCGCCCTTAGAGATATAACCCCAAGCCCAACCGGCAATAACAAACGCCGCACCGACAAACGCCAGTGTACGCAGAATATTGAACACACCCTGCATCTGCTGAATCAACTGACACAGACCGTTCGTACTCGGCGCCGCCATCGCAGGCGTCGCAGCCATCGCCGCAATTATCGCAAAATTCAATTTGGTCATTATTTTTTTCATCAGGTTCCCCTTTCAATTATTCTACTTACGGTTGTAATTTTATCACAAATCCCGCACAATTCAAAATAAAAAACGGGCGCCCACGGCACCCGTTCCCAATCCGTCACAATATTACATTGCGGAAACCAAAACATATTTACGAGATACGTTTGTCTGGCACGCATTGCAACGCGGCGCCGCATATGTTACCGGCGCGCTGTACGATACGACCTGGGCGGCCGGCGCCATGATAACGCGGTCGGCGCGCGGGGCCTGGCCCGTCATGTCGCGATTGTACAAATCCGCGCAGCGCGTGTTGCGATAAACGATTTTCTTGCCCGTATTCAGCGTGCGAATTTCGCCGTTGAAATGATTGCCCGCTTCGCCGGTGTAATAAATGCAGTCTTCGCCATCCTGGGTATAGCGAACGTCGCCGCGATAATAATCATAATAAGACGCACAACCGGCCAGACCCGCCAGCGCAATAACAGAAACCAGAACTTTCTTCATACCTTTGTCCTTTTTCAAAGCCGCTCTCTCTGAACTCCGATTCGTTGTTTTTATTATTGCACAAAACCCAACATTGTCAACACCCAAACAAAAATGTACACATAAAATAAAATGTGCTATACTTTTTAGCACGTACTAAAAAAGGAAAGGTAATGAATTACAAAGATTTTGGCCTGGTCAACACCCGCGCCATGTTTGCGGACGCAATTGCGCGCAAATACGCGGTCCCGGCTTTTAATTTCTATAATATGGAAACGCTGTCCGCCATATTGGAGGCGGCACGCACCACACACAGCCCGGTAATCCTGGCCGTGTCGGAATCGGCCATGAAATACATGGGCGACGATTTGTTAATGGGTATGATTTGGGGTAAAAAATTTACACCAGAAAGCGGCGTCGCACTACACCTGGACCACGGCGGCAGCTTTGAGGCCTGTGCCCATGCGATAGAGCTGGGCTTTTCATCCGTAATGATTGACGGCAGCAAACTGCCGTTCGAAGAAAACGTAGCTCTGGCCCGCCGCGTTGCCGAATTGGCACACGCGCACGACGTATCGGTTGAGGCGGAACTGGGCACCCTGGCCGGTATCGAAGATGAAAACACGCACAGTGAAACATCCAGCTATACCGACCCGGCGGACGTGATTAAATTTGTTGAACAGACAGGATGCGATTCTTTGGCGATTGCAATCGGCACCAGCCACGGCGCATACAAACGCAAATCGGACGATGAAAAACTGCGCTTTGACATATTGGCCGAAATTGCGGATAAGCTGCCGAACTTCCCGCTGGTTCTGCACGGCGCATCATCCATCCCCCAGCATTTCGTAAAAACCATCAACGAATTTGGCGGCGATATTGCCGGCGCACGCGGTATTGACCCGACGCAATTGCGCATGGCAACCGAAATGAACATCTGTAAAATTAACGTCGACAGCGATTCCAGACTTGCCTTTACCGCCGGCATTCGCCGGAACCTGGCTGAAAAGCCCGCCGGCTTTAACCCGCGCGACTATCTGGGCGCCGGACGCAAGTTAATTGTTGAAAACTGTATCGACGAAATAAAAAATATAATGGGCAGCGACAACAAGTTGAACTAATAAAAAATCCCCCACACGGGGGATTTTTTATTCGCTGTAATAACAGTTTTCCGAATATGTGCCGGCGCCGGTGGTGTCTGAAAATGCAGTGCCCGCCGGGATATAACATTCCGTTATTTTCGTTGCGCCGGTGCCGGTTGTTGTTCCGGCGACGCCGCCGGATGACGGACATTTTGTGCAAGTTTTGTTAAGCAGTGTTGGTGAGCCGTAATAGCCCTGGGCGCAGATGTAAGAATTTTGCACGCCGCATCTGACAAAATTTGAGCCACTGGCGCTGGTGGCGCATGTAACTGTGTCGGTGTATTTTGTTATGGTGATTACGCCGTTATTGTCCGGGTCGCTGTATCTTGTTTGTCCCCCTATTACGCCGTATTTTGCGTGACAACAGTTTTCCGTGCATACGGATGCGCTGGTGCCGTACGGGCATTTTCCACAACAATTGTATTCGGCATGCGCCTGTGTGAACGCGGCGATGACTGACAGGCCGCTGATTATGATTGTTTTCATTCAAATCCTCCTTTTTTTCGCGAATTGAAAAACCGCTGAAAAAATTCAGGCGGTTGGAGGTTCGAAACTATAATACTGTATAGTGTGCTTATTGGTGCGCAACAAATGCGCATTATTCACAGCCCTCCAACCGGATAAATCCGTTGGAGTAATTTTTTATCGTTCTTGTTTGAACGCAGTATTCCGGGTTTCGACACCCCGAGCAGGGAAAGCCCCCGCTCAGACATTATTAAATCAAAATTTTATATAAATGCAAATATCTATTTATTAAAAAAATCCCCGGCGCCCGCCGGGGATTTTTAATTAACCCATTCAATAATTTTTTATTATTTCGCGCGTTCAACGTATTCCAACGTTTCCGTGTTTACGACGATTTTTTCGCCGGCATTTACAAACAGCGGAACCTGAACACGAACACCATTGTCAAGAACGGCCGGCTTGCCACCACTGGATGATGCCGTCTGACCTTTCAGCGCCGGTTCGGTTTCTTCAACCGTTGCGATAACCGTTTTTGGCAGCGAGATTGACACCGGGTGCCCTTCGACAAAGTTCGCCTTTACCGTCATTTCCGGCGCCAAGAACTTCATCATATCCCCCAAGGAATCAACCGGCATCGTAAACTGCTCGTAATCCGACAAGTTCATAAAGAACGCGTCAGTTCCGTCCGCATACAGATACTGGCAGTCGAAATCTTCAACCATCAACTTTTCGACCTTGTCCTCACTGCGCCAACGGTCGCCGCCCTTGTTGCCGGAATCGATATCACGCAAATCAGCCTGAACAAACGCACCGCCCTTGCCCGGCTTTACCTTTGTGATTGATGTGACGGAATAGCGACGCCCGTTATGGGAAATAACCCAGCCCACACGCATGTCATTTGCAACATATGATGCCATGTTTGTACCTCTTTATTTTGCGGAATGCATTTTGTTGTTATATCTTTCGATAGAATCCATGATGATTTTATCTGTTGCATCACGGTCCGCCCATCCGGAAATACGCGACCATGCGTTTGGTTCCAAATCTTTGTAATGCTGAAAGAAATATTCAATCTTGTGCAACAAGATTTTCGGCAGCTCTTCCAAATACGAAACATTTTCATAGTAAGGGTCGATACGGTCGCGCGGAACGCATATAATTTTTTCGTCACCGCCCGCCTGGTCTTCCATCAGCAGCGCGCCAATCGGATGAACGTCAATCATAACACCCGGACGCAGCGGCGCATTGCAGACAACAACACAGTCCAACGGGTCGCCGTCATCGCCCAGCGTTCCCGGGAAATAGCCATAGTTCGCAGGATACGCAACCGGCGTGTGCAGAATACGGTCCACACGCAACAGGCCCGTTTCTTTGTCAATTTCATATTTTACATAACCGTTTTCCGGAACCTCGATAATCGCGGTCATCTTTTTCGGCGGCAGCTTGCCCGGTTTCAATTCTTCTAACGACATATTTTTACCCTCTTTTTACCGCGGCAATCTTAACACATATTTTTTAATTTGCAAATTTACTTTTTCAACTGTGCCGCATACTTGTCCATGGCGTCGTCATACACGTCGTTTGTGTCAAACTTGTCAAAGTCGGCACGTGTATAACGAACATAATCGCGACCGTACAGTACGTCACCCTTGCTGTGCTTTTCCTGGGAATCCTGCCACGATTTGCAGCGGTAATGGTTTATGCGAATTATATTCTGCGTCAATCCCGGAATTACCGGCGACGGCGCAACCGTATTGTTGCACTCATCGACACTGCGCCCGATTACCTCAAACGCATGCGCCGAAACGCATCCGACAACCATTCGCGGATTTACTATTATTTTGTTGGCCTCGTTGCTGTTGTCACGCTTGCGATATTTATAGTTTTCAATAACCAGTCCCGCCGGCCGCTGCACATGCCCCGACGAACCGTACAGGCACCAGCGAATGAAAATCTGGGCCGTGCGCGGCGAAAAACGGCGCAAAAATTCGGGAATCGTCTTGTCCGCGACAGGCATTATAAATTCATCCAAATCAATCACGGCCAGCCACTTTGTCTTGTCGCGCGCATGACAGACGGCGTAATAGTTTACCTGATTTTGAATCCCCTCGCCCTCGACATAGTGATATTCAACAATGCCGGCGTCGATATACGGCTTTAAAACCTCGTACGTGTTATCGGTGGATTGATTGTCATAAATAAAAAACTTTTCAACACCGACCAATAAATGATAGTCAATCCATTCTTTGAAATAGCGCCCCTCGTCACGCGCGACGGCGGCAATGCACAGATAATGCGGCAACCGTTCGTGACGTGCGCGCCATATCGCGCGCGCCGAACGCAGCGGCCCAAATTTTACAATGTTGCGTACACGGTTCCGAGCCGTGCGGCTCGGAACCAGCGCAGACGTAGTCTGTGCTGCAAGTTTACGCAGCTTTGATATTTTATGTGATGAACGCGTCAGGTCTATGTTGCTCATACTGTTACCGTCTTTATTTAAATGGGTTTTCTAAAGGCACTGTAATTATGCACAGTTCGCATTATCAGAATTTTTCCGAACAAACGCCATTCCCGCTTGTTGTCCACGCACGACACCGTGAACAGACGGACGCCTCCGAACAGACGGCAATCAAACACACCACGCGTCCTGACACACTTTTGCAAAGAATTTTCTGTCAGAAACTCTTTTAACTCGGCATTTGCACGACGCCCGTCTGCACCGTCTTCGCGCCGCGCGTTACCCGCCGATATCAATGAATTTTCACGCGAACGATACAAATACGTTGCCGCCGGAACCAGCGCTATGTAATTTGCCGCAAACACCATTTTGTTCGCCAGAACCCAGTCCTCGCAAATTTTCATATCTTCCGGAAAGACAAAACCGTTCTGGTGCCAGAACTCGCGCCGCACCAAATAACGCCACATCATTCCATGCTGGTCCACGCGGGTAAAGTCAATCTTCTCCTGCGGATCGACCACAATAGTCGCGACATCAAATATCACGCTGCAGTTCGGGCGCCGCTGGTGCCGGTACGACGCAACCGCGACATCAGCGCCGGTGGCCGCGGCCATATCATACAGCGCCCGGAAAAAATCAACGTTAATCAAATCGTCGGCATCCATAAAGTGGACGTATTCGCCGCGCGCATGTCCAATAGCAACATTGCGGGCGTACGACACGCCGCGGTTCGACTTGTTAACGATTATATGCGTATGAATACCACGATGCGCGCGCGCCCAGTCTTTGACAATCGCCGCCGTGCCGTCGGTCGGCGCATCCAGGCACAGAATTATTTCCATGTCGCGGTGCGACATGGTCTGGCACCAAATGCAATCCAGGGTCTGTGCGATATATTTCTCGCAATTATATACGGGGATTATAATGGAAACCTTCATTGCCTAAATTCCTTTGAACTAATAAATCCCGCACGCGGCGGGATTTATCAACCACTATATCTTACATGCGCATCGGCATCAAAATGAACAGCGCATCCGTGTTCTTGTCCGTCGATTTGATAATCGTCGGCGACAACGGGTCCTGCATTTCCATCTGGAATTTTTCGCCCTCTACCTGGCCGGCGACATCCAACAGGAACTTTACATTAAACGTAACCGTGAACGATGCATCGCTGTTGTATTCGATATCCAATTCCTGGGTCGCTGTTCCGGCATCCGGGCTGGACGCATTTACAACCAGCTTGTTCATGGAATAAGTCAACTGAACGGATTTCGTCTTGTCGACACTGGCGACCGAGACCAGGTCAACCGCATTCACAAACTGCTTTCTGTCCAGAATCGCAATCTTGTCGTTGCCCTTTGGTATTACAACGCGATAGTTCGGATACTGGGCGTCAACCAGCTTGCTGGTCAGTGTCGCGGCACCGACGGTAAAGCGCGCCTTGGTGTCGGACAATTCAACCATACAGTCGTCAACCGTCGCATCTTCCAACAATTTGGACAATTCGCCGATAACACGACGCGGCAGAATAACGGACGGCATTTCCGCACTGCCCTCCGGCGCCGGCATCGCGCACAGCGCCATACGCTGGGCGTCGGTTGCCACCGCGGTCAGCATTTTTTCCTTGCCCTCGTCCGAGATGTGGAAATAAATCCCCCCCAGATGATAACGAACGTCATCTGTCGGAATCGCAAACTTTGTCTGGTTAATCAGATGCGCCAGGTCGCCTGTCGTCATCTGGAATTTCGTGGTTAAGTTGCTGCCCGCCATGGCCGGGAAATTTTCCGCCGGCAAGGTCGGCAAACGGAACACCGCACGACCGCTGGACACGACCAGCTGGTCCCCGCTCTGCTTAAAATTGATTTCGGCGTCATCCGGCAGCTTGCGAACAATATCATACAGCATCTGAACAGGAACGGTCGTTTTTCCGCCCAGCGTTATGTCGGCGGCCACATGCTCGACCAATTCCAAGTCAACGTTGGTCGCAGACAAAATCAGGTCATCCGCCACCTCCAGCTTAACATTCATCAATATCGGCAGGGTCGCACGCTTTTCCACAATGGACTGCATATGCCCCAGCGCACGTATCAAAACCTGACGAAATACCGAAAATTCCATATTATGTGCTCCTGTATATTAAATAAGATGCCTACATTCTTGAATGTTAGTTTACCAAAAAACACCGATTCGGTGCAAGGCCAAAAGCACGCGCCACCATCCCGATAAAAAAGCCCCGTTTGCGGGGCTCTTTACTACTTGTTTAACACCTTTTCCAGTTTCGCACGCAACTTTTTCATATCGTCGTATTTGGTAAACTTTCCTTTTTCGGCAATCGAGATATCGCCCGATTCTTCGGAAACCACCAAAACGGTTGCACTTGACACCTCGGACAGGCCCAGTGCCGCGCGATGACGCGTGCCGTATTTCCAGTTCAGATTGTTCTGCGACAGCGGCAAAATACCGCCGGCCGACGCAATACGACCGTTTTCAATGATTACCGCCCCGTCATGCAGCGGTGTCTTGTTAAAGAAAATCGTCAGCAACAATTCGCTGGAGATAACCGCATCGATTTTAACGCCCTTTTTATCAATCGCGCTTTCGTCCAGCATCGACGGGAACACAATCAGTGCACCGGTATGCTTGGCCGACATGTATTCGACCGCGGATACTATCGCATCCAGATTGCGGGTATCCTTTTGAACGACGCCACCGCGGCGCAACAGACGGCCCCACCCCTGAACATTCCCCAGCAGCGCCATAAATTTTCGCAGTTCCGGCTGAAAAATAACAATCAACCCCAGCGACAGGAACAGCGCCGTCCAGTGCAGAAACCCGCCCAGCAAATCCAAATGCGCCCAAGACAATATAAAGCTTGCAATCCACAGCACCGCCAGCCCCAGCAGTCCACGCACCAGCTTTTCCGACTGCGTGTTCTGAATAAAGCTGCGATAAAACAGCAATACCATCGCCGCAATAATTATAATCTGAATAAAGCCTACCCAGTTAAACATTTACGCCTTCCTTTTGTTTTCTTATTAATTGTCCATTACGGAACCGATTAAATCCTCAATCGGCGCCCCCAACCATTCAGGGTCACCACGTCTATCCGGCGCCCCGCGTTGCAATGCGGTCTTGCACGGCTGGTCATCCGCCAGCCAGTTTTCCAGCAAGTCACCCGCCAACAATCCTATTCCGGCCCCCGCCGCCAGGCTTATTCCACCCGTAAACGGAGCCAGCAGCAGCCCGATGCCGGTGGCCGACGCCACCTTGCCCGCTACCGCCGCGCCACTTATTTTTATATCAGGTTCGGCCAAATTTCCAGAAATTTCTATCGAATTCATAACATTTCCCGTCAGCGACAGCTTTAACCCGCGCACAGGCACCGTCGTCAACGCCAGACGCATGCTTTCCTGGCCGAAATCCATATTCCCGGCCAAACGCAGGTTTATCGCGTTCGTCTCGACCGCAACACCGTTTTCCGTTTCAATGCGTCCGTCACGCACCTTGGCGGATATGGCCGCACACGATATCTTTATCTGGTTGTGCTTTTTTTCCGAACGGAACAAGTCCTGAATACTGTGGCGCAGACTGGTTAAAAAATCCGTTCCATACATGTTTGCAACCAGTGCCGAATGCGCATATCCCGACCCGTTCGAATAAATCTGAACCGGCCCCGTCGCCGTACCCATTAACTCTGCCAGGTCCGCGCCCCGCCCGCGCAGATAAAAGCGCAGCCCCATCGGCAGACCGGATATCAGGTCCGGCTCGCGCACCTGTTCCAGTATCTTGCCGACCTGAATATTTTCACCAAATCCCGCGGCAATCACGTCCAATGTGCCGTCGCGCTCTATCACGACGTCGGCCGACGCCTTTGCGACACCGTCGCCGATGCCGGTGTGTAAATCCAACCGTCCAGAGCCCCCCGCCAGCCGCAGGCGCAAATCAATGTCGTTCAGACTCAGCTCCCGATACACGACCAATTTATCAATCTCGGCGCGCAGATTCATATCCATCGTCAAAAATTCTTTGCCGAACAGCGGGATATCCTTAAAAACATTTAACTCGCGATTGCCACGTGCCCGGCGCTTGGCCATATACAGTTCCGGAAACAATTCCATCAAATTGATTTCCCGCGATTCCAAATTCAGATTGAACGTCGTTCTTTTCTTGGTCCAGTCGTAATCGCCCGAGAAAAATATTTCATTCCCGCGCACCAGAACACTGGAGCGGCGCAACGTGACTTTACCGCGCCCGACGCCGCCTGCCAGATTGACATGCATCGTCGGCATATACGCCAAATCCAGATTCAGCATCGCCCCAAACGCCGCAATATCCGGAATATCACCGGCGATTACAAAATCTATCGGCGCACGACTGGTCCCTTCCAGCGCAATGTTCGCAATCAATGCGTCGCCGCCGGTCGATATCGCGACACGAACGGGATAAACCTTGCGCTCCGGATTATATTCCGAATAAGAAACGATAAAGGGATAAACCTTGTCCGCCGGTTTTATCCAGCCCGCATACTCGCGTGCATCATCGCGCGGCACATACCGGATGTCCATCCCTGACAACGAATACGTCGCATCCAACAGATGCAGAACAACGTTCTTAACCGTCACCCCGCCCAGTCCCGGGTCTGCAAACGGATACTTTGGCTGAACAGGCGCCTCATCTGCGTCCGCCGCGGCCGCATCCGACGCCGGGGCGGCATCCTGGCTGCGTGGCATGATGGAATATTCGCCGGCATCGTTCTTCTCAATGCATATTGACGCATCATTGATTTTTACATTCTTAATCGTCGGCCTGTCGCGCATCAGCGACAGCAAATCCAGCGTAACGTCAATTGTTTCCGCACTGAACGCATATTCATGACGCGCCCATTCGGCATTGCGGACGCGAACCTGGTGCAGCTCTATGCGCGGCCGCAGCGAAAACTTCCACGACACCGCCCCTTCTATCTCTATATCCAGTCCTGTCGCCCCGCGCAAAATTCCCAGAACATCACTGCGCAGCGTTTCCAAATTAACCTGGCTAAGCGCGATAACAAACGCCACAATCAGTCCCATGAAAAATATCGAGACTATGCGCGCGATTGTAAAAAACAAATTCTTTCGAAACAGCATCTTTATTTCTTTAGGGCAATTTCAGCTCCAGCAATTCCACAACAGGCCGCATAAATTCCGGCAGCTGGCCGCGCAGTGTCGTCATGCGCCCCGTGGCCGGGTGCTGAAACGTTATCTTGTGCGCAAACAGGAACAGATTATTGGTTGCCAGAATGGATTGCAGCGCCGGGTCCTGATCAAAATTACCGGTCCCGTACAGCGCGTCGCCGACAATCGGCGCACCCAGCGAAATCGCGCTATGTACACGCAGCTGGTGCGTACGGCCCGTTTTGGGCGAGAACTGCATCCAGCATAACGTGCCCGCCTGTGTCAAAACGGTGTAATCGGTTATCGCGCGCTGGGGCCGCTGGCCGGCGCCGTTGTTTGTACGCGCGGGGGTGTCGAACACCTGTCCCTTTGTCATGTAATTGTCTATTGTTCCATGGTCCGGCGACACACGGCCGTTCAACAGTGCCAGATATTGTTTCTGGGCGGTCTTGTTCTGAAACTGCGCCGCCAGTTTTTGCGCCGCCGACTGATTTTTCGCCACGACCAGAACACCGCTGGTCTCGCGGTCCAGACGATGAACCAGCGCAATCTTGTCATACGGGAACAGCGCCGCCGCCATTTTATCAACAGACTTTCGAATCCCTGTTCCGCCCTGCACGGCCAGACCGGCCGGCTTGTCAAACGCGACGATGTCATTGTCATCATGGATAATACATTGACGCAGCATTTCCAAATCCGCCAGCGAGAAAGCCTCGCCCGATTCGGATTTTTTAGGCGCAACCGCATACCCCGCCAATGTCGGCGGAATGCGAACCGTGTCGCCCGCACGCAGGATTTCGTTTCCCGCCACACGTGATGAGTTCACACGAATTTGTCCCCCGCGGCACAGCTTGTAAAACTGTCGCATCGGCAACGACGGATACCGGCGCAAAAACCACCGATGCAGCCGCGCACCATCCTCAACCTGTGAAACCGTCGCCATTTGTGCCATATACGTTATTCGCCATATGTTATGTAAACAGTGTTCCTGCCATTGACATCATTACAGTTACCTGCCGCCCCGCCCTGGGTACCGCCCGACATCTGATATCCAATCGAATCGGACCAGGCTTTGGTAACAAAATACTTGCAATCGCCTTCAGACAAACCGTTAATTGATACAATAAACTGACGTGAATTTGACGGGTCCACATTTAACTCATACGTGCCGCCGTACGGATTCTTGGCGTTCATGCCGATTGCACCGAAAATTGTCGCGTTGTTAATATGCGAATAATCGTCAAATTCGCCCAGCAGCTGGCGCACGCCGGTAACAATCTGTATCACATCATCGTTGACAGAGCTGCGCTTTTGCGTACGCATTGCGGTCGAAATCATGCCGATGGCACCAACCGTAATCACACCCATAATCGCCAGCACCCCCAACATTTCTATCATGGAACGTCCGGATTCTTGTCTCATGTCTAATTCCCCTATTTGCTATTTGTTTTTGGTTATTATATCATATTCGGCATGAGTATTCAATTTTCTGATTTGATAGAAAACAGTCCCGGCGCCCCCGGCGTGTACAAGATGTACGATGCCGACGGCACCCTGTTGTACGTGGGCAAGGCGAAAAATCTGTCAAACCGTTTAAAGCAATATATCGACATACCGAAACTGGAACCACACAAACAGGTCATGCGCAGTCTGGTCGCGCGCGTGGAATGGGAAACGGTTCCGACGGAATCGGACGCCCTGGTCCGGGAACAGGAATTAATAAAAACGCAAAAGCCGAAATACAACATAATGCTGACCGACGGGAAAATGTACCCCATGCTGGCCCTGGCGGCGGGCGAGTTTCCACGCCTGTTGAAATTTCGCGGCAAATTATCCCAGCGGCGCGACATATACGGCCCCTATCCGTCGGTATCCGCATTGAACGAAACGATTAAGACAATTCAAAAGGTCTGCCAGATTCGCACCTGCAACGACACGTACATGCGCAACCGCGCACGGCCCTGCCTGCTGCATCAAATCGGCCGGTGCAGTGCGCCGTGCGTGCGCCCGCAAAACGACTATGCCGCGCGGGTGTCTTTGGCGCGCCGCATCCTTACCGGGGACAGTGAACCGATTGTCAAAGACCTGGCCGAACAGATGCAAAAATATTCGGCGAATTTAGACTTTGAATCGGCCGCCGCATGCCGCGACAAAATCGCCGCGCTGACACACACATCAAATCGCGGTATGCGGCGCCCAGCTGCACATAGCGCGAATTTAGACTGGGCAGATACCGTTGCGGAATTGGAAAAATGGCTGGGTATAAAAATTGAATGCGCGGGCGTGTTTGACAACTCGCACCTGTTCGGAAAACATCCCGTCGGCGCAATGATTGCATTCGGCCATGACGGATTTATAAAATCAGCATACAGACACTTTAAACTGAATGACATGTCACGCGCCGGAAACGATATCGCGATGATGTCGGAATTTGTGGAACGCGCAACCACCCGCGGCCCGAAACTGGATTTGATAATTGTTGACGGGGGACGCGCCCAATGGAACATTGCACACCGCCGCGCACCGAACATTCCGATTCTCGGCGTCACCAAGGGCGAGGTTCGCGACGGCGACGAACACTTTATCATGCCGGACGGGACCGAGTGCCATGATTTGCCAAAGGATTCCAAACTGTTTTTACTGCTGCGCGCCGTCCGTGACGAAGCGCACAGATTCGTAATCACATATCACCGCACAGTGCGCGCAAAAACGGTAACCGCATCCGTTCTGGACGAGATAGAGGGCATCGGCCCCGCGCGCAAAAAAGCGCTGCTGCTGCACTTTGGTTCGGCCCGCGCGGTTGGCGATGCGGACATGCCGGCACTGTTAAAAGTTCCCGGCCTGGGAAAAAGTGCCGCCGAAAAAATATATGCCTATTTCCATTCCAACGTGGTATAATATGCTTATTCATATAAAGGAGAAAAACATATGAAATTTTTTGTGAACTTTTTATCGGCGTTCCGCATTGCGGCGGCGTTTGCGATTATCCCGACCCTGATGTTCCAGATGTATTGGACATCATTCATACTGTTCGTTCTGGGCGCGGTGTCAGACTGGTTCGACGGATACCTGGCGCGTAAATATAATGTATGCAGCAAAATCGGCGGCGTTATGGACCACATCGGCGACAAGCTGCTGGTGGTAAACACTTTGATAATGTTAACCGTTATGATGCCGGTTTGGTTCATCGTTGTACCCGTAATCATTTTGATTGCACGCGAACTGTACATCAGCGGCCTGCGTGAATTTTTGGGCACCCAGAAAATCGAAATGCCGGTGCCAAAGGCGCGCTTTTCCATGGGTAAGATTAAAACCACGCTTCAGATGATAACGATTACGGCGTTCCTGGGTCTGTTTACAATGACGACAACCGTATCGCCGGCCGGCATTACACGCGGCACGCTGGTTGCAATGAACATAATATCCCAGATTGGCATATTCGGATTGTGGCTGTCACTGTTGGCATCCGTTTGGTCTGCGACACAATATACAATGACATTTGCGCAAAAGATAAAGCAAATCAAAAAGTAAAAAAGCGCGCTATATGCATGAAATCCGCCACTTTTCAGTGGCGGATATTTTTTAATCGGCATCAACAAATATCGCCGCATCCGGGTCGGTCTGTAATGTTTTCATCCCAGACGAACCGTTAACACGCCGCGTGCGCAGTTGCAAAAACGCCAATGTCATCAGCCGCAGCATCAAGTTCCCCGGCCATATTTTGCGTCCCGCTTCGATACGATTATAATCATGCGCTGTCATTCCAAAAATCTTCGCAACATCGCGTTTTTTTATTCCGGCATTGCTGCGTCCATGCCGCATTGCATTGCCAAAACATTTTGCATCAACATATATTTGCATTTTATCCTCCGTTGTTTTTTGCAAATAAAAAACACCGCCGTGATGAAGGGCGGTTGGAGGTTCAAAACTACTACGAGAATAGCGTTGCTTATTCAATATATTCGCAACCCTCCAACCGGTTGTGGAGTTAAAGCTCGTAAGAGGTTTTGAAGCCTCACATCGGTAATCACCCGATGCACTGTGAATTATAGCATAAAAGTTAAGATTTGCAAATATTTACTGGATTGCCACGGTCGTTTTACTCCCTCGCAATGACAGTCGTTCTAAACTTATTGTCATTGCGAACGAAGTGAAGCAATCCAGTTGTTAATCAATGCCATATGCCTTATTAAAACCAGCCTTTTTTACCCGGTTTGGTTTCCGCAAATTCGGCCAATAATTTTTTCTGCTTGTCCGTTAACCGCGTCGGAATCTTGATTCCAATCTCTATATACATATCGCCAAAACTGCCGGCGCGACGACCCGGCATTCCGTGGCCGCGCACGCGCAGACGTTCACCAATCTGGGTGCCGGCGGGCACCTTTACCGACAGAGTCTTGTCATCGATTGTTTCCACGTCAATCTCGCCCCCCAGGGCCAGTGTCGTAAACGGAATATCCATGTGCATAATTAAATCGGCCCCGGCGCGTTCAAACCGCTTGTCCGGGCGGACACGCACGTCCAGATAAAAGTCACCGGCGGGGCCGCCGTTTGTTCCGGCCTCGCCCTGGCCGGCCAAGCGCAGGCGCGCACCGTCTTCGATACCCGCGGGAATCTTTACCTCCAGCGTGCGGGATTTCGCCGTTGCGCCCGTGCCGTCGCACGCATCGCATTTCTTGTCAATCTTGTGCCCGGTGCCGTGGCATTCGGGACACGGCGCCTCCATCGCAAAAAAGCCCTGCTGCACGCGGACATAACCCGACCCGCCGCACTTTGAACATGTCGGCGCCGGTTTCCCGTCGGCGGTGCCGTATCCGTGGCACTTTTCACACTGGGCGTTGCTGGTAAATTTTACGGTGTGCGTTTTGCCAAAGTATGCGTCTTTTAGGTCAATCACCACCTCGTCCAGCAAATCACGCCCGCGTCTGTCGGCCGCCGCACCACGGGCCGCCCCCGCCCCACCGCCAAAATCGCCGAATCCGAAACCACGCATCGCCTCGCGCAGGATATCCTCCATCCCGGCGCCGCCGCCCATGTTGAAATTAAAGCCCCCGCCGAACGGATTGCCGCCCGCACCCGCCGACGCGCCGTTTCCACCCGCGAACGCGGCGTTGCCAAAACGGTCGTATGCCGCCCTCTTCTGCGGGTCTTTTAAAATGTCAAAGGCGTTGTTGACTTCCTTAAACTTATCCTCGGCCGATTTGTCGCCCGGATTACGGTCCGGATGGTATTTCATAACCAGCTTGTGATAGGCTTTTTTAATATCGGCGTCCGACGCATCACGCGCGACACCCAAAACTTCATATGGATTGCTGTTCATTTCTTCGTCCGTATTATTTTCCAAAAATATATAGGTCCATTATACTAAAAATCAAGCCCAATGAAAACCCAGACCGACATAAAAATGCAGGTCTGGGAAATCATACCCGAAAAAATGGGATTATTTACCGACGACGCGACAAAAAGTCCTGAAAGTCATGCAGACTTCTGAATACACGCGGACTGCAATGGCGATGAATATTCGCTTCGGCCGCGGCGCCTTCTATCAATACCGGAAAGATGCGCCAGCGCGCCGGCCAATCCAAATCACGTGCACGCGTCCCCAGAATAAAGTTCATCGCATTTTCATCCGCAGCAGTCGATGAACACAGATAACCGCGCTTTGACGCGAACGGGCTGATTAACTCGTAATGAGAGGCCGCATTCATGCACGGCGCAATCGCGCGATATGTCTGCTCCAACTTATAGGCATGGGCCGGGAACGCCATCTGGCCGCAAAATTCAATCGTTACACCCGGCATGCGCGACAATGCGTCCAAAGCCTCTATCGCGCCAGGACGAACCGTGGGATTTTTCGCGCATTTATACAATACGCTGGCAATATCGGACGCCATCAGACGACGCCCCAGACCATATTTGTACGCCAGTGTCAATGCCACGCCCTTTACCCGGCCGTAATCCGCACGGGCAACCTCAGAAAAGTTCCGGTCAACGGGTTCGAACACAACCCCGTTCAAATCAATAATCAACTTCTTGTTCATAGTACAACCTCGCTATTCTATTATAAGAATAAAAATTTATACCAAAAAATATATTTTGTCAAGAGAATTTATAAAGTTTCTATTCCCACCCGCATACAAAAAGCACCGGAAAATATTCTTTGGACTTGCACAAAATCGAATAATGTTCTAATAATTATATGCTATGACAGAAACATCTACACACACATATGACGCATCAGATATTCAGGTATTAGAGGGGCTGGAGCCTGTTCGTCTGCGCCCCGGAATGTATATCGGCGGCACGGATGAAAAGGCTTGGCACCATTTGCCGGTTGAAATCATGGACAACTCGATTGACGAGGCGGTCGCCGGCTTTGCCAAAAAGATTTCTGTAAACCTAATCGATTCCAAAACGATTGAAATCACCGACGACGGACGCGGCATTCCCGTGGACGAGCATCCAAAGTATCCCGGCAAATCCGCGTTGGAGGTTATTTTAACCACCCTGCACTCGGGCGGAAAATTCAATAATAATGTATATAAGACCAGCGGCGGTCTGCACGGCGTGGGCAGCGCGGTTGTAAACGCCCTGTCGTTGGAAATGATTGTGACAATATCGCGCGACGGCTATGAATGGCGCCAGACTTTTTCGCGCGGCAAACCAACCAGCCCGATGACCCGCGGCGACGCCACAAAAAATCACGGGACAAAAATACGCTTTACAATCGACGATGAAATATTCGGTGAAAACGCCGTCTTTAAGCCGATAAAAATTTATCGCATGGCCCGCGCCAAGGCTTTCCTGTCACGTGGCGTAAAAATCGACTGGCACTGCAATCCGGAATTATTGACCGAGGACATGAACATCCCGGCCGACACCACGTTTTACTATCCGGGCGGTCTGGCCGACTTCCTGGCCGAAAAGACCGACAACAAGCCGCGCATTCTGCCGAAAATTTTCAGCGGCAGTGTCGATTTCCCAGATGGCAGCGGCCGCGTTGAATGGGCGCTGACATTTTTAACAGATGAAAACGGCGCTGCATCCGACGACGGGTTCTTTGCATCATACTGCAACACAATCGCAACCATTGACGGCGGCACGCATGAAACCGGGTTCAAGGGGGCGATTACCCGCGGGATAAAGGCATACGGCGAAAAAGTCAACAACAAGGCCGCCGCAAACATCATCGGCGACGACGTGTTCGATTCCGTTGCGGCGATTGTGTCGGTATTTTATAAAACGCCGCAGTTCTTGGGCCAGACAAAAGAAAAATTATCCAATCCGGAGGTTGCCCGCTATACCGATGCCGCCCTGCGCGACCCGTGGGAAATATTTTTGGCGTCCGATCCGAAAACGGCAAACGCGGTACTGGACTTTGTAATCAATTTGGCGAACGCACGTATAAAAACCAAACAGGTCAAAGACGTTGCACGCAAAACACCGACAAAGCGCATTCGCATGCCGGCGAAACTGGCCGACTGCTCCAAACACGGCATAGAAGGCACCGAACTGTTTATTGTTGAGGGGGAATCGGCGGGCGGTACGGCAAAACAGGCACGCGACCGCGCGACCCAGGCCATCATGCCCCTGCGCGGCAAGGTGTTAAACGTTATCTCCAATTCAGACGAACGTTTTGGCAACAACAAAGAGCTTAACGAGTTAATCGACATCATCGGCGCAGGCACGGCCAAAAACTGGGACGAGAACAAATTGCGCTATGAAAAAATCATCGTTATGACCGATGCCGACGTTGACGGCAGCCATATCGCATCCCTGCTGATGGCGTTCTTCTATTCTCATATGCCACAGCTGATATACGGCGGCCACCTGTATCTGTCATGCCCGCCACTGTATAAGTTGACACACGGAACCGAATCGATTTATGTCGATACGGACGAGCAGTTGGAGGAATTAAAAAACGGCAAATACAAGAACAAAAAAGTCGAAATCTCTCGATTCAAAGGTCTTGGCGAAATGATGCCCAACCAGTTAAAGGAAACGACAATGTCGCCTAAAACACGCCGTTTAATTCGCGTGGAATTGCCACCACGTACAGACGACGGACTGGAGGACACGGAAAAAACACGCACAATCGTGTCAGAGTTAATGGGTAAAAAACCGGAATTCCGATTTAAGTTCATAACCGAACATGCCCAATTTGTAAAAGACCTGTTTGTTTAAAAAACGCCCCGGTATGGGGCGTTAATATTATCCGGCCGAAATATATTGACATATAAAATATTTGTACTATAATATATACGTAAAACAAGAGGGATTCAGTAAATGGCCAAAAAGAAAAATACATATTCTATTAAGTTTAAACATCTGGTAAATTACAGAATGTTTGAATTATCCGACAGCACACCACTGGTCGTCGCAAAAAAGAATGGAACAGAAATTAAACAGACCGGCGTATGGGATGTCACAACAGAGTTTCCAAACCCCGGCGCCATTGATATGGGCCTGAACTTTGAACCGTTAAAAAATCAAATTGGCGAAAAAATGGCAACAACCATTATCGAATATCTGGACAAGGAAACAAATCGTCCGGTCGTGACCGTGTTCCCGACATATCTGTACATCCACAACGGATACGACAATAATTTTCACACGCATTTGAACCATGCAACACGCAAAGATTTGCAATATCAAATCACAATGCGACGCAACGCCTTGGCACAATGCAGCCAACGATAAAAAAATCCCCCGAACGGGGGATTTTCTTATGTTTTTACTGTATTCCGACCTGGAAATCGTCACCGTATCCGGCGACAACCTGGCCGCGGACGGTGCAGTTGATATCCTCAAAGC
>CAMWON010000004.1 GCA_947175875.1 uncultured Alphaproteobacteria bacterium | reverse complement strand
AAAACGGTGGTTTATATGGCGCGCATATAAAAGCGTTTTAGTGCAAAATATAAAAGGGGGAAAGGAGGCTATGAACCGTACAATTATCAGAATGCTGGGGGCATGTGTTGCATGTATCACAGGTTTTGCTCAACAGGTCTTTGCCGCCACAACAAATGTTTCTGGCGTATATAACCATTCTAAATATACTGGTACTGTCACTTTTCAGTCATATAGCGGTTATTTCGCCACTGCATACTATGGGTGTCGAACAGGCGACAATGGTACCGCTGTAACATGCGATTTCAACACCGATGTATGTAATGATGTATATAGTACCGGCAGTGCAACGGGCGCTGGAACTGGGAGTGGCGCAGATATAATATCGCACGGAGAAGACAGTATGCGCTGTCAGCAGTACAAGTGTTTGACGGGTGGCGGGTATTATATTCCTAATTGTAACGGTCATGCCAGATGTAATGGCACGGGCATGTATTGTCAGAACAGCGGATTTTTTACCCGTTATGGCGTCGCGGCCACTGGGGCAACCTGGGACGGGGAATATACCGCCCAGTCGTATAGTTTTGTCGGATGCGACACGGGCTGGTATCGGGCTAATACCGGAAATGCATGCAATGGAACGACCGCCACCAGCTACACAGGCAATTTTAGCGGCTGTTGTGCACCATGTCCGGGCATGAGAGAATTTGATGCCAAAACAGCGGGCAGTGTCACATACGTGCATGGTACGGATTCCAATTCAATCTCTGGTTATTGGTGGGCCGCACCAACGGGTGTTGGTATAACTTCGTGTGTGGCATATCCTCCAAAAACAATATATGCGGACGATGCGGGTACATACAGTTTGGAATCCGGCTGTCCATATAAAAACTGAGGTGGGGGCCGGCCATGAAACAGCAATCGATTAACATTGTTGAGATTGATGCACGTGATGCGCGCTATCAAAGTGGTATCGCCACATACTTTAATGTTTTGCGCGCTGGCATGCCGTCGCACATATCGACATACAACATTGTCTTTTATCGCGCGCCGGAATATAAGGAAATTCGCATAGTAGACACTGATGGCGAGCTGCAGATATATCACCCGATGACATATCCTTTCTGGGCTATGTATGAGGCGGTGTTCGCATATGTAGCGCCGCGCCTGTCGGCAATGCCGAACCTTATTGTAAAAAGCAACTGTCTGCAGTGCGAAGGCCTGGCGTACATGATAAAAAGCCGCATTTACTGTAAAACGATTGGAGTGCTGCATTGCCAGCCGCACATGAACACTGCGCCGGGCTTTGTGCCGGCCGACCCTTATTTTAACATGGACGAAATAATACTGGTCGGGGACAACGGGCGCAAGTATATGGATTATTGGCGTTGTCGCCGGCCGTGGAGCGTTATTTATAACGGCGTGGAAAAGCCGGAAATAAAATCAAAGAAACCCAAAGACGGCGTATTCAGATTTATTTTTGCAAACGGCTGGTCGCCGCATAAGGGCTTTGCGAAAATCATCCCGGCGATAAGAATGGTGGCCAAAAAGCATAAAATAGAGGTGGTTGTCCTGGGTGGTCATGCGCGCGAGGATGAGGCGCTGTTCGACGAATTGAAAGACCTGCCGATTGTACGGCTGGGGCTGGTGGCCGATGCGGCGAAAATACGCGAGTGTTATGAGCGCGCAGACGCGGCACTGTTCGCATCGCGAACAGAGGCGTGTTCTTTTGCCGGCATCGAGGCCATGGCGTACAATTTGCCCGTGGTATCCACGAACGAAAGCGCAATGGTTGAAATGTTTGGCGATGCGGCGCTGTTTGTGGACATGGGGCCGGAACATACGATAAATCCGTCGGAATACGCGGCAGCCATGCTGCGCCTGATAGAGAACAAGTCACTGCGTGTAAAAATGTCGGTTGCGGGATATGCGCGTTTTCGTATGCGATATCAGCGTAGCCGTATGCTGGCGGATACGCTAAAGGTGTATCGGCGCCTGACGACGCAGTGAATAACGATTGACTTGCTACACCAAATAAGCCATACTTTTTGTATGGCTTTAATTTATACTGATTTTTTCTGTTGTTGTTAAAAAGCTTGGGCAGGCCGGCCGGTTTGCTGTAAAATTCGTATCAAATATATCTCCGAACACACATAAAAGGACGCATAATGAATATCAGACTTTTCAATACAATGTCGCGAAAAATGGAAGACTTTCAACCCTTGACGCCGGGGCATGTGGGCTTTTATTCGTGCGGTCCGACGGTGTATCATTACACGCATATTGGAAATCTGCGCAGTTTTGTTTTGGCCGATTTATTAAAGCGTATGTTTCTGGAAAACGGGTATGATGTATTCAACGTTATGAACATAACGGACGTGGGCCATTTAACCAGTGACGATGACGATTCCGGCGAAGACAAAATGGAAAAGGGCGCCGCCCGTGAAAACAAGTCTGTCTGGGATGTTGCAAAATTTTATACGGATGAATTTCTGCGCGACAGTGCCGATTTGAATTTGCTGGAACCGTCTGCACGCCCGCGTGCAACCGAATATATACAGCAGCAGATTGACCTGGTGCAGAAACTTGTTGATTTGGGATATACATATGAAATTCCGGGCGACGGCATTTATTACGATACTTCCAAATTTGCGGCATACGGCGCACTGACCGGCGGGGCGCTGGGCGGAAACCGGGCGGGCGCCCGTGTTGAGTTTAATGATGCAAAACGCAATCCGACCGACTTTGCATTGTGGAAATTTTCGCCCACGGATAAAAAGCGCCAAATGGAATGGGCAAGCCCCTGGGGCGTCGGGTTCCCGGGCTGGCACATAGAATGCAGTGCAATGTCGATGGCGTTGCTGGGGGCGCATTTTGACATTCATACCGGCGGCGTTGACCTGTCGCGTGTGCATCATGCAAATGAAATCGCGCAAAGCGAACCGATTACCGGTGCTCCGTGGGTAAAATACTGGGTGCACTCGGAATTTTTGGTGGATAAAAGCGGCGAAAAAATGTCCAAATCCAGTGGAGAATTTTTAACCCTGTCGGTGTTGAAAAATCGCGGATACGACCCGATGGCATATCGCTATATGTTGCTGATGGGGCATTACCAGTCCCAGCTGGCGTTCTCGTGGGATGGGCTGGACGCCGCCGCAAACGGATATAAAAATCTGGTCCGTCGCGTTGCGGACATAATGGATGCAAAAACATCCGGTGCCACTGATTCCGCCGTATTTGACGAATGGCATGATAAAATATTGGGGGCGGTGTCGGATAATTTAAAAACGGCCGAGGCCTTGGTCGCCGTTCAGGAACTGTTAAAAAGCCCGTCTGTTGATGCGGATACCAAATACGCTTTGGTTGAATTCATCGACCGCCTGTTGGGCCTGCGCTTAATTCCTGCCGCGCAAAAATTGCAGGCGCTTGAAACCGCGGAAGTGCCGGCCGATATTTTGGCGCTGGCAAACGCCCGCGCCGAGGCCAAGGCCGCCCGCGATTGGGCGCGCGCCGACGAACTGCGTGCACAGATAGACGCGGCCGGTTGGAGTGTGGTTGATACCAAAGACGGGGCAAAAATCGTCAAAAAGGCATAATTTATTCTTGAAATCAGGGCCGTTTTACGCTATATTGCCCCCAGCAATAAGAGGAATATCCATGAATTATCCATATATGCCTAAATCCACCGCGCTTTGGTTGATTGAAAATACAGCCCTGACGTTTGAACAGATTGCAGACTTCTGCGGCATGCATGAGTTGGAGGTTAAGAACATAGCCGACGCCGAAACATGCAAGGTCCAGGGTCTGAATCCGATTTTGAACGGCCAGGTCACACGCGAAGACATTGAAAAGTGCGAAGCGGACCCGAATGCGCGTTTAACACTGCGCGACGAAATCGTGGTTGCACAAAAAGCCCAGAATAAAAAGGGCGTCGGTTATACGCCGAAACTGCATCGCCAGAACCGTCTGGGTGGCATTTTGTGGATTGTAAAAAATTATCCAGAGCTGTCTGACGGTCAGATTGCACGCCTGATGCGCAGCACGAATCCGACGGTTGCGTCCGTACGAAACAAGACGCACAAATCCTATTCTTTGATTCAGATTCAAAGCCCGATAGTATTGGGTCTGGTGTCCGAATCCGCCCTGCACGAGGCTGTGGCCAAGGCGAAAAAATAATTCTTTATAACCTTAGAAATTCAGGGGTTTGTTCATGGCAAAAAAACTGGACGACGCAACAAGATTGTTGATAGAGTCTCTGCCGGAAAATTTACAAAAACTTGCGACAAGTGCCGCCGAGGTTGGCTATATGTCCCAGATGGACTTTGACGCCGCAACCGAGGCCGACGAAATTCCGGTCGAAGAACAGGACGAAGTCCTGGATTTCTTTCAGCAGGATTTGGGATTGGAAATCCTGGAGTCGGATAATTTCCCGCAGGACATGGGAAAATATTATGACGACGACTCGGACGAGCCGCGCGATAAAACGCGCAATCTGTTAAACGCGGACGCCGAACAGGTTGATGTCAACGACGACGATTATGAGCATTTTGCCAAACAGCTGGAACGCAGCCAGACCGGCAGTCTGGTTTTGGGCGTCCAGGACTCCGTACAATCATATTTAAAACAAATCGGCACGGTTCAGTTGTTGACGGCCGCGGGCGAGGTTGCAATCGCCCAGCGTATAGAGGCCGCATCGCGCCTGATGGTATATGGGCTGTGCGAAAGCCCGATGACAATTCAGGCGATGCTGGATTGGTATCAGCAGCTGTTAAACGAGGATATTCGCCTGCGCTATATCGTGAATCTTGAGGTTATGTATTCCAGCGACGCCGAGCAGAAATCACTGGCCGCATTGTCAGAGGCGCTGAAATCCAAAGGTGTCGAGCATGTGGACGAGCTGGACGACGACGAGCTGGATGACTTGGAGGAATCCACCGCATCGGACGAAGACGATGAGGACGAAGATGCCGACGAGGAAGACGGAATAAAGAAAGAAGAAACTCCGCGCGGCACGTCTGGTGTTCCGATTCCCGTTATGGAAGAGGCGCTGATGCCGATGGTGACGGAACTGTTCGCCAAGATTAAAAAGATATTCAACAGCATGCAGAAATTGCAGGCGAAACGTCTGGAAAATCTGTTGACATCCAATACACCGGACGAGGCGCTGGAAAAGAAATACGCCAAAATGCGTCTGGAACTGTTCGAACATGTCAGCAAGATTCGCTTAAACGACGACCGTAACGCCGAAATTCTGGAACGCCTGACCCAGCGCGACCAGCTGTTGATGGGGCTTGAGGGCAAGCTGTTGCGTCTGGCGCTGGCAAACAAGATTAAGCGCGAAGACTTCCTGGCCGAATATGCGGGCAATGAATTGAACCGCAACTGGGTAAAAAAGCTGGCGAAATCAAAGAATGCCGTCTGGGCGAACTTTGCCAAAAAGCACGAAAAGGATATCTTAAAGATTCAGGACGACATCACGGCAATCGCCAACGAGACCGGCCAGCCGACCGCGGAATACAAAAAAGTTGTGGAACTGGTCCGTCGCGGCCAGACCGAGGCCGCCCGCGCAAAGCGCGAAATGATAGAGGCCAACCTGCGTCTGGTTATCAAATTCGCAAAAAAATCCAGCAACCGCGGTCTGGGCCTTGATTTCTCGGACCTGGTTCAGGACGGAAACATCGGATTGATGAAGGCGGTTGACAAGTTCGACTATCGCCTGGGTAACAAATTCTCGACATATGCGACAAACTGGATTCAGCAGGGTATATCGCGCAGTATCGCCGACCAGGCTCGTACAATTCGCATCCCGGTGCACATGATTGACAACATACACAAGATTCAGCGTGCCTCGCGCCAGTTTATGCATAAATACGGCCGCAATCCGACCGCCGAAGAATTGTCAAAGATTATCTATCTGCCGGTGGACAAGATACACAAGGCGATGAAGGTCAACTTAAAGCCGATTTCGTTGGAGGCGCCCGTCGGCACCGAAGACGACAGCAGCCGTATCGAAATCATCGCGGACGAAACGGCCAAGAATCCGTTTACATCGGCGGCCCAGAAAAACCTGCGCAAAATCGTTACACAGATTTTGTCGGAGCTGGACCCGAAAGAGGAAACCGTTCTGCGCCAGCGTTTCGGTATGAGCACCAACAAAACCAGCACACTGGAAGAGGTTGGCGAATACATCGGCGTTACGCGTGAGCGTATCCGCCAGATAGAGCAAAAGGCGCTTAACAAGTTAAAGCACCCGACGCGCGCCAGAAAATTGCGCAGCTTCTTGGAAGATTAACATGTCCCGGCCATTGCGCTGGGATTTTTTATATTGAAATATAATGTGCCGCGCTATATAATTTTTATGCAAGCGGGTGTTCCGTTTGTGAGGTGTGACTACCTCTGCTTACGCGTCGGAATATGTACCTATGGCGCGCTGTTTGGCGCCGTTTTTACTATTTGGACGAAAAATAAACTCCTGACCCGGTCAGGAGGGCTGTGAATATATTGAATAAGCACACAATTCGTAAGATTGTAGTCAACCTCCTGACCACTCAACTTTGGGTGGTTTTTTCATTGCGAAAAACAGGAGATTGAATAAATGAAACACAAAGTAACAATATATGCCGCCTTAACAGGAATGATGCTTACAGGAAATGTGCACGCAATATATGTCGATCCGGTCGATTGCATAACCTGCACATCTACTATGGACCCGACGGTATGCAACAACTATGGTCCAACCTGTTGCGAACCATGTAAGTTTAAACCGATCGGTCCGATAGTATGCGACGAATCCCTGTGTAATGGCGAAACGGCTACCGATATGGGTGGCGGCTGCGACAAGCTGGAAAGCCGCGCGTGCGTTAACAATTTGTGCAAGACGACAACAACCGCACGCTGTCAAAAGGGATATTATGGCACGGCGACGCTGAATAATTTAAAAACCAGCTGCAGTGGTTGCACCGCGTGTCCGTCATCGGGCGGCGTTGCAGGCACCACATCTGGGCCCGGCGCCACGGCGATAACAGAGTGTTATATCCCGGCGGGCACCAAGTCCAGTGATTCGACAGGCTCGTTTGAATATACCGGAAATTGCTATTATAAAAACTAGGCTGTTGCCCCCGAATGCATTTTTATTTACAATAAAGCATATAAAAAGCATAAGGGGGCGATAATGAAAAAGACGGTTCTGTGTTGCTGTGGCCTGTCGGGCAGTGGGAAATCCTATTTTATAGAGCACCATCTGCCAGCGGGGCATTTTCATAAACTGGTGTCGGCGACAACGCGCCCCATGCGCCCGGGCGAGGTCGATGGTCGTGAATATTATTTCCGCGACGAACAATATTTCAGCACCACACCGTTGGCGACGCGCCTGTGGGTGAACGAGGCCTTTTGGACGCCCGGAAAGCCCAAATGGCTGTACGGTGTTCCGGAATCCGAAATTCTAAACCACATGGACACGAATCTGGTTTATGACGTCATTCAGCCGAAATATGCCGCCCAGTTGCGCAACTGGTTCCAGAGGAACGGTTACGGGCGCGATTATTCATTCAAGACGCTGTATTTTATCCCGCCGGAAAATAATTTTGATATCGCGCACAGCCGGGCCAACATGCCCGACGATAATAGTGTGCGCGTCACAAATACGTGCACGCCGATGGATTTTCTGCGTGCGGGCCTGGACATGGACTTTCTTGTAAAATGCAGCGTGGACGAGACCATAATATCGTCACGTCTTCAGGCTTTTTTGCAACGCATGTGTCGCGAACGTCAATTTTAACTTTAAGAAAATATTCTTATATGCTAATCTGACCTCTATTGGAGATGAGGGGATTGGTGAAGCATCATTTCATGCTGTGCATTATGTTAATACCGATGCCGGCCATGGCAGAATATTTTGACAGCAACATGTATGGCGATGTCTTGAATATTGCAGACAGCGCCGTCGTTACCGGCGGTACATTCCTGAATTTTGATAAAATCAACATAACCGCATCAGCTTACCTGCAGAACCATGGCGTTTTGTCTGGCGATATGTTCATCGCGGACGGCCGTGATGTTTATATTAAAAACAGCGGCACGATTGACGGCGAAATTACATTGGGCGCCAATGCCAGTTTTACGCAAATTATTCACACGCCCGATGACATTACGGACATAAATGTCGCCGACAACTACAATATCATCGTGTACAAGGCGGCCGATTTGCAGTGGACGGATATTCGGCGCATATCGTCCGCCGCGGATAAAGTCGTACTGGTCGATTCAGGAATTGTTCTGTCGCCCGACTCAATGCCAATGTCACGCGCGATGCCGGTGCCGATAGAACTGGTCGGTCATAACGAGCTGCACATAAAACTGGCCGACATTGATTTTAATACGCCGATTTTCTGGCGTGTCACGGGCAGCGGCACAATGCATCTGCATGCCGACGATATAAATCCGCTGTATGCGTTGCGCGCGGTGATTCGCGGCGGCGCCTTGTACGCCGAATTGGCGCGTGAAACGGATTATTACAAAATAATGGGAAATCACACGGGCAAGTTTTTAAACACCCTGCGTACGATAAATCCCGAAGACAATCTGTTGCGACGTCTGGACGCGGCAACAGACAAGCGCGGGCTGTATCGCATAATGCACAAATCCATGCGCATAAACACACGCGCATTGGCGCGCCCCATACAGACATTTAACAGACACGTCGGCGCAATGCGCACGGACGACGGGGCATTTGCGCCATTGCAAATCGCACCCTTTGTAATCGCCGGCCCAAATATTGATGCATACGGAATCAGGGCGGGGTTGAATGTTGGCACAGGCAAACCGGTGCGCGCATCGGTTGCAATTCATGCGGCGGATATGACTTTTACGGACGGCATTGATGATTATTCGGCCAAACTGGCGGGCGGTAACGCGTATATCCGTTATGATGCGGCACATCTGTTTGCCGATTCCGGCATTACCATTACCGCGGCACGGTTCACCACGCCCGCATTAATATCGGGGTCCGAAACAACGTTCGACCCGTCGGGCTTTGCCGCTGATTTTTATGCCGACGCCGGACCGAAATTTCTGTTGGCGTATAACATGACGCTAACACCGATTGTGGGCCTGACGGCACATTATTCAAATGTTATGCATCAAACCAAGGATATGGATTTCCGGGCCGGTGTCATTGCGCGCCATACGCATAAAACCACAGACATAAATTATACATATGACGCCCGAATAATTTCAGACAACGGCGGCGGCCTGCAGGCTGATGCGCGAATTGGGCTTTCCCTGCCGGATGACGATGCAATTATTTATGCCGGAATAGGGGCATTGCACGACAAAATGGGTATGTCGTACAGCACGACACTGTCCCTGTCGTTTAATTTTTAATCGCCCGTAACGGGCGATTGTCTTAATTTGTGTAATAGCAGTCGCCCGTATATGAACCGCTGCCGGAGGTGTCAGAAAATTCGCTTCCCGACGGGATATAGCATTCTGTAATTGCGGTTGCGCCAGTACCAGAGGTTGTACCCGTTTGTATCATATTATTGGGTATGCTGAAAAACGGGCACAGGGAGCAGGATGTGCCATTCTTGTAATACCCCTTGTTGCATTTAAATGTCGAATTGTTCCCGCCGGCGCATGTTGCATTTGATGGACACTTTGTGCATCCGCTTAGTGCCGATGTCGCTGTTCCGTAATAACCGGAATTACACTTATACGAAGTACATAAGCTGCAACTTGTTCCTGTCGGGGCGCATATGGTCATTTCTAAGTCGCCGACCGCAGCAAAAGAATAGCCTGTCGCCAGCGCGCCAATAAGCAGCGCCGTAATCATAATTTTTTTCATGCGCCGCTCCTTTAATATTTTGCACACTGTACGCCGTTTATTCTTTCCGGACATATGCAGCCTTTCTGATATTCCGCCGCCGTACAACATACGTCTACGCATTTGCATGTCGTGCTGCTTGCCATGTATTTATACGTGGTGGTGCAATACCCGCCGCTGCAGCTGGGCGTGTTGGCAACGCAGCGTGCCGGTGTTGTCGTTGTCTGACATGTGGCGTGCGCGGCGGCGGCATATAATGTTAATCCGAAATAAAAAAATGTTTTTTTCATAGTTCTTTTTCTCCTGATGTTTTATGAAAAAACCACCAAACATTGGTGGTTCAGGAGGTTCAGAACAATCCTTAGAATTGCGTCGCGTATTGGATATTCCGCGAACCCTCCTGAACCGTTCGTTCAGGAGTATATTTGTCGTCGTGATAATAAAATTGGCGCGAAAATGCGCGCCTGTTGAATCTTATCCCGACGCTAAGGCAGAGGTTCTGACGCCCCACCTGCGGAACACCCGCAGGCATATGCATTATATGTCAATCGTCGTTGGAATACAAGAAAGTTTTTATACGTGCCCCTTTAATGCGGCATAAATCTGTCCCAAATCCGTTTTTATCAGTGTCGCCGCCAGCTTGTCTGCATTGTCCGCCTGGCGCGACGCGGCCAGAACTTTGTCAAAGCTGCGCACGAACTGTGTCGCCTGGGAACGGAACACTGCATCTGACTTCAGCATTTCGCGAACACGCTTTTTATCCGCCGCCGCCATCATTTTGGCCAGCCACTTTGAAAATATGGTCTTGTCGCCGGCATGATATTTCTTCCATACGACATCCGGTATTTCCGCGCCCGCCGCACGTGTTAAATCCAGCGACTGCTCATGCATCTTTTCAAACAGCTTTTCACTCTGTTTCAGGAAATCCTGGCTGCTGACGCGGGCAAAAGAATCCGCCGGCGCCGTCTTTATGGCATCCATCGGGGCGGACGCGCGCGCAACCATCATCTGTTTGTTCAGCGTCTGCATGGTGTTCACGGCCTTGGCGTAATCTGCCATTAAATCTATCATCTGCTGGCGCGACTGGCCCGCCAGGTCTTCCAGCTTTACGGACGAATCCGATATCGCATTCATCGATTCCGAAACAGTGTCGCGCATTAAGTTGATTTTTTCATTCAGGCTCCCAACAATCTTTTCAAGTGTCTCCGTCGTCTCGGCCGAGCCGCGCGACAAATCGGGCAGGGCCGCATAATATTTTTCTATCAACGCCGACAGCGGCTGCAGCTGGGCGGTTGTTTCGGCCGACATTTTTATCAGGCTGGCCGACTGGCCCGACAGCTGGGTGTGCGCCGTATTCATTTCAATCAGCGTTTCGCGCACACCGGTTGCCATTGCGCGCACAGATTCAGAGAATGCGCCCGCCGCAGTCTTGGTGTTTTCCAGTGTCACATTCGCAACACCCGAAACCGTTTTCAACTCGGACACGACGCCTGTCGCAAATTCCTTTATCTCGCCGTTAAAGCGGTTTGTCAGCGTCGCCAGCTCCGTCGATATGCCGCGGACAGAATTTTCCGTTGTTGCGGCCGACGACATCAGTGTTTCGACCGCGTCCGTTAACTTGCGCACCTGCTTGTCAATGGAGGATTCCGCCAGACGCACCTGGCCGCCGACAACATTGGCAGTGTTGGTAAGCGTATTCATCTGCGCAGTCAGCTGTTTCTTTGACTGTTTGCTAAAGTTTTCCATTTTGGATATGTGCTCGCCCAGCAGTTTGTCATTGCCGGTCATAACCGACTCATAGTCCGCCGCCGCGGACTTTACCGCGCCAAAACCGTCCGCCACGGACTGCGCCAGCGCCCCCAGCTGGTCGCGCAGGGCGGCCGACTGTTCGGACATGTCTTTCATTTGCGTGCCGTTCGATTCAAATTCCGCTGTTAAATGCTCCGACAGTTGGCGGCCCGATTCCTGCCAGGCTTCAATCTGTTCCTGAATATGGGCTATGCGGGCGGTGGCCTCCTGCGATGTTGCGTCTATGCGCGCCAGCAATTCCGATATCGTCTCGTTAAACCGCGCGGTCGCCGTTTCAACGTCATGCCACGTATCCGAATTTACAACGTCGTGCAGTCCACTTACGGTATTGTCCAGACGCTGGGACATCGTTACCAGTTTCTTGGTGGCCGCATCCGCGGTCGCGACCAGTTTTTCATTCTGCAGCCCCAGTTCCTCGTTCAGTTTGGTTGCAGCTGCAATCTGGGCGCGCATGGTGTCGGACATGGTTTTAAATCCGGCCTCTATCTTTGCGATTTCGTCCGCCATCAGGGTGCGCAAAACACGCGACGCGTCATGAATTTTTACGCGTTCCGGCTGTAACATGATGCCAAGCACGGACTCCATTACTTTCTGCGATTTGCGCGACACAAAAAACAGCGACCCGATTGCCGCCAGCATCATGACCGCCATGCCGCCGCATGCAATCCATACTATTTTATTCGCAAAAACAACTGATAAACCGGCTTCCATTTTTCGCCCTCCGCGCAAAATATATCATTCTTGAAGTTCTATGAAATTTATACTAGAATCTTTAATGCAACGCAAGGGTATAAATGGCAAAAAAAACTATGCTTTCACCGGAACAGGACAAGGCCGCATCGCCGTCTGAAAACGTATGGGTTCAGGCGAATGCAGGGACCGGCAAAACCAGTGTTCTGGTCCAGCGTTTATTGCGCATACTGTTCCGCGCGGAATCGGATGCCGGCATATTGTGCCTGACGTACACCAATGCTGCGGCCGGTGAAATGCGCAACAGAATTTTGGCAATGCTGCGCAAATGGGCCATGGCGTGCGATGATGATTTGCGCGACATGCTGACGGGCGTGGCCTTTTCGCAGGCGCCGTCAGATGCGGATTTAAAACGCGCGCGCGCAATATTCTTTAAGTACATCGATAACCCCGATATATTAAAGATAAAAACCATTCACGGTTTTTGTGAAGAAATTCTGCATCGCTTTCCGATGGAGGCCGGCCTGTCGCCTGCATGGACTTTGGTGTCCGACGCCAATCAAAAGGTATTGTTACAGGACGCCTTTGACCGGATGATTTTATTCGCCGGCAACAACCCGCGAACATCCGATGCGTTTGCGCATATCGTCGGACGGGTTTCGGAATATTATATGCCCGACCTGTTAAAAGAATTAACAGGGCAGTACAAGACGTTTTTCCAAGTTGAAAACGTTGATAAATATCGCAAATACTTTATTGATACGATTAACAAATTTTTATTTTCCGATTTTAAAGAACCGGTGGCGCCGGACCCGATTTTATTACAAAAAATCATCGAAAACGCCACCGCGGACCAAAATTCGCGAAAAACACCGGTAAAGTATTTGACAGAACTTATTAACAAAACTAAACAGTATATTGATACGTCAATAAATTTTGAAGAATACAAATGTGTATACCTAAAACAGGATTTAGAGCCAAAGAAAGACATGGCAAAGCTGGATTATGCCCAAGCGGAGATGGAGCGCGTTTACGCCATGGCACAGCATGAGGCAAGCACTCAAATAGCCCGGGATTCCATCGCAATGTTTGATTTGGCGGCCGCATTTGCGAATTCATACATGGAATTAAAACATGCGCGCAACCTGTTGGATTTTGACGATTTAATTTTATATACCCGCCGCCTGTTTTCAAAGCCCGATACAATGGGGTGGGTATTGTCGCAGCTGGACTTGGGTCTGCATCACATATTGGTTGACGAGGCCCAGGACACCAGTCCCCAGCAATGGGATATCTTACGCATGATGGCCGGCGACTTTTTTACGGACGGCGACACGGCCGACCGACCGCATTCGCTGTTCGTTGTCGGCGACAGTAAACAGTCGATATATGGATTCCAGGGCGCGGACCCGAACGCCTTTGCCGCCAGCCGCCAGGAAATTGCCGACCAAATAAGCAACAACATGCGAACGATATCAGAGATTCCTTTGACGCAAAGTTTCCGCTCTACGGCGCCGATCCTTGAATCCGTCGATACCTTCTTTGGCGACCGCGAAATTGTTGAGTTGACCGGTTTTTCCAACAATGCGCATAAATGCTTCCGCCGCGACGCCGTCGGCGTGGTCGAACTGCATCCGGTTGTGTCAAAAAAGGAAACAGATGCCGGCGTGCCAGAATACATATCCATGATTGCCGACCGGATACAGCAGATGATTTCCACCGGCGAATGTCGCGCGTCAGACATAATGATACTGGTGCAAAAAAGAAAGCCGCTGGCGCCGCCGCTGGTCGCCGAACTCAAACGCCGCGGCATTGACGTCGCCGGCAGCGACCGTATCGTTTTGCCGGATTTTCCTGCGGTTCGCGACCTGTTGAACCTAACGCGTTTTTGCCTTAATCCGGCCGACGATTACAGTTTATGTTGCGTATTAAAAAGTCCGATTTTCAGATTGACCGAACGCGATATTTTAAATTTATGCACCGCGCGCACCAATGCGATAAAACGCCTTGCGGACGACACAAAAACGGTTACGGTTTTTAATATTCTGCAGACAATGCGCCCGGATATTTTTTCGCGTTTAAGTGCGGCAATGGAATGGGCGGCAAAATGCGGTCCATATACATTCTTTTCTCAAATTCTAAATTCCAACGACACGCGTCGCGAAATGATTGCCGCACTGGGCAATCAAATAATAGACCCGCTGGAAGAATTTTTGACGATATGTCTGGCATACGAAAGAACACAGCCCGGCACAATGCGACACTTTTTAAAGTGGTTTATCACCGGCGGCAGCGAGATAAAACGCGACATGGACGAAAACAGCGGTGTGCGCATCGTCACCGTTCACGGCAGCAAGGGACTGGAGGCGCCCGTTGTATTTTTAATCGACACGACAAACATGCCGGACGGCGAAAAGTTTATTCCGATACCGGGCTCCGAAACCGATATGCCGCGCCCATGGATTTGGGTGCCGCGCGCAATACCGTCCGCACGCCGAGACATGGCCGCCGCCGGCGCAATGCGCGACAAAATAGCCGAATATTACCGTCTGTTATACGTGGCGATGACGCGTGCGCGCGACCGCCTGTATATATTCGGATACACATCAAACAAGGCGCCGAATGCAGACTCGTGGTACGCGCGCCTGTGGAGCGTTTTCGGCAACGATGCAAACGAACCGACAAGGATTACAAATGCCAACCAGTCCGTATGATTTTATCCGCCGCGCCCGCGACATGCGTTTTGCAACCCGCGCCGGCACCGACATGCACGAACGCCTGCGCAAAATAGTAATCGACGGCGATGTCGCACGCGGCGATGCGGCACTGATTGCGCGCATACAAGCATATCCGCGGCTGACAGAATACTTTGGCCCGCGCGCCCGGACAGAGGTACCCGTTGCCGGTACAATAAACGGCCGCTTTATCAGCCGCCGCATCGACCGCATGATTGTTGACGCCGCCGCAAAGACAATAAAGATTTTGGATTACAAAACCGACACGGACCGACGTGCGCGCAGTGACAAATACAAAACCCAGCTGCAGGAATACCGTGATTTGCTGGATGCGATATATCCCGGATTTACAATATCCGCCGCAATACTGTGGACGCATGACTGGACGCTTGAGATTATATAAAAGCCCTTGAAATACGGTCCCGCCGGGCGCTATAATTCCCATATGTTAACACGTTTAAATATATCGAATATCGTATTGATTGAACGCCTGAATCTGGAATTCGGGGCGGGACTGAACGTTCTGACCGGCGAAACGGGTGCCGGAAAAAGTATTTTATTGGATGCGTTGGCGCTGGCCTTGGGCGCGCGCGGCGATGCCGGCCTGGTTCGTCGCGGCACGGACGGCGCCGCCGTCACGGCAGAGTTTGATTCCATTACGCCCGCCATTCGTCAAATCCTGACGGACGTTGGCGTTGATTGTGATGACGACGTATTGATTCTGCGCCGAACGCTGTCACCGGACGGCAAAGGGCGCGCATGGATAAACGACTGTGCGGTATCCGTAAAGACGTTAAAGGCCATCGGCGACATATTGGTTGAAATTCATGGCCAGTTTGCAAACCACGCATTGCTGGACGGTGCGACGCATCGCGGCGCGCTGGATGATTTCGCCGCGCGAAACAACCCTGAATTTGCCGACCTGGTCGCCGCGACAAAAAACGCATACGCCGAATATCATGACGCGCAAAAACGCATGACAGAGCTGACGGAAATGTTGTCGCGCACAGAAATAGAGCGGGAATTTTTGGAACACAATGTTGCGGAGTTGACGTCGCTGGATGTACACGTCGGCGAAGAAGAAGAGCTGGCGACGCGTCGTGCGGCGATGATGAATGCGGAAAAAGACGCGGCGATTTTGGCAGACGCCATGGCGGCAATCGCGCCGCGCGGTAATTCGCTGGATGCGGCCGTTTATTCCGTCGCACATATTTTGGAGCATATAAAAACAACGCCCAACCCGTACCAGGAACAAATCGACAAACTGTACGAGGCGGCGCAAACCATATCCGACGTCGCCGGGGCGCTGACACCGTCGGACATGGACACCGCCAGTCTGGAAGAGGTCGAGGAACGCCTGTTTGCAATTCGCGCCGCGGCGCGCAAACACCGTATTCCGGCCGATGAATTGCCGGAAAAGCTGTCGCAGATGTCGGCACAATTAAATGCGATTGACAATTCGGATGCGGAGCTAAAAAAACTGACTGCACAGATGTCCCAAAAGCGCGCCGAATTTGACCGGTGCGCGGCGGCGTTGCATGATGCACGCACGGCCGCGGCCGATGCGTTGCGTACGCGCATACTGGCCGAGCTGCCGGATTTAAAGTTGGGGCAGGCGGACTTTGTTGCGGAACTGGCACCCATCGATGCGTCGGCCGCCGGTATTGACGGCGTCACATTCATGATAAAGACCAATCCGGGCATGCCGTTTGGCGCGTTGCACAAAACCGCATCGGGCGGAGAATTGGCGCGATTTATGCTGGCGCTGCGTGTGGTGCTGGCCGGCGGGGCGGATGCGCGCACATTCATTTTTGACGAAATCGACACCGGAATCAGCGGCGCCACCGCCAGTGCTGTCGGCAACAGATTAAACCGTTTGGCCGCCGGTGCCCAGGCATTGGTAATCACACATTCCGCCCAGGTTGCGGGATACGCCGACCGCCACTTTAAAATCAGCAAAAGCGTCACAAACGACATTACCACAACCAGCGTATGCGAAATATCGGGCGAGGCGCGATTAAACGAGGTTGCACGCATTATCAGCGGCGCCGAGATAACGCCCGAATCCCTGACAATGGCGCGCACATTGATAAAATAAAACCGGCACACGCCGGTTTGTTTATTTTGTGTAAAAGCAATCGCTAGTATATGTGTATTTTCCACCGGCATCGCTTAATTCAGTGCCGGCCGGAATATAGCATGCGGTGACGGATGTTGACGCGGTTGATTTTGTCGTGCCTGCAACTCCGCCCGATGACGGACACGCCGTGCATGCGGTCGCCGTGCCAGCAGTGTCCTTGTACGTTCCGATGGGACATACGACGCAAAAACTGCCTTTCAAATAATATCCCGCATTACATGATGTGTATCTTTCCGTGTATGCGCATGTTGTATTCAGCGCCCCACGCGCATTACCCGCAGACAGCGCGAACAATAAAAAAACGAAATATTTCCACATGGCCGCCCCCTTATACAACCGGTTCCGGGCACAGACAATTGCTTTTATATGTTCGCTTTTCTATATACCCGCTGCCCATGTAATTTGAAAAGGTGGTGCTGGTGTCGGTTGTGTATGTACCGCTGCACAATGTCGTACCACTGCCGCCACTGTCTTCCGTACAGCACATACGACACGTTCCGTCGTCACATGTTTTTCCGCCCGCCTGGGCGCAAGTCATGCCGGACGACAGTGCCATTGCACTGCATGTTGCGTTTGCGTTATCGTATATCAGGCATCCGCAAGCCAATGCCGCGCTGAAAATAATTTTGATTTTCATTATTTTTCCCCTTTGTTTTGTATCAAAAAACCGCCAGTAAAATGGCGGTCGGGGAGTTAAGAAAATCATATGTAAGAATGACCCCTGTGGTCTTTGCGCGGCCACGGCCGCGTTGTTTTATAACCACAGGCTCCCCGACCGTGCGGATGCACATCAGGGCATATAACAAAAGGCGCAAACGCGCCGCTGTTACGCGGATTACAATGTACGCATGCGCACATTGCTTACATATGGGCTTTCTTACGACCCCGAACCCAATATCCATTTGAGCTCAAAATAAATTATAGTTTATCGGGGAAATAAATACAAGCAGATATTAAATCTGAACGACGCCGTCCGCAAACTCAATCGATGTGGGGCGCGCAGACTCGGCCGCCGCGGCATTTCCGATTATGTCGCCGGACGCGTCGCGGACAATCGCATATCCGCGCAACAAAACGCTTTTATAACTTAAGGAATTCAGCATTTGTCCCATGTGCGTGACATTCTGGCCCAATGCGGCCATACGGTTTGTCAGAATATTTGGAAATGTTGCGGCATTTTGCATCGCCTGGCGGGCGGATTGAACCTTGGCGCCGATTATTATGTCCATGCTGCGCCCGATATCGTCCAGACGCTGGGCCCGTTCCATAACCATCTGGCGCGGGTTCTTTACGGAAATTGAATCCATACGCGCACGCGCATTAGTCAGGCGCGTTGTAAAGTTGCCCGACAGGCGATGCCACATATTGTCCAGTTCCTGAATCAAGGACAGCTTGGTCGGGACGACGGTTTCCGCCGCACCGGTTGGTGTCGGCGCACGAAAATCGGCGGCAAAATCAATCAGCATCCAGTCCGGCTCGTGTCCGACGCCGGATATCAACGGGATTTCACTGGCCGCGGCGGCACGCACGACAATTTCCTCGGAAAATGGCAGCAGGTCTTCCAACGCGCCGCCGCCGCGCGCAACGATTATTACATCAACGTTCTTTGCGCGGTTAAAGTATTCGATGCCGGCCGCAACCTCTGCCGCGGCGGTGGCGCCCTGAACTGTTGCGGGATACAAAACGACGTGCACCGGAAAGCGTTCGCGCAGACGGTTCTGAATATCCTGAAATGCGGCGCCGGTCGGACTGGTGACGACGCCCACACGCTGCGGAAAACGCGGCAGGGGCTTTTTACGCGCGGCGTCAAACAATCCCTCGGCCGCCAGTTTGCGCTTGCGCTCTTCCAGCATTTTTAAGATTGCACCGACGCCCGCCATTTCTATTTCATTGACGATTATTTGATAGTTGCTGCGCGCAGGATAGGTTGTCAGGCGACCCGTTATTATAACCTCCAGTCCGTCTTCCAGTCTGAAATTAACCGGCGTGCCGCGCCATATGATTGCGGATATTGCGGCGCCGGCGTCTTTTATCGTCATGTACATGTGTCCGGACGATGCGCGCGTAATCTGTGACAGTTCGCCGCGAATGCGAATGCACGGGAACGCGGTTTCAACAACACCCTTTAACAATGCGGCCGCATCGGTCACGCTGAATACGGTATCTGATTTCACAAATGGTTCCGGTGCCTGCATAATTTTAATCCCTGTCTATATTTTTTAACGCAACGGAAAAATCCAGGCCCGTCGCATGCAAAAACCGCGTAATAACATTTTTCCCGTCGCCGTCAATCGATGTCGGCCGGCCCAATTCATAGGGCACCGGCACACCGTCGTACACATACTGGTCAAATGTCAAATCAAACGGCGTCTTCGTCGGCATATACATTACGAAATAATGCGGACCGTACGCCCATATTTCGTTAATATACATCAGGCGCCAGTCCTTGCTGTTCATCAGCGCCACGAAGGAAAAACTGGATGCACGACAAAATCCGTATGAATCATACGGGAAATAGCGATAGTCATATCCGATATCCGCATGAAATGTCGCATGCTTTACCGCCTCTTGTTTAAAGGCGTCACGAAACGCCAACGTCAAATTTTTTGACCGCAGTCGCTGCTCGCGCGGCAGATTCATGTCATCCAGCTTTTGGATTAGGCCGCGCGTGGCGTTTTCATATGCTTCCTGATTATTTTTTCTCATAATGACAAATTATATCATACTTTTACAATATTTACAATTCTGTCAGCGGCCATCTGGGGCGGGGCGCGACCGGCGTGCGCACAATCTTGCCCGCGCGATAATTTTCAATTCCGGCCCACGCAATCATGGCGCCGTTATCCGTGCACAGATTTAACGGCGGGGCGGCAAACGTCATGCCGTGCGCCCGGGCCAGACGCTGCATCGCGGCGCGAATGGCGCTGTTCTTGGCGACGCCGCCCGCAACGACCAATGTGCGCGGTGCGGCGGCGCGAACGCGCGAATCTTCCATCGCGTGCCCCAGACGATTTACAATGCAGTCCACAACCGCCGCCTGAAAAGATGCGCAAAAATCATTTATAAATTCATCGCAATAGGGGGCGGGCGTCTTGTCCAGCATGGTGCGCGCCGCGGTCTTTATCCCGCTGAAGGAAAAGTCACAGCCCGGTTTGTCGCACAGCGGCCGCGGGAATTTAAATCGCGCGGGGTTCCCTGACTGGGCGCGCGAATCAACAACCGGCCCGCCCGGATACCCCAGCCCCAGCATCTTTGCGACTTTGTCAAAGGCCTCGCCGGCGCTGTCGTCCAGCGTCTGGCCGATTTGTTCATATTGCCCGACGCCACGCACCAGCAATATCTGGCAGTGCCCGCCGGACGCCAGCATTAACAGATACGGAAATTCAACCCCGGCAGCCAAATCCGTGCCGTCGGCTGCCGCCGCGTGCAGACGCGGGACCAGTGCATGCCCCTCTAAATGATTTACCGCAACCAATGGTTTGCCCGTCGCCTGGGCCATTCCGGTCGCCGCCATCCATCCTATCAACACGCCGCCAATCAGCCCCGGGCCCGCCGTCGCCGCTATAACATCAATGTCGCTGATATCCTTTCCGGCGGCCGCCAGAGTCTGGCGTACGACAGTGTCAATCGCCAATATATGCGCGCGCGCCGCCAGTTCCGGCACAACGCCGCCGTATTTCTGGTGTTCCGGTATTTGCGAATAAATGATATGCGACAAAATGTTTCTGTTGCCGTCAACAATCGCCGCAGATGTTTCATCACACGAAGATTCTATCCCCAGGCACAGAACACCGTCTTTCGCCGACGCATCCCCGCGCAGCGTTCCCATGTCCATCTTGATAATGTTTTCGTCCGTATTCATTTTATTTCCACCAGTGCAATACCGATATTATTTTTTAATTTTCGCCGCATTGCCAGATATTCGGCAAAATCGTCGTCAACAACACCACGGCCAACCGACGCATGCCGCAACACACGGCCGCCGGGCAGTAAGAAGCCCATATGCACAACGGCGATATCTGTTGCGATTTTATCATTTTTTTCAGAATTGCCAACGATAAATAAGACAATCAGCGCTTCGGTGTTATTTATATGCTTTACATTATCATACGGCAGATATTCAATATCGGCATTTACCGCCGCCGCATCGATAACCATGCCGTGCACGACGCGCGCCCACGACCGCTTGTCAATAATTACATGACGGACGGCGGCGGCGCCATAGCGCGCGCTGACATTACATAACAGGTCGGCGTTATTCGCCAGCCAGTCCGTCTCAATAAAGTGATTTCTGTTTTCCCATCGCGCTTGGCCGTCGCGGTATCTGATTTTTATAAGGCGCGCCACATCGCCGTCGGCCAACGCCGTTTCCACAAATGTTGTACAGTCGAACGCATCGTCGCGTATCAGCGGGTCCGGGTCATATCCGGCGGCCTCGCCCAACGGGTCAAGTACATATCGCGCACCCAGATATTGCGCCCCGATATCATTACGGGGCGCGCAAAATACGCACCCCGCAACCGCAAAAATAGCAAATATAAATCCGCGCATATCTTTACAGATTTTCCTTTAACTGCACCCCTGTATAGCACAGTGATGCCGCGTCACGCACCGCCATTTCACCGGAATCGGGCAATGCGGCGATTTTATCAATGCACTGCACAATCAGCTCTGCATTCTGGTCCGTGCCAATCAGAATCTTGGTCGCCGCCAATCTGCGCTCCATCGATGCGGCAGGCCATTTTTTCAGCGCCGCCGTTTCCAGACTTTCCGAACGCTGGGTCATGACAAATACTGCAAACACCAGCAACAGTGCCGCCGCGCCGATTAAAATCTTTAAGTATTTTTTTATAAAGTTCATTTCTTCTTCTCCATTAATGCGTTTATTAATCCCCAAAGCCAAACAATTTGCTTACTCGCACCCAACCAGCCACAAGTCGTAATCAGGATGCTGCAACGGATTATTGCCAGGCTCGTTATGGCTCATCCAGCCACTGAAAATCTTGGAATCCTGCGATATTTCTATGAACATGAAAAAATCCTGGGCCTGAAAAGGGTCCGTCTGTTTGCACGTGCGCACCACCAGGTCCAGCTTTTCAAAAGAAACCTTGCGACCGACAGGCACCTTTATTGTCTGAGCCTTGCCGGCGGCCTTGTTCATGATGCGCACAACCGCGGTATCGCGCTCAATATACGCATCTGCGGGCGTTACAGCCAGCAGGGCGCCAATCATAAAAAATGCAGAAATATATTTTTTCATACCGGACTACATATTAACGCCGTCGGCCGGTAATGTCAAATTCTTAAATCAACAAAACTTGACAAAAGTCTATCCGTGTACTATAAAACAAATATGTATATAAAAAGCGCCACAACTCAAAAAATTCTTCAAAGCATGCCAAATCCGATTATGGCAGAGTGCGACTATATGGAATGCGAAATTCTTAACGCACTGTTTGAAGACAAGTCGGCATTTGACACATTGGTGTTTTCAGGTGGCGCAACGCTTAGAAAATCTTACAACATATGCCAGCGCGCCAGTCACGACATCGACCTGGCTACGAACGAGTTTGAAGAACTGCCGATGGCGCGGTCCAAGTGCCGCCTAAAAAAGCACGTGGCAAATTTCAAGGAATTTGTATTTGACGTACTGATGCCGCGCATAAACTATGCGATAAATCAGGACAAGCGCTTTATGCTGTCGAACGACCGCGAATGGCGCGCACTGCATAATCCGGAACAGCAAACGTCTTATCCGACGTTGCACGTCCTGTATCAATCGACATTGAACAGAATGTTTCAGCATATATGCATCGAAATTATTCCGCGAAAATATGACAAAGATACGATAAATTACAGCGCCGTTACACCGTATTCAACAAAGGAACCGATGGGCGTTATCCCGACCGTTGCGTACGAGCAAACATTCTGGGATAAAATGTTCGCATTAAATTCTTTTGCGACGATTGGCAAACCTAAAAACAGATTTTTCTTGTCGCGCCACTATTATGATGTTGCGACATTGATGCCGTTTGTAAATTTGCGCGACACCCGGCATATGCTGCAAAACACGGTTCTGTACCAGCAAATTTACACAACAAAAAATATTCCGGCCATACATTCTCCGGCAGACCTGTCTTTACGGCCGGCGCCGGCCGTCCTGCTTGAACTCAAGCAGGATTACGATGCGATGAGGGAAGAATTCTTGGGCGTGCCGCCGCAATGGGCGGAAATTATGACAACACTGGAAACCCTGCAGGCGCGCTGCAGCAAAATCAACGGCCAGGGGAGGTAGATATATGGCGACATTTGTGTACTCGGACCCGCATTTCTATTCTGAAAAAATTATTCAATTTGGCAACCGGCCGTTTAAAACCGTGGCTGAAATGAATAACACCTTAATTGAAAGATACAATGAGACCGTCGGCAAAAACGACGTCTGCTATTGGCTGGGCGACGTTATGTTTGGCGCGACCAAAGAACGCGTGCGCGCAATTCTGTCACGCATGCGCGGGCGCAAGTATCTGATTCTAGGCAATCACGACCGCGGCCATCGTCCAAACTGGTGGCAGGACGCAGGATTCGACCAGGTGTTCGAGCACCCGGTATACAATGCGCAGCTATACATCCTGCTGTCGCATGAACCGCTGCCGGAATTTGGCGCAAATCCGCCGATTATTAACTATCACGGCCATATCCATATCCAGGACTATGACTTTAAAAACCACGATTATTGTATAAATGTCAGCGTTGAAAAAACAGACTATCGTCCGGTACCGCTGATAAATCCATATATTTCGGCACCACGAATTTTCCAAAGATAAAAAAATCCCGCCATTTGGCGGGATTTGCATAAAACAAATATAAATTATTTGTTCGCGTTCTTTTCCGCAGAAGCCGCCGCCAAGTCTTCGACGATACGCGCCTTTTTGCCGGACAAACCGCGCAGGAAGAACAGCTTTGCACGACGTACGCGACCGATACGAATCTTTTCGATTTTTTCAATCGCCGGGCTGTACAGCGGGAATTTACGTTCCACGCCCACACCATAAGATTCGCGACGAACCGTGAACGACGCATTGTTTCCGTTGCCGCCGTCGCGCGCAATGACAACGCCTTCGAATACCTGGATACGGAATTTGTCGCCATCTTTAATTTTTACATGCACTTTCAGTGTGTCCCCCGCCTTGAATGCCGGGATTTTCTTGTCGCCTTTTAATTTGGCAATCTGTTTTTCTTCGATTTTTTTAATGATGCTCATCTTTTACTTTTCCTTTATTAAATCCGGACGACGCTCTTTTGTTATTTCGTCCGATTGTTGTTTCCGCCACCGTTCGATATTGCCGTGGTGACCGGACAGCAGGACTTCTGGGACATTTCGTCCACGCCATGCCGACGGGCGGGTGTATAACGGCCATTCCAGCCCCCCGATTTCAAAACTTTCATTTGCAGTGGCATCAGTTCCGCCACCGACAACATTATCTATCAAGCGAACCGTGCTGTCAACAAAAACCTGCGCGGCAATTTCGCCCCCGGACAGGATATAATCGCCGATAGACAGTTCCATTATATCATATTCTTCGATGATTCGTTGATCAATTCCTTCGTACCGTCCGCACAACAGCGTATATGTCGCATCCGGCGCGGCGGCAAAGTCACGAACAATCGACTGTTCCAGTCGCGGACCACGCGGCGAAAAATATATCACGCGCCCACGTTTTTCAATGGAATCCAGCGCCGCCCCCAAAACGTCGGGACGCATAACCATACCCTTGCCGCCGCCGAACTGTTCGTCATCAACACTGCCATAATTGTTATAGGCAAAATCACGTATGTTTATCACATCATATGACCATATGCCGCGTTCCAACGCACGACCGACAACCCCGCCGCCCAGCGTGCCGGGAAACATTTCCGGAAAAATGGTCAGTATGTTGAAATGCATTTATTTTACAACTATGTTTTTGGTTTCCATCTCAACGACGGCGCCTTTAAACGACACCATGTCGCCATTATCCAATTCAATAATATCACCGGCGCCAAAATTCTGAAAGCACGCGACAGTGCCGATTTTAGCACCGTCACGCACAACGTCAAACCCGATTAAATCCGCCTGATAATATTCATCGGCATCCAAATCGGGCAGGGCGTCACGCGAAATGAACAGCTCTGTCCCGCGCAAAGCCTCTGCGGCGTTGCGGTCGATCACACCATCAACGCGGCATATCGCAATATCGGCGCCCGCCGCACGCACAAAGCGCAACGGCACGTCCAAAATTCGCAACGCCTTAAAATCCGCGGGCGCGGCGGTGAATGTATGAACACGAACCTCGCCCCGAATTCCCTGGGGCGCAACGATTTTACCGACTAAAATTTTATCGGATTGTGTCATTTATCGCTGTACCTGATTGGCGGCCAACAAACGAGCACACTGCCAATGCTTAACCGAACACGAAACACCTTGCGGCGTCGTATTAAACCAGAACATCCCGCTGCGCAGTGCCAAATTCATCTGACGCGTCAATTCTTCTTGCCGGCATTCTTTACTGCATTCAATTGAATCATTATATGGACATTTAGACATGAAGTACTCCTATTTTAATATACCCGGGGAAATCCCCGGGTATATTAAATTATTCCGCAGATTCCGCCGGGGCTTCTGCGGCCGCTTTAGCCGCCGCCTCTGCCGCTGCTTTTTCTTCCGCAGCCTTGGCCAGCTTGTCCGCCTTGTCCTTAATCTTCATCTGGGTCTTTTCAGACTGCAGGTGCTTTTTCGTCTGAACCGGAACCGGCTTTTTCGCAACCAGGCCCGCATTCGCCAAGAACTTGTAAACACGGTCGGACGGTTTCGCACCCTTTGCCAACCAAGCCTTTACCAGGTCCAGGTTCAGGATAACGCGCTTTTCGCTGTCGCGCGGCTGCATCGGGTCGTATTTGCCAACGACTTCCAAAACATTGCCGGAATTACGCGCATTGCGGGAATCCGTCACAACCACGTGGTAATACGGACGCTTTTTTGCACCATAACGTGCCAATCTGATAACTGTTGCCATTTTTTTACTCCTTGCTTTTTTATTTCACTTTTTGATTAGACTGAAACAAACGGTCCAGCCCGAAAAACTTAATCTTTGCGGCCTGCAGAGCCTCTGCACTTATTGCCACGGTTTTGCATTCGGTTTTACGCACCGTCACATTAGGCTGTAACAGCGCCTCGTATCCCAAACCCAATATATTTTTATTCATATTTCATATACCTTTGTTAATCCCAAAAAGCACATATTTAAAACCACATCAAGAGCGAACACTCGCCGGTTGATGTTCCACATGCATACCGCATACTGGATTTACAATAATGGCAATCTGTTGGGATTTGCGGACCTATTATGCATTTGTTTTTGTCAAAAGTCAAATATTTTTATACTTTTATGCTGGACATTTAAGCGCCGCCCGGATAAAATACTGGTCACTGCGGGCGTGGTATAATGGTAGCACGTCAGCTTCCCAAGCTGAAGACGAGGGTTCGATTCCCTTCGCCCGCACCAAGATTAAATTGGCCTTGCGCCAATTTTATTTTTGATTCTGTCGCAGTATTTGCGCAATTTTTGCAATTTCGCCGGCCGCCCCGGAAATAAGAAAAGCCCCACGCATCGGACACTGCGCCACCATCGCCGCCGGTTCCTGTGTGCCGCCGCGCACCAGCGGGCAAATTCGCGAATCCATGACACGCAGTGCATCGCACAACTTTGCAGCCTTTGGCACAACGCGTTCGCCGGGCTTGTACGCAATGGAATAGGTCGCGAGGCTTTCCGCGCGCACACGCGTTAAAAACATAAATGCAGGACAAACAAATTTGGCACGTTCGGTCATTTCACGACACTGGCGATAACGGGCCGCCGCATATTTGGCACAGCGCTCGGCATTCTCGACATCCCAGTCGTGCTTTCTTTTGCGCACATATTCCGCGTGCTTTTCGCGATACTTCTTTTCATGCACCCTGCGTTTTGGTCGCAGTTCCTGTTTGTTGTCCTGATAATATTGTTTGGAGCGCTGATTTATTTCATCCCTGTGCCGCGCATAATATTCGGCATTTTGACGACGGATGCGCTCTTTGCGCGCATCTTCCTGGGATTCTTCAAAATTGATATCGTCTGCCATTTATTTCGACTCGTCCACCGGAATCTGCAACAGCTGCTTCGGATAAATCAAATCCGGATTTTCAATATTGTTGCGTTCGGCAATCATGCTGAACAAAACCCCGCGGCGCAGGAAATTGCGCGCAATAATCCACAGACAGTCACCGCGGCGCACCGTGTAATACGTATTGTCGTCGCCTGTCATTTCCGGCATTACAAAATTATGACGCACTGTCGCAATCGTGCGACCGTCGCCGTCATGCAGGCGCACCGCCAGACTGTATTCCTGGCCCGACTTTAATTCGCCGACATCCGCCCCCAGACCAAAATGACGATGGTCGGACACGCGCGCAAAACCCATGTATTTGTCCCCCAGAGTCAAAGACACGCGTAAACGCGGCATCGCGTCGCCGGTCACAACGATGCGGCCCGTGCTTAAATAATCAATTTTGGAAACGACCAAATCGCCGTCGGTCAGCATGGTCGGCGCCTGGAGCAGGGTGCTGCCGTCACGCGTCATCAGCAAGGATATGGAGTTTTTATATCCCTGTTCCGAAACGTATACAAAAACGTTGTCTTCACTGTGAACGTCCGGATTTACCCCCAGCAAGGAAATCGTGTAATTACCGGCCGCCAGCGGATGGGTCGGCGAATAAACGAACTCGCCGCGGGAATCTGTGCGCTCGGTCGCAACGATTTTGCCGTTGATTAAAATAGAAATGTTCTGATGCGGAATCCAGCGCCCGGCAACGACAATCTGACCGCCGCGCTCGATGCGAACAATATCGAAAGAGGGCTTTGTTTCCGTGTCAATGGCGCGCACCACCGGATCCGGAACCGCCGGAACGACAATAACGCGATGCGTCGTCGTATGAAAGAACGCAACCCATATCGCAACAAATATTACGACCAATGCGCACAATATCGGAAACCAGTACGGGCGCCACCCACGGTTTTCAGATTTGTCGGCGGCGGCCGCATCCGCCTTCTTTGGATTCGGACGCGCAAATATGTTTAAACTTTTCAAAAATCGCTGTGCAAATGCGCGACGGTTTTCCATCCACGAATTTTGCTGGGCGATTGCATTGTCAATCAAATCGTCTGTAGAGGGTTTAATCTTGGTTTTTGTGTTTTTCTTTGCCATTTCGCAATCTCCGAAGATGAATATTTTCAATAGACAAATTATTGCAAAAGATATTTGTTTGTCAACTTAATTGTGTTATAATTTACCAGCAAAAAAAAGGAAAGAATATGAGCGACAAAAAAAGAATTGGAATCATGACCACCGGCGGCGACTGCAGTGGTCTGAACACCGTGATTCAGCGATTGGTTTCAGCGGCGGATTCGCGCGGCTGGTCCGTTATCGGAATCCGCGGCGGCACGGACGGCCTGTACTCTACACCGACGGACGCGGTGGAATTGACGCCTGAAAACATGCCGTTGGAATTTGCACGCCTGTCCGGCAGCATTCTGCGCAACGGCCGTGACGGCACAATGAATTTTGAAGAGGCCTCTCGCCAGGGGATATTAAAAGAATTTAACGCAAAACTGAACAGCGCCCTCAAAGAATTAAACCTGGACACGCTTGTCTTGGTTGGCGGCAACGGCAGTCTGTCGCTTGCATGGGGCTTTAAAGAAATATATTCCGGCGTAAAACTGATATGCGTGCCGAAAACAATCGACATGGACGTGCCGCTGACCGACGCAACAATCGGATTTAACACCGCGGTTCAGCAGTTAACGAATTTCTGTGACCAGCTGTTGATGACCGCACGCAGCCATCGCCGTTGGTTCGTGGTCCAGGCAATGGGACGCGACTGTGGGAAATTGGCGCTGGAGGCGGGCGTGGCCGCAGGTGCATCGGCGATATTGATACCGGAAATAAAATTCGACGTCAACAGCCTGATAGAACACATAAAGAACGCCCCGACCGATTACGGCGTCATCGTCGTATCCGAGGGGATTTCACTGCGTGGCCATTCCGGCAAAGCGGCGGAAATGATTGCGCGCCAACTGTCTGCGGCGGGTATATATTGCCGTGCGGAATACCCGGAACATTTCCAGCGCGCGGGCGACACCACCGCCACCGACCGCATTGTCGCGGCGTCAATGACAGACTGTGCGGTGCGTGCCATTGAAAACAATGAAACATATGTAATGACCGCCATGGAGAATGGAAAGTGCAAGACAATTGCACTGGCCGAATTTTTCAACCACGGCGACTTGGTTCCGGACCCGCACATCCCGGGTATCGAAACATCAAACGCATATGTCGAACCGGACGACCCGTTGCTGGGCGTGGCGACGGGGCTCGGCGCATATGTCGGCGAAATAAAATAACAAACAATCCCCCGTATCGGGGGATTTTTATTTGGACAAATCATACTATTCATTATATAATGGGACTGTCATCGGGTGTTCCGATGATGAGGTGTGGAAACCTCTACGCTAGCGTCGGAATATGTTCTTGTGGCGCGCAAACAGGCGCCGTTTTTACTATTACGACGAAAAACAAACTCCTGAATCCATACGGGTCAGGAGGGCTGCGAATATATTGAATAAGCACACAATTCTAGCGATTGTTTCCAACCTCCTGACCACTCAATTTTGGGTGGTTTTTCATTTCGAAAAACATCAGGAGATTGAACAAATGAAAACAAAACTGGCAATATTGGGATGCGCGTGCTTTTTCGGCACAACCGGCGCATACGCAGTCATAATCGACATCGCATGCCCATCGGATTACAGCTCAACAGGATACGACAACATGGGCACCAAAAGCGCGACAGCATCATGCTCCAATCGCAGCACAACATGCTATAAAAGCTCGCCCGGCAGTGGAAAAACATACGTAATATGGTCTTGCCCCACATGCAACACCGGACAATCCAGAATATCACACAGTTTGGAGATTGAGGGCTCGAAAACCGTATACTATTACACATGCGGCTGCACAAACGGATGCAGCACGACCGCATGGACCGCAAAGTCCACAGGGTACGAGGTACGTGATTACTGCGACACCACACATTGCACCACGACAAAAGAATACCGATGCGCCGTCGGATATTACGGCAGTTCAACAAACGGAACATCGGGATGCACGCGCTGTCCGGCGTCCGGCGGCGCACATGGAACAACCGCCGCCGCGGGCAGTACCGTAATCACATCATGTTATATACCGTCGGGCAGCAGCTTCAGCGATTCCACCGGCAGTGGCACATATACCGGAAACTGTTATTACAAAAATTAAAAATCCCCGCATCTGCGGGGATTTTTATTATCGTACCAACTCTTTGGCATGAGCGGTTCTAATGTTTTTCAAAACCTCTATCTGATTTTTCAGTGCGTTCACACCGCGGCTAAATGCGCTGGCGCGAACATAGGGCAACTGCTCAACCGCATGGTCGACTTCCTGGGCCAGACCGTCCAGCTGATTGCTGCGCATTTTCAATTTTTGCTGTTTCAAAACTTCACCCAACAGCAACACGATATCATTGTCCGCATTGCATTTAAAGACGACCTCGCTCTGCTGCTGTGTCAGATTCTGCGACACAACTTCGACACCACTATACTGTGCCAAACGTTTTCTAAATTCTTCCGCCGCCTTTGGGGAACGCGGCGACAATACGACAACACCCCTGCGCCATGCGTCAATACGAGGCATTGTATTCATTACATAATCGGTCTGATTTAACATAAAACGAACCGACACCATATTTTCCGTAAAGAACTTAATGTCGTTCAAAAAAGATTTTATTTCCATCTGCATTACAACTCTCCTTGGTTGGTTTCAAATTGCTTCTGTTCATAAATAATATAGTACACAATTTATGTTTTGTCAATACTTATGATAAAAAAAATAAATCCCTCCGCAAACAGGGGAGGGATTTTATCATAAACGGGCGATTATTTCTTTTCAGAAAAATCCGCGTCACGCGTACCGTCTTCCGACGGAGCATCACCGGCCGCGCCCGCATTCTGTTCGGCCTGGGCCGCCTTATAAACCGCTTCGCCCAGCTTCATCGCCTTTTCTGTTAAAGCGTCGGTCTTTTCTTTCAGGCTTTCCGCCGTGGCGTCAGCTTTGGCCAGCTCATCCGCCAGTGCCTTCTTGGCGTCTTCAATCGCCTGCTTTTCATCGGCGCTGATTTTATCGCCGTGTTCTTTCAAGGATTTTTCGATACCGAATATTGCGGCCTCGGCATTGTTTTTGGCCTCCGCCAGGGCACGTTTTTTCTTGTCCGCCTCGGCATTTGCCGCCGCTTCATCAACCATCTTTTTAATATCGTCTTCGGACAGACCGCCGTCGGATTTAATGGATATTGTCTGCTCCTTGCCGGTACCCTTGTCCTTGGCCGACACATGCACGATACCGTTCGCGTCGATATCAAAAGAAACCTCAATCTGTGGCATGCCGCGCGGCGCCGGGGCGATACCCTCCAAATTAAACTGGCCCAGCAGCTTATTGTCCGCCGCCATGTCACGTTCACCCTGGAATACACGGATTGTCACGGCCGACTGGTTGTCTTCGGCGGTCGAGAACACCTGGGACTTCTTGGTCGGGATTGTGGTATTGCGGTCAATCAGGCGCGTAAACACACCGCCCAGCGTCTCGATACCCAGCGACAACGGCGTCACGTCCAGCAACAGAACGTCTTTTACGTCGCCTTTCAGAACACCGCCCTGAATCGCGGCACCGTCGGCCACAACTTCATCCGGGTTCACACCCTTGTGCGGGTCACGGCCAAAGAATTCCTTTACAACCTCGGCCACTTTCGGCATACGTGTCTGGCCGCCGACCAGAATAACCTCGTTAATCTGGGATTTTTCAATACCTGCGTCCGCCAGCGCTTTCTTGCACGGTTCAATCGTGCGCTGAATCAAATCGTCAACCAGCGATTCCAATTTAGCACGCGTCAGCGTTGTGTTAAAGTGTTTCGGCCCCGTCGCGTCCGCCGTCAAATAGGGCAGATTGATATCGGTCGACGTCTTGGACGACAGTTCAATCTTTGCCTTTTCCGCAGCTTCTTTCAAACGCTGCAGCGCCAGTTTGTCGTTCTTTAAATCAATGCCTGTCTGGCCTTTGAATTCAGAAATCAGATATTCCAAAATACGTGCGTCAAAGTCGGAACCACCCAGCTGGGTATCGCCGTTTGTGGATTTTACCTCAAATACGCCGTCAACGATTTCCAAGATGGACACGTCGAACGTTCCGCCGCCCAAGTCATACACGGCAACAATGCCGTCCTTGTCCTTTTCCAAGCCATATGCCAACGCTGCCGCGGTCGGCTCGTTAACAATACGCAACACGTTCAAGCCCGCGATACGGCCCGCGTCTTTGGTCGCCTGGCGCTGGGAATCGTTAAAGTATGCCGGCACGGTAATAACAGCGTCCGTAATAGGTTCCCCCAGATAGTTTTCGGCATCTTTCTTCAATTTTGCCAAAATCATGGCCGAAATCTGGGACGGGGCGTACTTTTTGCCCTCCATTTCAACCCACGCGTCGCCATTGTCGCCGCGCACAATTTTATACGGTACGCGCGCCGCGATTTCTTTGACCACCGGACTGTCATAGCGCAGGCCCATCAGACGCTTGATTTCATAAATTGTATTTTCCGGATTTGTCACCGCCTGGTTCTTGGCGGTAATTCCAACCAGCTGCTCGCCATTGGCCGTCAATGCAACAACAGACGGTGTAGTACGCTGACCTTCGGCATTTTCGATAATCTTGGGGTCGTTTCCATCCATGAATGCCATGGCGGAATTAGTCGTACCCAAGTCGATACCTAATACTTTTCCCATTTTTTCACTCCTTATAACTCTGTTTGCCTCAGATATAGTGAACACGAAAAAGCATTTCAAGACCACAGGAAAAAAATAACACGAAAAAATCGCCCCACGCGGGGGCGACTTGATTTGCGTTTGCAAAAAATATTATTTCTTTGCAGGTGCCGCGGCCGCTGCTGCCGCCTTCGGCGCCGCATCCGCTTCTTCCGGCATCTTACCGCCGATTGTCACGAACGCCAATTCCGCCTGGTGCAGGCCCAGTTCAATGCCGGCCGGCAGAACCAAGTCTGTTCCGTGAACCACGTCGCCGATTGTCAAAGTCGACAAATCAACCGTGATTTTTTCCGGAATCGCGTCAACCAAACCGCGCAGGGCAACCTTACGTACGGCAAAGTTCAATACGCCGCCCAGTTTCAGCCCCTTGGATGTTTCAGCATTGATAACCTCAACCGGAACGACAACGTTGACCGGCTTTTTAACGTCAATGCGCTTAAAGTCCGCATGAACAACCGCGTCGGTTACCGGATGATACTGAATATCCATCAGCATGGCATCTTCGGTGCCGTTCGGAGTTTTGATTTGGAACAGTTTTGTCCGCAAGGACGGGCGTTTCAGCAACATGTCAAAATCATGACCGTCCAAAACAATCGCCACCGGTTCTTTCTTTTCACCATAGATAACAGCGGGGACGTTCTTATTATTGCGGATGCTGCGGCTGGCCCCCTTGCCAGTATTCGCGCGAATTTCTGCATTCAAGTTTATTGCCATTTTTTATCCTTTTATAGCATGTTTTTATGTTTCACGCGACCTCCAAGGGTGCCGCGCGAACGCAATTATTTATTAAAAACATGCAAAAATCAAGGTTTTTATTTATTTTTTACATAAAAACAGAAAACGCGCGCGCCCGTATTGCTTGTCCCGCACAATTTCCCACACCGTTAAATCGGGCAGGGTGGCGCTTTGCCCGTCCTGCTCCCAAATCAGTATCGCGCCCGGCCGCGCAACCGCGCCGACCTTTTTTACAAATGTCGCGCCCACATCCGCGTCCGCATATGGCGGGTCAACAAAAATCAAATCGGCCGCCGAACCATATTTGCCAACGTACGACATTGCGTCCCCCGCCACAACAGATGCGCGCACACCGATATTCATCGCCGCCAAATTGCCGCGCACCGTGGTCGGCGCCAAATCTGAAAACACCGCGTTGCATTCCGGCCACCGCGACAGACATTCAATTCCGAACGCGCCGCTGCCCGCGAATGCGTCCCAAACCATGCCGGGCTGCAGCCCCATGGACTGCATAACATTGAACAGGGCGATGCGCGCACGATTTTGCGTCGGCCGCGCCCCCGCCGGCAGGCGTAATTTACGCCCGCGAAATTCCCCGGAAATAATTTGCAATTTTGAATCCATGCCATATACTTTAACGTATGGATTTTATGAAACAAGCTTTAATTTCAGCCCGCCGCGCCGCCGAACATGGCGACGTGCCAATTGGCGCAGTTATTGTCTGTGACGGGAAAATAATCGCGCGCGGCGAAAACAAGGTGCAGCAAAAACAGAACCCGACACTGCATGCGGAAATCGTTGCAATCAATCGGGCGTGCAAAAAACTGGGGCGGAAATTTCTGGACGAATGCGATATATACGTATCATTGGAACCGTGCGCAATGTGCGCCACTGCGATATCCTTTGCGCGCATGCGCCACATATACTTTGCCGCCACAGACGAAAAGGGCGGCGGCATAACGACCAATGCACGCATATTTGACACAGACCGTCACCTGTGGCTCCCCGGCGTTACGCAAATACCGGACCACGCCGCGGAATCCGCCCAAATGTTGCGCGATTTTTTCAAGGCGCGCCGCTGTAAAAACTAAACATCCGAATCCATATTGCACACTGACATGGTCTGCCCGTTATATTTGACACGCAGACGTCCGCATTCTTTATCGGTACTGTCGCCATAAAATATATTGCCGCCAATTTTTACTTTTAAACTGTGCGTGGTGCGCGGCCGGCTGCGCAGATACAGGTTATAATTACCGGAAAAACGCAATACCCGCCCACAGTCCGACATATCTTCGGTCCCCGCCGGCGAATATGGCGCGACATTATCAGTTGCCGCCGCACATGACGCCGCACCACCGGCACCAACGATATCATCCACAAATGCGCCGCATTCAAATTTTCCCGTACCGACATTTTCAAACAATTTGCCCGTCACTAAATCCAGCATGCCGCATTCGTCTTTTACAGAATCATATACCGGAATCAATTCAATTACTTTTTTGTCTTTTTGCCATTGTGTAAATGAGTATACTTTTAAAGACTTATGAATCCATCTGACACCCGTACTGCCGTTTACCGCAAATAAATATCCGGGTTTGTCTACATCAAATTCCCCGGAATTTGAATATATTGTTTTACCATCCAAAATCCAATCGCCATGGCGCACGCCCAATATAAGCCTGACATCCGCGGGCAAATGCCCTTTGGCCTCGGCAACCGGATGATAATCATTATATCTGATATAGGCCATGTTATTATAACCATTCAGCCAATAATGCCTCTCTGAAATCCATGAACCAAAAATCGCATTATCAAGACTTATTTTCCCGTTTTCAAAAACCATTTCCGTATCAATGTCCGAGCCCAACAAAATCCCTGTATCTATATACTGCGTGCCTGTACTTTTGATATATTCTATGCGCCGCAATCGGTCCGCACGGCCATAGAACACAGGAATACCGCCTGGGCAATAATGATTCTCAGGACACGCCACCTCCGTCATACCAGCGGCGGGAACATATTTCCCGGCCGCCGTTATCAAATAGCAATCGTTTACACCGTCCGCATTTGGCATACTGTGCACATATGGCTCAGGACACACCGTGCAAACATCACCATTTGTGTATTCCCCAATATTGCAATCAGCGCCCAGTGCCGGCGCACAACACAGCATTCCCAAAAGACACACCGTCACATCCCTAAACATTGTCGTTGCCCCGTTAAAAATTATTTTTCGAAATGAAAAACCACTCAAAACTTGAGTGGCCAGGAGGTTCAGAACAATCTTACGAATTGTGTGCTTATTCAATATATTCGCAACCCTCCTGACCCGCGGTTCAGGAGTTTATTTTTCGTCGCGATATAAAAACAGGCGCACTGCGCCACTAATCAACGACGCGTAAGCAGAGGTTCTGACACCCCATCGGCGAAACTCTCACCGACATTTTGAGTATATAATATAAGGGCTGTAAACACAAGAAATAAAAATGCCCCGAATGGGGCATTTGTTTAGTCAACCAGCGATTTGCCGGTCATGTCTGCGGGCGCCGCAACCCCCGCCAGTTTAAGCACTGTCGGCGCGATATCGGCCAGGCCGCCGTCATGCGCGGCATGTTCTTCATTGGACACCACGATGAAATTCACCGGATTTGTCGTGTGCGCTGTCCAAGGCAGATTATTCTCGTCATCCCACAGCTTTTCCGCATTTCCGTGGTCGGCCGTAATCAGCACCGTCCCGTCCAGCGCCAGCACCGCCGGCACCAGGCGCGCCAGCTGGGCGTCCAATGTTTCCATCGCACGGATTGTGGCGGACTCGCTGCCGGTATGGCCGACCATGTCGCCGTTGGCATAATTCAAAATAACCACGTCAAATTCCGACAGTTTCGGCAACAACGCGTCCGTGATTTCCACCGCCGACATTTCCGGCTTCATATCAAACGTCGCAACGGCCGGCGACGCAATCAGAACCTTGTCAGAATGCGGAAAGTCAATATTGCGTTCGGCATCAAAGAAATATGTCACGTGATTGTACTTTTCCGTTTCCGCAATACGCAGCTGGCTTTTGCCGGCCGCCGCCAGCACGTCGCCCAGCGTGTTCAAAACAGCCTCGTCCGGCAACAGGGCCGGGCAGTGTTCGTTCAGCCCTTCGCCATACTGGGAAAAACACAACATGCGTGCACCCGTTTTCAGCATCGCACGAACAATCTGGCGCGCACGGTCACTGCGGTAATTGCCGAACAAAAAACCGTCCTTGTCCGTAATCGCCACGTCGCCGTCGATAACAATCGGCTTGATAAATTCGTCCGTTTCGCCGCGGCCATATGCATCCGCCAGCGCCGCGTCAATCGTCGGCGCGACAAATTCTGACTTTGCGCACGCAATCGCATCAAACGCCAGCTCTGTGCGGTCCATATTCTGGTTGCGGTCCATTGCATAATAACGCCCCGACAACGTTCCAAAGAACGCACGCCCGTCGGCCAGATAAGCTGCCAGCTCGGCCTGCATCTTTGCCACGTATTCCGGCGCAGACTGGGGCAGGGTGTCGCGCCCGTCCGCAATAAAGTGAATACACACGCGCAGCCCCGCATCCAGTACGCGCCGCATTATCAGCAACATGTCGTCCAGATTGGAGTGCACGCGCCCGTCGGACATCATGCCGGCAAAATGAACAATGCCGCCACGCGCCCGAACATCGGCGATAAAGTCCCGCAACGCCGTATTTTTATCCCAGTCTTCAATCTGAAAACGACGCAGAAATTGGTTTACCACGCGACCGGCCCCCATTGTGATATGACCGACCTCTGAATTTCCCATCGTCCCCACCGGCAAACCAACCGCCGGACCACTGGCCTCCAACACGGAATGCGGATACTGTTTCAACAATTTGTCAAAAAATGGCATATTTGCCATCGCCACTGCGTTATGCGCTGAATTTGGATTAATTCCAACCCCGTCCATAATGCATAAAACAACTGGTTTTTTCATGCTTTTCCCCTGTTTTTCAAATTCAAAGCGAACGATATCACAACAGTTTTTTGATTGCAAAAGAAAAAGAAAACATGTATAAATAGGATAAATATCATATATTAGATTTTGCATTGGAGAGGAAAAATGAGCGGTAAAGCATTTACCCCGACAGCCGTAGATGAACATATCGGACAAAGACTGCAACTACGTCGAACCATGATGGGATTATCCCAGAAAGATTTGGCAAAAAAATGCGGGGTCACTTTTCAGCAGATTCAAAAATATGAAACGGCCGGCAACCGCGTTTCTGCGGCCCGCCTGTTTGAACTCAGCACTCTTTTGGAAACGCCGGTATCGTTCTTTTTCAGTGGTCTGCCCGGCAACATGCCCGAAGAGACAAGATCTGGCCGGCCATTACATGTGGCGGAACAGACCGCCAACGATCCGCTGGGCAAGAACGAGTCACTGCAACTTATCAATCTGTACTGGAAATTGCCGAACGACGAAACGCGCCAAATGATAATGAAGCTTATGAAAACCTTGAACGGCGCCGCATAAAAAAAGAATAACATAAAAAATCCCGTCAAACGGCGGGATTTTTTTATGCTCTTTATCGACGTATCGGCTGACGCGCGGCACGCGACACCGAACCACTGTCCGACGATGGCGATGTCTGACCGCCTCCGGTCTTTACACAAACCGTATATTCCTCTGGAATTGAAAAAGTCCAACATTGCTTGGTAATATCCGACTGAGCACTCTTATTCTTTCCTTTGCCATACTGCATATCAGACTTGTTAAACGCGTCCGCATCTGCGCATTCTCCGGTTTCTCTATTAAAGATTTTACCAATTTCACATTTTACACATAACCCACTAACCGGATGTGCGCCATCTCGCAGACTGCTAGAGCATTCAACACACGTCCTGTCCGCAGCGGATTGAAACGCATACCCTTGTTGCGCACATCTAAACTCATAACAAGTTTGCCCCGACGCCTGAACCATAACGTGCTGTTTTTCATCAAATCCTGCATTTGACCAACCAGAGCAAGCCTGCGCCTGGGCGCACACATTCATATTTATTTCATCACAATCCGTACCGGCCGCATTTGGTTTATATCCGTTCTTGCAAACTAAAATTTCTGTGGCACCCGCCGCAGGATATATTGTAGCCCAAGAGTCCATATGTTTCCAGCCGCTGCGTTCCGCACGAACAATCAGCTGTTGAACAAAAGCACCATGTCCACTGGGCGTCCAACGCGTTACCCCCAGAATGATATCGTGTTCCTGGCCCTTATGAACACCACAGCCGTTATAATTGTTAAAAGCAAACATTGCAACGCTGTCTTCAATATTTGCGCCCGAAGCGATACGCCCGATACTGGAATAGTTGCTCGCCTTCAACGGCGTCGGATCACACGACGATACGGCACTTAATTCAGTCGTACAGCCGTCACCGGAAAAGCCCGCCTTGCACAACCATACGCAATTAGAGCCGGCCGCCGCATATTCGGTCCATGCGTTGCCTTTGTTTTTATTTTTTCCCTCTACCTGAACCGGACAAAATTGCGCACCATTTGCGGTCACCTTCATCGCAACCAGCATCTGGACCGCCCATTCATCGGTATAATTGCGCGCAAACATCGCTCGATTTGCACAAGTACTTGTGGCGCCTATGCACGCATTATTGGAATTCAGTGTATGCTGCCCGCACACGGCCCATTTGCCGCCACCCCAATCACCGATATATTGCGAAACATTATTCCCGCCACCCGCTACTGCTCCGGCAACAAAGGCGCTGTACACTGCAAAAGACACCAAGAATGTATTTTTCATATTTTTCCACCGCAGTAAGTTATTTGGCAACATAGCATACGCTGTTTTCATAATACCCTTGCATGGTCTCACATTTCATTTTGTACCATTCATCTGTGAAAACGCACTCGTCCTTCTGTCTGTCATACGTTGCAACTTTGTTATCTTTACCACTATTATAGTTTTCACATTGTATCTGCGTATCATTCTGGACACAACGTCCCCACGACAGCTCATCCGTATTTTGGCGTCCACCAAACACATTCGCATAGAACGCAGTCAATAATGTCCCTGACAGACCATTATACATCTGTGCGTCACGATCCAGCCAGTATCCGTCAAGCTCTTCACAAGTCTCCATCAGCTGGTAATCCAACTCTTCATACAAATCGTTTATTGCCTTGTTGACCGTGGTTTCCGTTTCCGCCGCCAAAGTCTGTGTCGTCGGATCGGCACAATACATCTGTGCATAGCCACGAACTGTGGTTGTCAGCTCTTCGCGTGACATTCCGCGACAGTTCCACGGATACCCCTTGTCGCCGGTTTTCGGCGTGCACGTATCCTTCAGCTTGTTCTCCAACGCCGTCGCACACCCCTCGGCCACACGAACGTCGTCAACCGTCTGCACAAAGCTGACCAAGGCGGTCAGACCGCATACCGCGCCGTTTGTCAGGCGACCGTTGTTGTCAAACTGGCACTGGACATCGTTGGCGCCTGCATATAATGCGGCGCATGCGGCAACCTTGTCCTGGCACATGGTGCGCGCGGCGTATGCGGCGGTCGCACCGGAATATTGTGACGTCGTGTTGTCAAAGCTTTTCAGGGCGTTCGACTGTGTGTCATAGCAATCGGCCATCGTGCTGACACACGACATCTTTACTTCTTCTATCTTGGCGTCCTGGGCCTGGGCGATTTCAATCAGGGCCGTGCGCTTAAACTCGGTCCAAACAATATCGGAAATATCACGGCACGAATCCAGCGCGGTTGTTGCAAACATTTTCTTTGAGTCAAGGAACTGGTTAAATTGTGCGTTCCGTCCCAGAACATCTGACGAACCGTCCAGATTTATCTGCTCAACCAGCTGGAACAGGCGAGGGCTGTAAATCGGATCGCCGGTATTCTGGTCGATATAAACACCGCTGTAGTCCAAGCATCTTTTATAGTTTGCACCACATGCCGTATCCTGCGTCAGGGCGGTGCGCACCTTGTCCAAACATTCATTGACATCGGCGGAATTGTGCGCACGATATTCCTCCAGACGCGCATCGCGCAAAATCTTTTCCGCCTGGCGCACCGTCTGCTTTACCGCTTCTTTTTGATTGTTTATTTTCTTTTCATATGCGTTGCAGTCCTGGGATATCAGAATGCTATAAGAACTGCGCGCCATTGTCAGAACCGCATTGTTTTCGCATGATTCCGCAATAATTTTTAAGCACTGTGAATTGGCGGAATCATACAGTTTCTGTCCCTCCAGCTGACTTAAATCCTCGCCCGACGAGGTACTGAATATAGAACTGCCGCCGCCGGACCATATATCATCGACATCTTCAGTAAAATCAAACGACATAATCCCCAAAGACGTTGTCGAACTGTTGGATGTCGTGGCCTTTTTCTTTCCCGACAGCAGGTCGCCGATTTCATTCAGTGTATTTGCGGCCGCACTGGTATCCTTTTTAATTGCCAATTCGCCGACCGTGGCACTGTACATCGCATTAACCTCTGCCGCAGTCTTGTCAACTGCGTTCAGATTATTATCCTCAAACTGCATCAACAGGGTCTTTGCCTGGTCCAGTGCGTTTTCCGTGTCACGAAATTCCGTAAATTTGGAACTGCAATAACAGCGACGATACGTATCGTTCGCCTTGGCGCAAAACTGGTCCATGCATGTGGCATACGCCTCGCGGCATGCGGCGTATCCGCCGCCAATGGCCGAAATATCATCAAACACAGCCGTCGCACGCGCCGTTGCCGCACGCGATACGTTCGTGGGTGTTGCGCTGCGCGCAGACGATGCGCCGGTTGCGCTGCGCACAACATGTGACGATGCGGCGCGGCCTGTCGTTGTATGAGATATCGGCGCTGCAGTTACCACCGTACGCGGTGTCGCCGTCGCGCTGCGCGCAGAAACATTTGACGCCGCGGTTGACGTCTTGCCCGTTGCAGCCCGGCTGACCGTTGTGGCCGGACGACGCGTCGCACTGCGTGATACGGTTGCGGACGGCGCCTGTTGAACGGTACCGCGGCGCACATCACGGCCGTCGGTGCGCGCACTGGCCGTCGTTGTTGTGGCGGATACCGCACCACCGCGCGGATTTGGCGCCTGGGCAGCAAAGACATTGCCACCGCCAATCAATGCAGCAACAAACAATGAAACTTTAAAAATTTGCGCAGAACAAATGCTCAAATTTACTTCTCTCTGTTGGTATTCTATCACGTTTCGACAAACGGAATCAATACCGAATTTTTATTCTATACAACAATTCACCGCATTTTTCACCCAGTTGCCCAAACGACGAACCGTCGATTTCGAAGCACCCGCATCAGTCGTATCTGCGGGGGCCGACGGCTTTGCCGCGGATTTCAGCTTGCATTCTTTTGTCGCACCGGCATAAAATTCCGGCACGGTCTGCTGAACCCCGGTCAAATCAATGAGATTCATGTTAATTCCCCAGAACAGGGAATACAGGTCGTACGCCTTATCAAACATGGCGTATGCGTCTTTTGTATTGCCGGCGCCAAGAGCCTTTGTACCAACCTCCATCAACCGCATAGAGGCCGCCAGCAGATGCTTGGATATGCACCAAACTTCTCCGTTTTCCGCACTGGATTTCTGAACGATGCGTTCCATCAGCTCCTTGCGCATTTCACGTACGGTGTTAATCATGTCGTAAAAGCCGGTCTTGCGTGTTTTCGCACCGCTGAAGAAAAAGTGTTCTTCCAACGAAATCAGATTCATCAGCGCGATGGACAAGTCCTGGTCCGAGGACAAATCCAGCGGATTGACTTTTTTTGCCGCATCGGCCTGTTCAACCAATTCTTCCAGCGTCAGCTTTTTTGCCGCCGGTTTCTTTGTGCTTGTACGTTTCATGATATATACCCCTAATTTTTTTATTTCGTTATCAGCCAGAACACAACCGTTGCGACCAGCAAAAAGCTTAACGGCACAATCACTTTCTGAAACGGAAAACGTGCGTGCCCGCCATTGTCGCGCTTTATTTTAATGTACCAGCGCGCGCCCAGATAAAACGCGACCGTACCAACAATGATGCCCAGCAGGAACTTGTCAACACCCCACAAAGTCTGGGCGCCAAACGTCACGCCCGGCATCAGATACACCGCCGCCAGCAATCCATAGCATACGACCAGCGGCGCGACAATCTGCCACCAGACACTGGTCACGCCGCGCTTTTTCAACCAGCCGGCCGTCCAGAAAAACAACGATAGCGTTAGTCCGCCGGCCCAAATTCCGGTTATCACATCATCCACCCCCAGCAGGCGCGCCCCTTCAAGTCCGGCGCCAACGGCAACCGTGCATACCGGACATACGGCCCACGCCGCCGGCAGAGTCAAAATCGCCATCACAAATGCCGAGAATGCGGTCAATAAAGACTTTTTCATAACCCTTAAATCCTTTCCTTTCATAGTATTTAGCAAATCGTACAAAATATGCCGTCGCCCCGTCAATATGATTTTATAACGCCGCGCATATGCGCACTGCGCGCACGCGGATTTTGCGCCAATTCGGCCGCCGACGGGGTCTTTGGCGCAATCGCCGAAAACGGCGCCGCCGCAACAACCGGCATGCGCGGGTCGCCAGGCGCGGTCGTCCACGCGCGGAATGTGTTTTTTACAATTCTGTCTTCCAGCGAATGAAACGTCACACAAATGCATTTGCCACCTGCGCGCAACAATTTCGGCACGGCGGCCAGCGCCCGCTGAACCTCGCCCATTTCATCGTTTACCGCAATGCGCAGCGCCTGAAACACCGGTGCGATATCACGCGGATTGTAAATAAGGTCACGCAGTTCCATGGTTGTCCGGGGTCGCGCATCCCGAATGGCGCGCGCCAACGCGGGGGCTTTTTTTATATCGCCATAGTCACGCAAAATCCGGGCCAACTCCGCCACATCCGTATTCGCAATCAAATCGGCCGCACTGGCCCCGTTGCCTGACATGCGCATGTCCAGCGGCCCGTCGGCGCGAAACGAAAAACCGCGGTCCGCAATATCAATCTGCATAGAGGAAATGCCCAAATCAAAAACAATCGCATCATACTCGCCGGTCAAATCAGCCATTGCTGAAAAGGGCTGCGGAATAAACGTAAATCGCGCGCCGTATTCGTTCGCCACGGCCGCCGCATCGTCCGCCACATGCGGGTCGCGGTCGAACGCCGTCACATCCGCCCCGGCGTCCAAAAACGCACGCGTATATCCGCCGGCGCCGAACGTCGCGTCAATTATGCGCATGCCGCGAACATCCCCCAGCGCCGCCATAACATCACCCAACAAAACAGGAATATGTTTCGTCATTCTATTTCAACCTTTACCCCAAGTCCTATCAGGTCCGCCGCCGTATTGTCCCCCAGCTCCACACCACCAGGCAGGGCCAGCGTCGCAATCTTGTCCCCCGTATGCAGGTTCAACTGAACCCGAACGCGTCCGCGCCCCAGACCGCCCAACACCTTTTTAACATCGGGCAGCGTGGTGCCATCCCATATGTCCAGCGTTATTTTATTTGCGATTTTCGCCACCCACTGGTTCAGTGGTGTTATCGAATCCACAAATATCGACACACGGTCGTCGCGTAAGGACGTCTTGCCGGAAATCAGCACCACGTTGTCGGACGACAATATCTGTGCAAACGCCGCCGCGGATTCACCGAACGCCACCGCGTCAATATTGCCGTAGCTGTCGGTGGCGGCAATGGTAATCATATCCTTGCCGGTCTTGGTACGACGACGCGAAAAAGAGCCCGCATTTACGGCAATCTGTACCGGTTTTCTGTCGCCCATATTTTCCAGGGTCGCACTGGTTGCGATTCCGGCGCGCTGAATCAAATGCTTGTACTGGTCCAACGGATGCGCGGAAATATAGAACCCCAGCGCCGACAATTCGTTTTCCAGACGCTGCGAGAATGTCCACGGCGCCGTCTTTGGCAGATTCTTGCGCAGGCGGTCTTCGGCCACGTCGTCTTCGACCGTGTTTGCAAACAGCGACAGCGTATTCCCGCCGTCACGCGATTTGGACGCATAAGACAATATTGCGTCGGCGTTCATGTATATCGCCGCGCGGTTCGACTCCAGCGAATCCAGAACGCCGACCTTGGCGAAAGCCTCCAAAATTCTTTTGTTCACAATCGGCGCACAGCGCTTTGCGAAATCGGTTAAGTTTTTAAATTTTCCATTGGCGTTTCTTTCGGCGACAATCGCGTCGGTCGCGGCGGTTCCGACCCCCTTAATCGCGGCCAGACCGTAAACTATCTTCCCGTTTTGAACGGTGAACAGCGACTCGCTCTTGTTAATATCAGGCGCAACGATTGCAATGTTAAAGTTTGATTTTGCGTCGTCCACAAACACCGCCAGCTGGTCCGTGTCATTCAGGTTACTGGACATGGACGCCGCCAAAAATTCCGGTGTATAATTCGCCTTCAGATACGCGCACTGGTTCGCAACGATAGAGTACGCAATCGCGTGCGATTTGTTAAAGGCGTACTTTGCGAATTCCTTAAACTTTTCCCACAAATCTTTTGCCGTCGCACGGTCCAGGGTCTGCTCTTTCTCGCAGCCCTCATAGAACTTGCCCTCCAGCTCGTCCAACATCTTGATAATCTTTTTACCCATTGCCTTGCGCACGTTGTCCGACTGGCCGCGGGTAAACCCGGCCAGCGCGCGCGTCAGCTGCATCACCTGTTCCTGGTACACGATAATGCCGTACGTTTCCTTTAAGATAGGCTCCGCCTTTGGATGAACGTATTCGATTTCCTCCTCGCCGTGCATACGGGCGATAAACTGGGGAATAAATGCGATGGGCCCCGGTCGGTTCAATGCGTTCAACGCCGATATTTCCAAAAAGCTGGTCGGGTGCATCTTGCGCAGGGTCTGCTGAACAAACGGGGCATCGAATTGGAATATACCTTCTGTCAGGCCCGCCTGCCATAATTTCATGGTTTTTGCGTCGTCTGTCGGAATCTTGTCCAGGTCGATATTGATTCCGCGCGTCTGCTGAATCAGGCGCGTCGCGTATTTCAGCACGACCAGCGTTTCCAACCCCAAAAAGTCGAACTTAATAAGTCCCGCTGATTCCAGATAGTGTCCGTCGAACTGGCACGACGGCAACGGGTTGGCCGGGTCGCGGTAAACGGGCGCAATTTTTGTCGTGGGGCGGTCGCCGATAACAACGCCGCACGCATGCTGGCCCAGGTTGCGCAGACTGCCTTCCAATTCCTGGGCGACGCGGACGACCTTGTTCATATCCTCGTCATTGTCCAGAATTTCCTGTATTTCGCCGGACGAACCCACCGCGTCTTTCAACGTTTTGGCATCCTGCGGTATCAGCTTTGACAGACGGTCGGATTTGGAATAGGGCATGCTGTACACGCGGCCGATATCACGAATTGCGCCACGAGCCTGCAGACTGCCGAACGTGATGATTCGACATACGGAATCATGGCCGTATTTATCGCATATGTACGCCAAAACGCGCTCGATACCGGTCGGCTCAAAGTCAACGTCAAAGTCGGGCATGGATATTCGGTCGGGGTTTAAGAATCGCTCGAACAGCAGGCCGTACTTTAACGGGTCAACGTGTGTAATACCCAGCGCCCACGCCACAATAGAGCCCGCACCGGAACCACGGCCCGGCCCGGTCAAAACGTCGTTCTTGCGGCACCATTCGATATAATCGGCAACGATTAGAAAGTACCCCGGAAATCCCATGCCGATAATAACCTGCAGCTCAAATTCCGCCTGCTCGTAATAAGGCTTGGTGTCCGTAATGTTATGCTGTTTCAACCGCTCGGCCAGGCCGTTCATCGTGTTGTCACGCAGCATCTGGCACTCGGTCTCCAAGTCGTCGCCGAAACGCGGCAGCAACGGCTTTTCATGAACATTTACCATGAATCCACAACGCTGGGATATTATAACCGTATTTTCCACCGCCTCCGGCAAATCCGAAAACAGCTCCGCCATCTGCTGGGGCGATTTGAAATATTGTTCGGACGATTTGCGCGGACGCGACGGGTCGATAACCTTGGTCTGGCCAAGAACGCAGCTTAACGCGTCCGCGGCCTCATAGTCGCTGTCGGCGGCAAAACACGTGTCGTTTGTCGCGACAATCGGAATATTTAAATCACGCGCGATTTTCAAGAATCCGGGCTCCGTCTTTATTTCCGGCTCCAGACCGTGACGCTGAATCTCGATATAAAAACGGTCACCAAATATCTCTGTCATGCGCGTTGCATATGTGCGCGCGGCAGCCTCCTGATTGTTCAGCAGCGCCATCCCCAGCGGCCCCGTATGCGCCCCCGACAGGCAAATCAGACCGGCGCTGTGCGCGGTCAGTTCACCCCATGAAATATACGGCCCCAGATGATGATTTTCGCCGCGCATATACATAATACGGCTAAGCTCGCACAGGTTCAGATACCCTTCGTGATTCTGGGCCAGCAGCACGATGTGCGACAGTGACTCCATCCGTAAAATTTTCGGGTCCGCCGTATGATGGTTCAAAGAAATTTCTATGCCGATAATCGGCTGTAACTTGTTTTTGGGCATAGCATCCGAAAATTCGGCCGCGCCCGACATCAGATTCGTATCGGTCAGCGCGCACGCCCCCATGCCGGCCGCCGCGCACAGCGCCGGAATAGCCTTAATTGTAAGTGTCCCGTTTCCAACGGAAAAACGTGAATGTGTGCGAAGATGTACGAATTGATTTTCCATGTCGCAAAAATAGCAAAAAATGCCGTGGCGGGGCAACCATATATTTACGAAAAATACGATTTTTTGGTTGACAGCCACACAAACAAACAGCCCCCGTAAAAAGGGGGCCGTTTGTTTAGCTAAGCTTGCCGCAGCAATGTTTGTATTTAAACCCGGAACCGCACGGGCAGGGGGCATTACGGCGCGATTCCGCCGCCGCGGCCCCGGCCGCATTCAGTTCCGCGTCATGCTGGGCCTGTTCCTGCTGACGGGCATCGACATCCTCGCGCGTCAGCTCCATTCGGCAGATATACGCAACCGACATAATCTTAAAGTTCTTGATTGTGTTTTTGAACAGCTCCAGCGCCTCGCGCTTGTATTCATACAACGGATTCTTCTGAGCATAGCCGCGCAGACCGATTGCCGTCTGCAGATAATCCATCTGCTGCAGGTGACGCTTCCACACCGCGTCCAGCGCCCCCAGCATCATCTGGCGCGACGCAGTCTGCATCAATTCGCGGCCGTATTTGGTCGCCTGGCCGTCAAAGCGACGCATCGCCAGGTTGTACAGAACATCGTACGCCTTGCGCTCGGAAACGGATTCGTCCGTCTTCCAGTTTTCAATATCCGTTATATCCAGTGCGAACGTGCGCAACATTGCGTCATGTATTCCGGTCGTATTCCAATCCATCGGATGGGACTTTTCCGGAATGTTGTTTTCGCAAATCATTTCAACCACGTCGCCGATTAACTCTCGCGATAACGGCGCCAAATCTTCAGACGTCATCAAATCATCGCGCTGTTTATAGATAACGCCTCGCTGTTCGTTCATAACGTCGTCGTATTTCAGCAATTCTTTACGAGATTCGAAATAACGGGCCTCGACACGCTTTTGCGCCTTTTCCAGCGCCTTCGTTATCCACGGGTGCGTGATTGCCTCGCCCGTTTTCAGCCCCAGCGTCGTTAACATTCCGTTCAGACGCGCCGCGCCGAATATGCGCATCAAATCGTCGTCCAGCGCCAAAAAGAACTTGGAATCGCCCGGGTCGCCCTGGCGTCCCGCGCGTCCGCGCAGCTGGTTGTCGATGCGACGCGATTCATGACGCTCCGTACCGATAACATACAGGCCGCCAACATCCAGCACCAGTTTCTTGTTTGCCTCTATACGCGCATAGATTTCTTTCTTTTTTTCTTCGAAATCCGGCGCCTGCGGGTCCAGTTCGGCAATCAACTCCTCTGCGTTACCGCCCAGTTTAATGTCGGTTCCGCGGCCCGCCATGTTTGTCGCAATCGTAACAGCGCCCGGCGCACCCGCCTGGGATACGATTTTGGCCTCAGACTGGTGATGCTTTGCGTTCAGAACCGCCGGCTCTATCCCCAGTTCTTTGCGAACCACCGCCGCCAGCTCTTCGGATTTTTCAATCGACACCGTACCGACCAAAACAGGCTGTTTTCTGTCCAGACATTCCTTTATCTGCTTTATAATCGCCGCGTATTTTTCATCTTTGTTGCGATAAATCTCGTCATGATGATCGATACGTGAAACCGGACGGTTGGTCGGAATGGACACAACACGCAGTTTGTAAATTTCTTCAAACTCCGCCGCCTCGGTCATGGCCGTACCGGTCATACCGGACAACGTCGGATACAAACGGAACAGGTTCTGATACGAAATGCTGGATACCGTCTGGTTTTCCGGCTGAACCGTCACATGCTCTTTGGCCTCTATCGCCTGGTGCAGCCCCTTGCCGAAACGACGCCCCGTCATGACACGGCCCGTAAATTCATCGACAATCAAAATTTCGCCGCCACGCACGACATAGTTTACATTTTTCTGATACAGATGATGCGCCAGCAACGACTGCTGAATATGCATGACCAGCGTCGCATTTTCCGAAGCGTACAAATTGTCGCCAACCAGCAGACCCGCTTCTTTCAACATACGCGTCGCGTTATCAACACCGGCCTCGGTCAATGTCACATGACGGTCTTTTTCATCTTTCTTGAAATCGTCCGCCCCCAGCTGTGCGACAACCGCGTCAACCTTTGCATACAGTTCGCTGGTATCCTCGGCCGGGCCGGAAATAATCAGGGGCGTGCGGGCCTCGTCAATCAAAATACTGTCAACCTCGTCAACAATCGCAAAGAACAGGGGACGCAGAACCTGCTGGTCTTTGGTAAATTTCATATTGTCGCGCAGATAGTCAAACCCCAGCTCGGAATTCGTTACATATGTTATGTCGCACGCATATGCCGCACGGCGCTCGTCATCGGACATGTCGTGCTGAATAATGCCGATGGACAGGCCCAAAAACTTATACACGCGCCCCATCCATTCCGCGTCGCGCGACGCCAGATAGTCGTTGACGGTAATCAGGTGTGCACCCTTGCCGTGCAGTGCCTTTAAAAACAGCGCCAGCGTCGCAACCAGTGTTTTACCTTCACCGGTTTTCATTTCCGCAATCTGGCCGTTGGTCAGAACCATACCGCCAATCATCTGAACATTAAAGTGGCGCATGCCGACCGCACGCAGGGCGCCTTCACGGACCAAAGCGAACGCATCGGGCAGTATGTTTTTCTCTTTTTCACCGGCCGCCAGACGCGCGCGCAACTCTGCCGTCTGAGCGCGCAGTTCATCATCGCTCATCGCGTGATATTTCGGCTCCAAATCGTTAATCAGGGACACGGTCTTGTCATATGACTTTACCAATCTGTCATTGGCCGAGCCCAAAAATTTACTTATAACGTTTAACATGTTTGTTTTTCCTTCTATTATCTGCCAGACGATAGCAATTTTGCGCCTTGCGGTCAAGGCACTTTATGATATAATGAACACAAGGCACGCATGCAAGGGGCAATTATAGGAAAATTATACCAACAGGGGAGGATTATTATGAAAGAACCTATACAGCAGCTAAATACTTCCGACATAACCAGCGACATTTTCGTAGTTGCGCCCACCCAAATCGAATATATATCCAGACTTTTCGCCGACAGCGTTGCCGACACCATGAACATGCGCACATTTGCGCCAAAAATCCGCCAAATCGCCGAAGAATCACTGCGCCGGGCATTGGCCGCGGCACGCCGCCAGGGCGCCGGCAAATAATCCGCATTTTATTTCTTAAATAAAAAACGCCCGTTTCGGGCGTTTTCTGTTACATGCTGTCGTCGTGAACACTGTAGGTTGTGCTGTCTTTCTTGACGCGCAACTTGCCCTTTGTCGCCGTACTCATGTTGCCATAGAACGTGCTGTCGCCAATCTTTACATTTAACGACGGCGTGGTCTTTTTCGTACTGCGCAGATACAGCTTGCTGTCGCCCAGATGCAGGATATGCCCGCAATCCGCCGCTTCGTCCGCGCCCGCGCCGTACCCGATTGTCGTCAGGCCCGACGCACATGCCGTACGACTGCCGGCGCTTCCTTGCGACACACTCGCGGCCGCCGCCCAGTATCCCGCCCCGACATTCGTACAGGATGTATCATTTGCCTTGGCAATATACGCACCACCGCCACAGCTTATCTTGCAGTCCGACGCCGCGTCATGGTTGGCCGCCGCGGTACCGCTGATTGTATAGTTCGTCAGACAGCTGCTGACCGACGATGTGCTGCCTGCCGCGACGCTGTGCGCGCCGACGTACCAGTTCCCGCTGGGGGTGGTGCAGCTGGTCGCGTTCGCAGACGCAATCCGTGTACCGGCGCCGCAGCTTATTTTACAGTCGCTGCGCGCATCATGGTCTGCGGCCGCCGTGCCTGACGCGCTATAATTCGTCAGACAGCTGTACCATGTTCCCACCGCCGGGCTGGTGCTGTCCGCCGCCGTCGGTGTTTTGGAACCATAGCTGACGGTGTGCGTGCCGGTCTGATAACCGCTGGCGACTATCTTGCAGGCCTCGTTCGCAGTCTGTACCGCATATCCCGCCGCACATGACGCCTGGCACTGGCCTATGGCCGTCTTGCCCGCCGTTGTGTTTGACGCATACCCTGTCGGACAGGCGGCGCATTCTGTCGCCGTGCCACCCGCACTGTATGTCGCGCCGGTGCACTGCGTGCATGTTTGACCGGATACTATCGAACCCGCTTTTGCCTTGAACGCGACAGATATGCTGGCAGTTGTCGGCCATTTGCTGTCCGAACCAGCATTTTTCTTCAGCTGGCCCTCGCTGCAGTACGTGCTAACCGCTGTGGCCGCCTTTGTTTCAAAGCAGCTGGTGACCGCCGACCAACCCGTTCCCGTCCCCAGGCTCCAGGTGCTTTCCGCCGCCGGACAGTCGTTCCGAACACCGCTTACACAATATGTGGAGCCCGAACACTGCGTACGGCCGGTACAGTTATTGCCGCTGGTGTTGCAGCCCGTGGTGTAATACCCGGCACCGACATCACTGCATGCCTTTGCGCCTGCCGCACTCCATTTAGTACGTCCGGTACACGCTGTACATGCACCATTGCCTGCCGAGCCCTTATACATACCCGCCGCGCATGGATCACATGCTCTTGTGCTGCTGTTCAGCGTATATCCGGCGTTACAGTTCCAAGTGGCGGTCAACGTAACATTACCGACCGTTGTATACTTATACGATGTATTCGCCGATGTATAGCTGCCACTGCTGGCACTCCAGCCGGCAAACGTCGCATTTGCCTTGGTAAACGTATTTGCCGCCTTGGTTGTAAAGTCTGCGTTATACGTTACCGACTGCGTCTGGTCGCTGCCACTGCCGCCATCGCCGGCCTTGTAGGTTACGGTATATCCGTTTGCCGTACAGGTCGGATTACGCGTACCATTGCCACTGATTGTATAGCCAGAATTACAGCTGGTTGTATATTTACATGTGCCATCAGCAACACTTAGCGAACAAGAGCCATTGGATACGGTCGCACAATTCTGGCACCATTGGGCATACAGATTTACCGTTCCGCCATTTGTCGTTGTCAGATTTGTGACACTTTGACCATTCGTGTATTTGGTCCCGGTTCCGTCAGCCGCCGTCGTCCAGCGATTAAACGTATATCCGCTTAATGAGTATCCGTTGGATGTCAACGCCTTAGCGGTACCGTATGTATGACTGCTGTTCGCGGTCGTACCTGTCGCACTGGTGTTATTTTTATTATAAACCACAGTATATGTGTTCGCCGGACAAGACGGGCTGGCCGTACCGCTACCGGATGTATGATATCCGGTATTGGCCGTTACATTGTACGTACTGGGCGACCATGCACTGCCGGTATAGGACACCTGATTTACAGATACTGTGGCACAATTTGTGGGCTTGGGCGGAGTAGGTGCGGTATAACGGCACGTCGTGCTGGCGTTATATGGCGACACGGACGTATAGCTGCCGCCGCTTACCGACACCCCTGTCAGCGAGCTGCATGCCGTACGGTTAGAGCCGCCCGTGCAATAATATCCGGAACCACAGCTGGCGCATGATGTCTGGCCGGTCGTGCTGGTATAAGTTCCGGCCGCACACGTGGTACAATCGCCGGATGCTTTACCACCGGTTGCACTGCGGGCGGTTCCGGCCGGGCATGCCGTATTATTTGTACCACCCGTACAATATTTACCCGCCGGACATGTCGTACATGACGTATTTCCGGTGCCGGAGTTATATGTACCGGCCGCGCAATACGTACGGCCTTGGATTCCGCCGTTGTACGTATATGTCTGCTGTGATGACGGACAGGAATATCCCGCTTCGCACAATGTACATGTCGTGCCGTTCAAATAGTACTTTGCATCGCATGTATAACTGTTCACGGTCCAGCGCGCATACAGCGTTACATTTGCATCCGTCTTGTTCCATGTACGCGCAGAGCCGCGGCTGGTGTTATAGTACTGCGTACCACCGGTTGCGGCACTGGTGTCATACCAACCACCGAAAGTATATCCGGTGCGTGACGGGTTGGCACTGGTGCTAAGCGCCGGCATGTTGCTGCCATATGTGGCCGTAACATTGTTCGGCTGGTTGCCGCTGCCACCGTTCAAATTAAAGCTGACCGTACTTGTCACCGCATAACATGTGCCGGACACTGACGTTCCGCCCGCACTGCCTGTGACGGTAAAGCTGGATGTACGGTTTGTACCGCCGGACTGGCTGTATCCCGTATTACAGGTTATAGTAGCGCGCGGTGCATTACCACTGGGGGTGGTCATCGCGCACGTTCCGTTCGTCGCACTGCATGTCGGTGTTGCCCATGCGGCATAGTATGTCGTGGCGCCTGTCGGACATGTTATGGACGTGGAACCACTGGTTGCGCTGCTGTTGGTGGACCAGCCTTTGAATATCTTGTTTCCGTTGGTTATGTTACACGTGCTGCTGTCCCATGTCGGCAAAGACTTGGTACTGCCCGTGGTACATGTCGTGCTGCCGCTTGTTGTGCTGCTTTGGCCGCCACAGGTACCCGTACCACCGTTTTTATTCAGCGTTATTGTATTCGTTGTCGCGGTACAGGTCCCGGCAATACGCGTACCTGCATTGGTCCAACCCGTATTACATGTAAACTGCGGATAAAACGTGGTTGCGCCTGTCACGTTGCATAACGTTGATGTGCTAAGCGCGCCCGCCGCTGTTACACACTGCGTTCCACCGGATGCACCTGTGGTATTATAGTGTCCCGCATATGTCGCATGTGTCTTGGTCGGGCGCGACGACAGGGTGGTAATCGTCGTAGAGCAGGTATTATTGCTGTACCACGTTGTGGAGCCGGACTTTTTATACAACGTCGTTGCAGTGCCGCTGCCGCCGTTTTGCGTTGCGTTCATTGTAATCGCATTACATGTCGCACCGCATGCGCCGGCAATCGTTGTGCCACTGGCCGTCCATCCGGTATTACAGTTGTATCGTGCATAACATGTTGTCGCACCTGTCGGATTAAAGCCCGAATTCCATGCGCCCGCCGATGTCACGCACTGCGTTCCGCCCGATGTGGCCGTCGTGTTGTAATGGCCCGCATACGTCGCGTTTGTCTTGGTCGGCTTGACCAACGTCAACGCCGTGGAGCAGGCGTTGTCGGAATATATGGTCGTGCTGCCCACACGCTTGTACAGGGTGGTCGTACCACCGGTACCGCCGTTTTGCGTATTGTTCAATGTTACGGCGATACAGTTTGCCGCACAGGTTCCGGCGATGGTCGTACCGCTGGCGGTATATCCGGTGTTGCAGTTGTATCGCGCATAAAACGTCGTCGAACCCGTCACGTTGCAAGACGTCGATGTGCTAAGCGCGCCCGCCGCGGTCACGCACTGCGTCCCGCCGGAGTTCGAGCTTGTATTATAATGCCCCGCATACGTCGCGTGTGTCTTGGTCGGTTTGGTTATGCTGGTTATAGAGGTTGAACAGGTATTATTGCTGTACCATGTTGTGGAACCGGTGCGCTTATAAACCGTCGTGTTCGCAGAACCGCCGTTTGTCGTCGCATTCAGCGTAACCGCGTTACAGTTCGCCGAACAGGTATAAGAGCTGGTTCCGGTACTGCTGGCCGTGCCGCCCTTGGTGTATCCGGTAGAGCATGTGTTAATCGCGCACTTGTTTGTAACGCTGTTGGCCGACCATGATGCGGCGGTCCATGTGCTGGCCCCGGTGGCGTTTGTACATGTTGCGGCACATGACGACTGGCCGGTGGCGGTGGTTGTTTTCCCACCAGTACACGCCGTACACTTGGATGCACCCGACGAGCTGTACGAACCTATCGCACATGCCGTACACGTTCCGGTTCCCGCGGCGGATTTATATGTTCCGGCCGCACACGCGGTACACGCGTTGCCAACTTGGGACGTACTGTTTGCGGCCCCGTTATAGGTCATATAATACCCGGCATTACATGAAGTGTACTTGTAATAATGGCAATTTGTTGAATATGTCGCGGTTGTGCCACTGCCGCTGGTATAATAACAGCGACGTGTTCCGGCACCACCGTTAATATTTGTAAAGGCCATATCATGCGCCAAACAGTCCCCGACTTTTGTTGCACGCGCGGTTTCACCACCGGCTATGAACGCCGAATGCCACGTTGAAACGGATGACGTCGCAGAAGTCCCCGGACACGTTGTTCGTCCCCATTCGTTGTTATGCGTACCGGTGCTGCACTGTGGAACCGAACCGCCCGGACAATACGAGCCACCCGGACAATAAATGACCTTTCTATACAACATCTTGTTTGTAGATGTATTGCAATATGTATCGTTGTACTTGGTGTACAGGTAATAACCGGCCTTGGCACTGTCATAATATATATCCGCACCGGAGAAGTTATCGTATTTACCGGTCGAAGAATTATAGCGCACACCATCCGAATACACAAAACCACCGGCGCCTGAAAACTTATATGACGCCTTACAGTCATTGATGGTTGCCCAGCCTGTTCCAAACGCCTGATTCTTAAATAGAGTGCGGGTGGGCGTTGTCGTTTTATCAACCGAACCTGATATCGATTTATATGGATAAAACACATCCGGATAAGCCGACGATGCCGCCTCGGTTGACGTACTTGCGGTCGGGCACGCATTACGCCCGTAATTTGTCGCCGGGCTTTGAACATTTGAAAATCCGGGACAATAATATCCGTTGGGGCATGTCGTACATGCACTGCCGTTCCAATAAGTTCCAGCGCTACATGTCTTGCCGCACACCGGCGCCGCAGTTCCGCCGGCGCACGTACATCCCGATGTACACGCCGTACAGGCATTGCCAACTTGGGGCGTAGCATTATAAGTGCCGCCCTTGGTCATATAATACCCGGACGAACACGACGTATATTTCTTTAAATCGTTACAGGTATATCCCGCCGCATATGCAGAGCCTACAAAAAACAACGTGAACAAGCACGCAAAAACGCGTATAATTTTGGACATAATTCCCCACTTTTTTTCTCTGATACTAATCATAGAAAAAATCATGGAAACGGTTCAAGCAAAAAAATATATCGCCTACGCAATTTTATTTGAATTTTTTTTTATTGCTGTTAGTATTGCACGCGTAAGATGCGCGGGACATAGCTGACCCCACAGGGTTGGAGGAAAGTCCGGACTGCATGGGACGGCATACCGGCTAATGACCGGGCGGGGCAACCCGACGATTAGAGGAACAGTGACGAATCGATTTAGTTCGAGTGAAACGGCCAATCTCTATGCGCAGCAACTTCAAATAGGCCCCCTGTGACCAGTCCCAGGATTGGGGGCGGGTAGAAGGCTTGACATTCGTGGTAACACGAAATGCAGATTAATTATGTTCGCTACCCGGGCGTGGTTGTGAAAAGACTGGGCCCGCGGCAGTACAGAATCCGGCTTATAGTGCATCTGCACGCCGTCCCTGCGGGGGCGGTTGTTTTATTCTGCATCCACATTGTCATTGCGAGGGAGCATCAGCGACCGCGGCAATCCAGTATAATTACACAAAAAAATCCGCCATGTGGCGGATTTTTTACATAACTTTTCCCTGATTCGGATAAAAGGTCAGCTGTATCTTCTCCCACTTGGCAAACTCGCCCGGCGGCAGCATGCGAAACGGCTGGCACACGTTTATCGCCGCGCGAATGGTATCCAGAACATATGCGAATGCAGGGTCCGTCTCGGCCGCGGAGGCCCCTTCGAACCAGACATCGCGAACCGTGCCGTTCGGGCGCATGGTTAAATGCGCCACCGCACGTATATCCGAAATGTCCGCCCGCGTCGTATCAATGGTCCAACAGCGCGTCATCGCCACGCGCAACGCATCGACAACCGATATCGTCAGCGTGCGGTCCAGCGACACCGTTTCACGATTTACGCGCACCACCGTACGCTTTCGCGGGGCTGGCAAATCTTCAACCTTTTTGTCTTCTTTGGGTTGTTCCGGTTCCGCTTTTTTCTCCGGCTCCGGCGCGGGATCGGGCTCCGCCATGGATGGTTCTGTTATCGGCTCTGGCGCGGCGACCGGCGTTTCAGCAGGTTTTGGCGTTTCGGGCGCCGCATCCGGCACGTCGCTGTTTGCCGCCGCCGTGTTATACAGCCGCGTTTCGTCACCGGACACCTTTACGGCGCTTAAGTCGATTTCCGTAATCTCAACCCGGTCGGGCGCGACCAGACGCGCACGCTCTACCACAATGGCGAACGAGGTCACCATTATCGCCACCAACGCCAGATGCCCGCCCACGGACATCAGCATGTTTTCCGACGAAAATTGATTAATTTTTTTCATATCCGCAATTACTTGTCCAACTGTGTGCGCAGGCCGACGCGCTGGAACCCGGCGTCTTTTAATTTACCCATAACGGACATAACCGCACCATAATCCGCGGCGCGGTCGCCGTTTATCATAATCGTCAGCTGTGGGTTTTCACCGCGCATCGCCACGGCGCGCCGTACAACCTCGTCCCGGGTCATCTGAACATCGCCCAGATAATAGCGGCCCGCGGCGTCCACACTGATTTGAATGGCGTGGTCGTTGCCGGTCAGGGCGGAGCTGCCCGCGTTCGGCAGGTTCAAGTCAATACCCGTCGTCATCATCGGCGTTGTTACCATAAACACCGCCAACAGCACCGTCATAATATCAATCATCGGCGTTAACGATATTGCGGCGTCTGCTTTTCTGCGTCCATTACGAGACATGTCTTTTTGCCCCCGTTTTATTTTTTTATGCGACTTTCACGAACCCTGTCCATCAGGCCGTCATACAAATCGTCCGCGCGACGTGTAAAATACTGATACGCAACCGCCGCCGGCACCGCCGCAATCAGCCCAAGTGCGGTCGTTCCCAGCGCCGTCGCCAATCCCGGTGCGATTACGCCGATTGACACGGACTGGTTTACGCCGATTGACGCAAAAGAATCCATAACGCCCCATATGGTGCCGAACAGACCGACAAACGGCGCGACATACGACACCATCGATAAAAACCACAGATTACGGTCAAACGGGCGAATTATACGATCAACGGACAATTCCGGATCGCGGTCGTCAATTTTAACCGCCGCGGCGCGTTTTTGCGCACGCCACAGGCGGAACTTTTCAATAATAATCGCCCAGGACATTACGCTGGCCGCGACCAGCAGCAACGATATCACCAGCGTCATTATGTCGCCGGCCGTGAACAAAGATAACAATGAAAAATTGTTTGTCATATTCCTTTCCTTCTTATGATATTAAAAACTTATTCCGTCGCCCCCAGAATGCTGTCCGGGATGCGCTTTGGACGCATATCCGCCCCCAAATACGCGACAGTTAAATTGATTATAGCACAAACGTCGCCGTCTTTCACGAACTTTTGTTCTATATCCAGACTGGCCGCGCCGCGTTTTACAATCTCGGATTCGACAACAAAGTCGTCACCCAGGCGCAGCGGCACCAGATACCGCACCGCCAATGCGCGCACCACAAACCCGACGTCGCCCGGCGCGGCAAAATGCCCGCGCAGCCAGTTCATGCGTGCACGTTCCGCAATTTCAATATAGCGGCCGTGATACACAATGCCGCCCGCATCGGTATCCGCATAGCAAATAGAAAACGGAAATTTATGCGCCGTCATTTTTCCAGCCCCAAATGTTTGTACCCCGCATCCGTTATAACGCGCCCGCGCGGCGTGCGCTGAATAAAGCCCAGCTGCATCAGATACGGCTCTATCACATCCTCTATCGTGTCCGTCGGTTCCGACAGGGCCGCCGCCAGATTTTCAATACCGACCGGCCCGCCGGCATAATGGCACACGATTGTCGTCATGTATTCACGGTCTATTTCGTCCAGGCCGCTTTCATCAATATGCAGCTGGAACAGGGTGGTCTTTATCGTGTCGGCTGAAATCTCGCTTTTGCCCAGTGCGGCCGCAAAATCGCGCGCACGTTTCAACAGGCGGTTTGCAATACGCGGCGTGCCGCGCGCACTGCGCGCCAGCATCAACGCCCCTGCGTCGTCAATCGGCGTGCCCAGAATATTGGCGCTGCGCTGAATAATTTTGGCCAGGTCTTCGGGCGAATAAAACGACAGGCGCAAATCAATTCCAAATCTGTCACGCAACGGATTGGACAGCAGTCCCGTCCGCGTTGTTGCGCCGACCAAAGTGAACGGCGGCAGGTCAATGCGAACGCTTTTTGCGCTGGGCCCTTCGCCCAGCATGATGTCCAGCTTAAAATCCTCCATCGCGGAATAGAGCACTTCCTCTATCGCCGTCGGCAGACGATGAATTTCATCGATAAACAAAACGTCCATCGGCTCCAGCGACGTCAAAATCGCCGCCAAATCCCCTTGCTTTGTCAGCATGGGCGCCGCCGTCGCGCGGAAATTCGTCCCCAGCTCGTTTGCCACAATATGCGCCAACGTCGTCTTGCCCAGCCCGGGCGGACCGTACAGCAAGACATGGTCCATCGCCTCGGACCGCGAACGCGCACCGGAAATAAACACCCCCAGATTCTGTTTCAAAGACTCGTGCCCGATAAAGTCGGACAGGGCGCGCGGCCGAATGGACGACGCCATGTCATCCGGAATGCTGGGGTCAAAAAATCTGTCGTTTGTATTGTTCTGCATGGCTTACAACAACTTGTCTTCGGCGTTTTCGCGACCGACATAGGCCTTTAAATCATTATACATCTGGCGCAGGTCCGCCGGCGCGCTGTAATTTGCATCGGCGCCGCGGACACGGATTGTCTCCAAATCAATCTGGGCCTGCTTTTTCAACACCTGGGTCAAATGAGTGCCGAAACTTTTCGCATCGTCGGATTCGGCCGTTCCCTGCAGCAACAGTCCGCGGTTCGGGCGCGGCGACAGGAACGCAAAATCAGCAATCGACGCATCTGGCGAGACCAGTGCAAAGCCCGACACCTCAGGCCGGCGCATCATCGCCTGCAACACGTACCACGCGCCCAGACCGTGTCCTGCCAGCCATATTTTGTCGCTGTCCTCGTTGTGATTTTGAATCCAGTCGATTACGGTCGCGATATCCAGCATATTGTCCGCGGTTGTGCCGACGGCCCCCTCGGAATCGTTCACGCCGCGATAATTAAAGCGCAGAACAGAAAAACCGATATCCATAAACGCACGAAACATTGCATACGACACGCGGTCGTTCATATGATATTTTTGACGCGGATTCCCCGACAGCACCACCGCCAGCGGCGCCGCGGGCGCGGCCGCCTTGTGATACACGGCGTGCAGCTTTCCGGATTCACCTGTGATTATGATATCGACCATGCATTCCACCTTTCGTTATAAATTCTTTACATTACTTATAGAACAAATGAGTTTTGATTTTCAATAAAAATATTTTTGCTTTGACACGCATATGGCGAATGTTCTAATATTTCTCAAGAGAGAATAAAAGGCGTTGATATGGCTAGATTTATTTTAACGGCAATCCTTGCAATTTGTTGCACCGGCCTGGCGCATGGCGCCGAGGAGGTTATGCTTGACAACCTTCAGACAATCTATACCGAAACGCCGGTACAGTCTTATTATGCGTACCCCGACGACCCGAATTTCATTCCGGAAACGGAATTTATGAACCGCGCCGACAGTCTGGATTACGACCAGGCAATCCTGGACGCCCAGGCGGCGGAATATTACATGCACCCGGGTGTTTCGTTTGCGTCGCGCCCGATGGTTATATGCCGCGACTTTGGTTGCACGCGCCTGAACGACAAGATTACTCGCACGTTCCTGTTCAACAGCCTGGCAAATATGTTCATGATGAATTCTCATTCGCGCGTATATATATGCGAGGCGGACCCGTTCTCGCGCGATTGCCTGCAGTCCGGGATATCCTTCCCCGTTCGCAGCGGCATCGCCAACGCCATGGTAAAAATACCCAAGGCCACGATTTCACAGGTCAATATCTCGACCGGCCTGTCCAAGGCGACAGTCGGCATGACATACGAATTTCTGGTCAACGGCATCGACCGCCGGTGCGAACCGACCGTTATGGACATCGTTGTTCCTATAAACTCTCAGGCGACACTGTCAAACCGTGAATTTGCCTGCAACATGACCAGCGACGGCATGACAAACGTATCCCTGATGGTGAACATTGACTATATCGACCTAGACTATGGCATTATGGGCGGTTATTATTCTCTGGGGCTGCAGGGGCCGACGACCGGCGGCGGAACAGGATACGCGCTGTTTAAGACAGAATTTACAACCAACGGCATGAAATTCCGCGCCGCCATTGACAGCGACATAGAATCAAACGGCGTCAGCAATGCGATGCGCACAATTCAGCCCGGCGAGTACGCGGTTGAACCAATGCAGAAATAATGAACAAAACGGTACTTGTTATTGACGATGACGACATGCTGCGGCGCACACTGGCGGCGGGACTGCGGTCCGAAGGGTTCAATGCCGTCACCGCCGACTCGGCCGAGCAGGGCGCCCAAATTCTCGATAAATTAACGGTTGACGCAATCGTGCTGGACAGAATGATGACCGGCCGCGATGGCCTAAGTTTCTTAAACGACCGCCGCACAATGGGCGACGCGACGCCGGTAATAATGCTGACCGCGCTAAGCGGACCTGAAAACGCGATTGCAGGCCTGGACGCCGGCGCGAACGACTATCTGGCAAAACCGTTCCAGCTGCGCGAGCTGGTGCTGCGCTTAAACAACATAATCCGCAAGAACAACGGCGCCGCGCAGATGCCGGCGGGCCTGGTGTTTGCGGACGATGAATTTTTTGTGCGCACAGCGGAAAATCCGGACGTACCGCGCACACTGCCGCTGTCGGGGGAAGAGAAAAAACTGCTGATTCATTTGACGACCCCGCTGGGCAATATCGCGCCGGCCGCACCAATGGTTGCAAAACGCTTGCGCGCGAAATTAAATAGTGTATTATCCAACATAGATATTATCACAATCCGGGGCCGCGGGTACAAAATGGTTGTACTGGCGCCCGGAACCGACAACAAGGATATGGAATGAGACTTATTCCGCGCAGCTTTCTATGGCGAACCATTTTAATGATTTTAATACCGCTGATTATTGCGCTGACAATCGTTGCCAACGTGTTTTTTGGTAACCATTGGGACCGCGTCCATTCGACAATGGCGCGCGGTCTGGCCGGTGAAATCGCAACAATGCTGGACTTTATGGATCGCGGTGACACGGACGCAACCCAGTCCATGGCTCAGCGCATCGGTATTAACGTCACGGTTAACGAACGCTTGAACCGCCCGAAACACAACGACAACGACTCCAAAGAAGCAGGCCCTCTGGCCGGGGAGCTGTCCCGTCGCGTTCAGCGTCCATCGTCTATCTATATTGACAAGGGCAAGCGCCTGATATTCATCGACATTCCGACCAACGACGGCAAAATCGCGACATTTGCGACAACCCTGTACAGAATATACTCCACCAGTACCGAGGTGTTTTTAATATGGCTGTTGGGGTCTTTGCTGATTGTATCCATTTTGATTGCACCGTTCATAATCCTGCACACACGCAGCATACGTCGCATTTCGCGCGCGGCGTCACGATTTGGCCGCGGTCTGGACGCGCCGGGCTTTGAACCGACCGGCTCCAAGGAAATACGCGAGGCAGCATCCGCCATGATAAAGATGAAAGAGCGCCTGGACCGATATAACCGCACCCGTACGGACATGTTAAACGCGGTCAGTCACGATTTAAAGGCGCCGCTGACCCGCATGAGACTGGGGGTTGAAACGGGTGCCGCAACGAAAAAGGACATGCTGCGCGACATTGACCGCATGACGGAAATGGTCAACGGATACCTGGCGTTTGCGCGCGGCGAAATGCCGGAGATAGAGCAGGCGACCGAGCTGCCCGCGATGCTGACGCGTATTGCGCGCGATGCGGCGCCGACCAAAAATATCATCACCGATTTCCCGGACGAACCGGCCCAGTTCTATGCGCGCTCTATGGCGCTGGCCCGGGCATTTGGAAATGTTATTGAAAACGCGGCCCGCTATGCGGACAAAACGATAAAGATAACCGAACGCGACACACCCGAACAGGTAGAGGTCACAATAGAAGACGACGGCCCAGGCATTCCGGACGACAAGAAAAGCGACGCAATGCGCCCGTTTGTCCGCCTGGACGATGCCCGCGGGATGGATACGGGCGGCACGGGCTTGGGCCTGTCCATCGCCCAGACCGCAATTGAAAACCACGGCGGCCAGCTGTTCCTGGAAAACAGCGATTTGGGCGGCCTGCGTGTTCGCATAGTATTGCCAATATAACGAAAAAGACACAACAATGAACCTGTATAAATACGTATCAGATGCAATAAATGAAAAACTGGGCGCGCCTGTAAATCTTGAGGTGCCGCGCAACCGTGACTTCGGCGATTTTTCAACAAACGCCGCAATGGTAATGGCGCGCGCGGCGGGACGCCCGCCACGCGAACTGGCCACGGATATCGCCGCCCGCATATCGGAATTGGACTTTGTCGCCGACACGTCTATTGCGGGGCCCGGATTTATCAACATAAAAATCAAAAACGATTTTCTGTGGAATGCGGCGGCCACCGCAACGGATATTGAGAAAACGCCGCAAATGACGATTGATATGGACTACGGCTCATACAACGTGGCGAAATCGTTGCATATCGGCCATCTGCGCACATCCATCGTTGGCGACACATTAAACCGCATTGCGAAATTTTTAGGCCACAAGACAATATCATATAACCATATCGGCGACTGGGGCCGCCCGATGGGCCTGGTTATCGCATATATTGAAAGTCTGCACCCGGAATGGCCGTTTTTTGCCGCCGATTTTGACGCATCAAAAATAAATCCGGCGGATTATCCGATAACGGCGGCCGAACTGGATACATATTATCCGGCGGCATCCGCCCGCGGCAAAGAGGACGAGGCCTTCTTAAATCACGCCCGTGAAATCACGGCGGACCTGCAAAACGGCCACCCGGGATATACCGCGCTGTACAACCTGTTCCTGAAAGTGTCGCTGGACATGATGGACGGTATTATTGCCAAATTAAACATGATGCCGTTTGACAAAACATTGGGCGAAAGAAACGCATCCATGCATCTGGACCGGGTTGAAAAAATGCTGCGCGAACGCAATCTGTTACAGCCCAGTGACGGCGCCGAAATCGTCACGGTTCGCCGCGAGACGGATTCCGAACCAATGCCGCCGTTCATGTTCTATAACTCTCGCGGTGCCGACACTTACGAGGCCACCGACCTGGCGGCGATATGGTTCCGCAAGACCGAAGACAACCCGGACAAGATATGGTATTTAACCGACGCACGCCAGCAATTGCATTTCAAACAGGTGTTTCGCGTTGCGGAAATGCTGGACCTGTTCCCGGTGGAAAATCTGGAGCACCTGTATTTCGGCACAATAAACGGCCCCGGCGGCCAGCCCTTTAAAACACGCGACGGCAATGCGGCCGGCCTGTTGGATATAATTGAAATGGTGCAGGCGGCAGTTCGTCGTCGCTGCGAAGACGCGGGTAAAACACTGGACGATGAAACTATTGACTCTATCGCATTGGCCGCGCTGAAATTCACTGATTTAATGCATGACGTAAAGTCCGACTATATATTCGACCCGGCCGCCGTCACCAGTTTCGAGGGACGCACCGGTCCGTACATTCTGTATTCCGCCGTACGTCTGAACAGCGTGTTAAAGCGCGCGAACGCATCGGACGCTGTCGCCGCAATGCCCGCCGAATTATGCGCGGACGAACGCAATCTGATAATTGAAATATTGGATTTTGAACGCTCGGTCCGCAGTGCGTTTGACAGCCGCGCGACAGACTTGCTTGCAAACTATGCATACGACCTGTGCCAGCAGATAAACACGTTCTATCACAATTGTCCGATACTGCGCGAAGACGTGCCCGCAAACGTGCGCGACGCGCGCCTGTATATCGCACGCGCCGCCCAGCGCGCACTGTCCCAGGCGATTGCCCTGATGGGCCTGCGCGTACCGGCCGAGATGTAGACTTATACAAAGAGGGGAGGAGGGCTTTGCATAAAATCGGTCTGTCTTTGTTATTGTTTATCATGAGCATTGGCGCCGCAAATGCGGTACGCGTTCATGGTCGCGTTATCACTGCAAACGATAACGAACCTGCCATTGGCGCATCAATTCAGGCATTCAGTGCAACGGATACAACCAAGAACATTGGCGGTGTTGTGGCCGATATAGACGGAAAATTTGATTTTAACGCACCAAACGAAACAAAAACGGTACGAATAAGCTATATCGGGACAAGCCCGCAGACATTTTCGCCCAGCGAATTAAACGGCCAGACAATCACATTACAAGACAACCCCACAATGCTGGGCGAGGTGACAGTTGTAGGACGTTACACCGGCGGCGACGGATGCGACAAAGAAGAAAATGACCGCATTTCGCCGACACTGGCCCTGTGCAGTGTTCATGCATACAACATCGGCCAAAACACAAATCCGGCCGGCGCCGACAAACAGCTGATGAAAGAGGTGGTCGCCCTTAAAACAACCGTAATCGCCCAGCAGATGAACAAGCAGTACGATTACATGGAGGCGATGATACGCCGTTTTAGAACCCAGCTGGAAAAGGCCGTTCTTACCACAAAATTACAGGCAGCGGGCGCAACGTCGGCAACGGGCGATACCGACTCCGGCGGCGGCTCATACGGATACGGTTCCAATTCCGGCGGTGTTCGCCCCCAGCAAGGCTTGGCAAACGCCGAAGACTGCATGGGTACAGCCACGGCAAGCGCCGCCGTCATGCAGTGCCTGCTGCGAAACATTGCAAAAATCCAATCCGCCGTCACGTCGGGCGACATTGGTGCGGCCCGCCGCCAGTTGGCCACGGACAGAAGCGCACTGTTGTCTTTTAACAACATGACGATATCATGCGCCCAAAACCAGTCCAATTGCAGCGTCAACACGCCATGTGAAAATGCGCTGGCTGAAAATAAATCTTGTGCCAAGGCCATACAATCCGGCAGTACCCGCAACGACATAACCACATGCGTCGGCCAATTCAGGGCATGCGTCGTCGCAAACAGCGAAGCGTTGCAAAACAAAAACAATCAGCCGCGCAATTAAATTTGCGGTACAATAATACCGCATCAATTTTTCTTGACTTTTTCAAGCCATTGCGCCATAATGGCGACGCTTTAATAATAAAAAGGTATAAATAATGGCAGCGACAAAATCGTTAAAAAAGTGCGAATTAGAGGCCAAATGGTATCTGATTGACGCAACTGATTGCACGCTGGGACGTTTGGCGGCATACACTGCAAACATTCTGCGCGGCAAAAACAAGCCGACATGGACACCGAATATGGATTGCGGCGACCATGTAATCATTATCAACGCCGACAAAGTTGCTTTGTCTGGCAAAAAAGCAGATAAGACAAAGTTCTTTTGGCATTCTTTGTGGACCGGTTCTTTGAAGGAACGCACACTGGGCCAGATGCGCAACGAAAAACCGGAAAAGCTGGTATTCAACGCCGTAAAACGCATGATGGGCCGTCGCACGGCGGTTGCATTGGCGAACCAGCGTTTGACAAAGCTGCACGTATACGCGGGCGCACAGCACAAACACGAAGCTCAGAAACCGGTTGTTATCGATTTTGGTTCTTTGAACCGCAAAAATAAAAGGGGCGAATAATGACAGAAACAAAAAAGACCGCAAGCGCGGCAAAAACAACCAAGAAAGCCGCCCCGGCGAAATCCGCCGCAAAAAAGGCGCCGAAAACTTCGGTTAAGCTGAACGGCGCGACATATGCCACCGGTAAGCGCAAGGACTCCGTTGCCCGTGTTTATATGGTTCCGGGTAAGGGTAACATCTTTGTTAACGAAACACCGTCGAACGAATACTTCCGTCGCCCGGTGTTGCAGATGATTATCGCCCAGCCGTTTGGCGTTACAAAGCGCGAAACAGCATACGATATTCACGCATTTGTTCTGGGCGGTGGTCTGTCCGGCCAGGCGGGCGCCGTAAAGCACGGTATTTCCAAAGCTTTGGAAAAAGCAGAACCGGAGTTGCGCGCCGCATTGAAGGCCGCGGGCTTCCTGACACGCGACAGCCGTGTTGTTGAACGTAAGCACTATGGTGTTCGCAAGGCTCGTCGTTCGACACAGTTCAGCAAGCGTTAATCATATTGTTTGCAACAAAAAACCGCCAAACGGCGGTTTTTTTATATGCACTAATTTTTTATCGTACTTTTTGGAACACACTGTACATATTGTGTTTCTGTGGCGCGGGGACGGAATCAGCAACGCTTTTAACCCTTTCCTGAGCGGCCTTGTCCGCGGAATTATCCTCTTTCGCAGGCACCCATCCGCACGCATACGCCAAACACAGCACCCCGGCCACAGTCAGCGTCCCCAGCATCTGGCCACAGGCCTGTGCTTTTAATCTAAAATCCAAATCATCTTTAAATTTCATTTCCATACCTTTTTCTTTTCAGGCGCAGTTTATACGCCCCGCACCCTCAAGTCAATAAAAAGAGAATTATCATACTTGCGTTTATAAAAAAAGCGTGTATAATCACAGCGCAATTTCACTGTTCTTTAGGGGAAAAATATGTTCAAAAAAGAAAAAATCAAAGATTTGCATTATTCCGTGACCGGCCTGATATCGGCGGACGATTTGCAGGCGGCGGCGGACGAAATTTTAACAGAATACGGAAAAAAGGCGAAAATGCCGGGATTCCGTCCGGGTCATATTCCGTTGTCCGTTCTGCGCCAGAAATACAACGCGTCGGCATACGGCGAGGCTATTGACAAGTTAATGAACAAAGACTTGAACGAATATATCGCATCAAAGAAAATTCGTTTGGCCGGCGCACCAAAAGCGGACCTGGCGGGCTGGGAAATCGGCAAAGACGCCGAATACAGCCTGGAATTCGACATTCTGCCGACATTGCCGGCAATTGATTTGGAAAAGTTCACTGTGACCAAAAAAGTTGCGGACATCGACCCGGCAGAGGTTGAAAAATCACTGGAAAACATTCGCAAGAACCGCAGCACCGCTGAAAAACAGGACGCAAAATACAAAGCGGCCGACGGCGACGTTGCCGTAATTGATTTCAAGGGCTTTGTCGGTGACGAGGCGTTTGAAGGCGGCGAGGCTAAAAAGCACCACCTGATTTTGGGCAGTGGCGCATTCATCCCGGGCTTTGAAGACCAGATTATCGGCCACAAGACCGGCGACAAATTTGATGTAAACGTAAAATTCCCGGCAGAATATCACGCTGAAAACCTGGCGGGGAAAGACGCCCGGTTCGAGGTTGAAATCCACGAAATCCGCAAGCACATCCTGCCGGAACTGAATGACGAACTGGCAAAAACAGTCGGCCAGGAATCCGTCGCGGCACTGCGCACGCATATTGAAAACATTTTGAAAGAACAGTACACAGAGGCAGCCCAGCGTGAAATGCGCAGCGAGCTGCTGGACATTCTGGCGGACAAGGTAAAGCTGGACGTTCCGGAAACATTGGTTGCCCAGGAACTGGAAATGGCAAAAGCCGAACACGACCGTGCGCACGCGCACTGTGACGGCCACTGCAAGTCTGACGACCACAAATGGGATGACAAGAAAGAACGCAAGGAAGCCGAACGCCGCGTAAAGCTGGGGCTGATTCTGGCGGAATGGGGCACCCAGAACAAGGTAGAAGTCACACGCGACGACCTGCAGCAGGCGGTATGGGCCGAGGCGGCGCGCTATCCGAACCCGCAGCAGGTTTTTGAATTCTATAACAAAAACCAGAACGCATTGGCGATGCTGCGCGGAATGATTTTCGAACGCAAGGCTTTGGACGCCATGTTGGCACACGTCAAGACCAAAGAAAAAAAGGTCAAGGCCGAAGAATTGTTTAAACAGGCCTAACAAAAAAAATCCCGCCGTATGGCGGGATTTTTTCACTCAACATAATAACAATTTCCGGTGTATTCGCCACTGCCGGCGGCATCACTGAACGCCGTGCCGGACGGCAGATAACATTCGGTTATTGACGTGGCACCGGCCGCGCCCGTGGTACCGTAAACTCCGCCCGACGCCGGGCATCGCGTACAACCCGACGATGCGTTCTTTGGACTGCCATAATATCCAACCGCACATTTATATGTTGCCGCACTACAATTACACATTGCAGTAAGCGTATTCGTTAAACTGTTATAACTGGCATTTGTTGTACATTTTCTGGTCGATACGACACCATTGGCTGTACTGGTTATTGAACTAGAGGCGCAGCAGCCCGCATTATCAAATAATGTTTCGCCACTGACCTTGGTTGTACAGCTGCTGTCGTATGTCGGATTCATCCCAACCGGCACACTAACAGAGCCACAGCAATTGAACTCAGCATACGCATCACCCAACACACCGGCCCAAACCAATAATACCGATGTTGTTAATTTTTTCATGATTTTTGACCCCTTGGTTTTATATCAAACACAAAACCGCCAAGGAAATGGCGGTCGGGGAGTTCAAAAAATCACACAAAAGAATGACCCCGGCGGTCTTTGGACGCATGGCGTCCTGTTCTATAACCGACGGCTCCCCGACCTGTTTAAAATCGGGGCATATACAATAAAGGGCGCAATCGCGCCGCAATATATGCGGATACAGCATGCGTTCACATACCGCTTTTGTGTGGGCTTTTTGACGACCCCGAATCCAATATCCCTATTGAATTCCGGCAAATTATAGCGCATAACCGCGATAAAGGCAATCTAAAATACGGTGATTTTTTGTCGGTTGCAATCATATACAAACACAGCTATAATTTTATCGGAAAAGGAGCAAATAAATGAAAAAAGTTCTGGCTATATTTTGCGTTGTTGCGTTGACCGCATGCGCGGCAAATTTGGATACAAACCGCTATCAGACATCGGCCACGGGACAAATTAACTCTGTGCAAGAGGGCACAATTATCAACGTGCGCGAGGTTCGCGTTGCAACGGAAAACGGCGGCGTTGGATCGCTGGCCGGCGGAATCGCGGGCGGCGCGGCCGGCTCAATGATTGGCGGCAACAGCGCGGTAAACATCATCGGCGCGGTTGGCGGCGCAGTGCTGGGCGGCGCATTGGGCGCCAAGGCCCAGGAAGGCCTGTCCGCACAAAACGGATATGAATATATCGTAAAACTGGACACCGGCAAGGCGATTACCTTAACCCAGGGCACCGACGTAAAATTCTCGGTCGGCCAGGCTGTATATGTCCTGGACGCGGACTATGGCAACCGTGCCAGAATCATACCGCGATAAACACATGATTTGCACCCGCCGTCTGGCGGGTGTTTTTATATTGCAAAAACCACCAGCATAATTTATAATCACCAACGAATCCAAAGGGATATTGGGTTCGGGGTCGTAAGAAAACCCATAATTGAACGGTCGGGAAACCGGCTGAATCCGCAAAGTACATTGCGGCGCATTCGCGCCTTTTATTGTACAAACCCTGACCTTAATCGGCCGGGGAGCCGTCGGTTATAGAACAGGGCGCATTCGCGCCCAAAGACCGCCGGGGTCATTTTCAATTATGATTTTCTTAACTCCCCGACCGCCATTTCCTTGGCGGTTTTTTGTTCATACAAAACAAGGGGTTGGGAATGAGAAAAATAATACTATATGCCGGCATAATTGCAGTTATACAAGCACCACGGACATCCGTCGCATACGCACCATCGTGTGAAGAAAAAGGCGGCGCGGCAAATGATTGCGCCGCATACACATGGAATGATTCATTAAACGGATTTGAATGTAGTGCCAAAGAAGTCGGAACCTGCATGTGCTATACAAACGGCTCAGGAACAAGCACATATAATTGCGTATGCAGCGGTTGCAGTAATTGCAACAACGGCGAATGGGAAAACTATGGTACAGGATACCAGCGCCGTAACACCGCATATTGCAGTTGTAATTCCTGCAGCCGATATTACAGCTATCGCTGTGCGGAGGGATATTACGGCACAACGTCCAACGGCACATCCGGCTGTACGCGCTGTCCGACATCTGGCGGCATTTACGGCACGTCCGCCGCGGGCAGCACATCCATAACCGCATGCTATCTGCCATCGGGAACCACTTTCAGTGATAGCACCGGCTCCGGCACTTATACCGGTGACTGCTATTACAAAAATTAAAAAAACGCCGAACGGCGTTTTTTTTATTTAATGTATTATCGCAAGCGCCCGTTCGTGAACCCCCGAACTTTTATGCGCTTTACATTCAAATCGCCAATTAAACGATCGATTATTTTTTCGGGTACGGCACAAAAACAATTATGTTGATTATTGTATCCAGCCCTGAAACCGTTTTGACGGAAAGCGTTTAACCACCATTGCTTGGAGCGAATCAATCGCGGCTCGCTATGGATAATCGGGGCGCCCATTTCACGCGCCGCCTGAATATCTTCGGTCGTGTTATGAATTGCAATCAGCATATCAACATCTATAAATTTACTTAGCGCCAATGGCAACGTAACCTCATCCATATATGTCAGCGTACCATTACAATACGCCAAATCCGCACGAACAGGCGCCGCATCCAAAATAGAGCCTATCTTTATCTGTCCACTGGCAAAGTAGGGTTCAGTCAAAAAGGCCAAATCATGATTTGGATTATAGCGTCGCACATCTATGCCGGATGCCCGCAAGCCCATTTTTGACGCCATCGCAACCATAAAACCAATGGCCGCCCCACAGTCAAAATAAGACCGCGGCGCCCGACCGAAACAGTCCTGATACATTTTCACCTGTGCCTCCACCGGAATGGTGCACATCTCCATTGGTGTTCCATCATCTTCACGAAAAGGATAATGGAAAGAATACTTTTTTAAATAATAGATAGACATACCAATAAGAATATCACTGATACCCTAATTGTCAACAAATATCTTGCTTTTACAAAAAAGATAACGTATAATCAGTCAGATTTTGCGGGTGGGCGCAGAATCAGTCCGATTAACCCCACAAGACCTCGCTGTTTCAAAAATAATTTGGCGATGGCAAGCTTTGTATAACATTCTTTATGAAAGATTTATCCAAAGATTTATTTAACCCCCTGTCCGGCGAAGACTTCGTCAAAATGTTCGACGCGAACTATGGCGCACAGGAAACGCTGCAGGGTTATGCAACCAAGGGTACAGTCAAAGACATTCGCGGCGATTTCGCAATGGTTGACGTCGGCCTGAAATCCGAAGGTCGCGTTCCGTTGAAAGAATTCGGCGCATCCGTTCCCTCTGTCGGCGACATCATCGACGTTTTCGTAGAACGCTATGAATCCCGCGAAGGTACGGCCGTTCTGTCTTATACCAAGGCGCGTGCTGAAAAAGCATGGAAAGACCTGGAAAAGACCGTTGCCGAGGGTATCGACCCCGAGGGTACGATTATCGACGTTGTTCGTGGCGGCTTTACAGTTGACCTGGGCGGCGTATTCGCATTCATGCCGTCTTCTCAGGTTGACCACAAACCGGTTCGCGATGCGAAATCGTTAATCGGCCTGAAGGACAAGTTCCGCGTATTGAAAATGGACGCGCTGCGCACAAACGCAATCGTTTCCCGTCGCGCGATTCAGTCTGACTCCATCGCCGCCGCACAGCGCGAAGCGATGAAGAACATCACACTGGGCGCGGTTATCGAAGGCACGGTTAAGAACATCACAGATTACGGTGTGTTCGTTGACCTGGGCGGAATCGACGGCTTGCTGCACGTCACAGACCTGTCTTGGAAGCGCGTTAACCACCCGCGTGAACTGGTTCACGTCGGCCAGAAAATCAAGGTTAAGGTTATTCAGTTCGACCCGGAATCCCATCGTATTTCCCTGGGCGCGAAACAGTTGGAAGCGGACCCGTGGGATACGGCGTCCCGCGCGTTCAACGTTGGCGACACAATCTCCGGCAAGGTATCTTCTCTGACGGATTACGGTGCATTCATCGACCTGGGCAACAATATCGAAGGCTTGGTTCACATGTCTGAACTGTCCTGGACAAACAAAAACATTCACCCGAGCAAAGTTCTGCAGAACGGCCAGGATGTGAACGTTGTTGTTCTGGGCATCGACCAGGAAAAGCGCCGCATCTCGCTGGGTTACAAGCAGTTGCAGCCGAACCCCTGGAAACAGTTTGCCGAAACACACAATGTCGGCGACGTTGTCACGGGCCCGATTAAGAACACAACCGAATTCGGTCTGTTCGTTGCGTTGACACCGGAACTGGACGGTATGGTTCACATTTCCGACCTGTCTTGGAACAAGCTGGACGAAGAAGAACTGAAAAAGTTCGTTCGCGGCCAGGAAGTGACCGCAAAGATTCTGGACATCAATCCGGAAAAAGAACGCGTCACACTGGGTATCAAGCAGTTGACGGAAAGTGCGGACAGCAAGAACATCGCCATCAAGAAGGGCGCTGTTGTTTCCGGCACCGTTTCCGAAGTGACACCGGACGAGCTGATTTTGGCTCTGCCGAACGAAATCCGCGGTGTTATCCGTCGCACGGACCTGTCGCGTGAAAAAGCCGAACAGGACACAAACAAGTTCCATGTCGGCGACACGGTAGAAGCGTCTGTTGTTTCCGTTGAGGGCAACACCGTTAAGCTGTCTATCCGCGCGTTGCAGGTAACGCTGGAAAAGCAGGCGGTCAAAGAATACGCCAACCAGGCCGACAGCGGCTCGGTTCTGGGCGACATCTTGGGCGCTGCGATAGAGAACAGCAAAAAATAATAAAAGGGGCACACGCCCCTTTTAAATTCCAAAGGCTAACAAAATGAAAGACATGATTGTGCTGATGGGGGGCCAGGGAGTGGGCAAGGGCACATTTTCAAAAATGCTGCGCGACCGCCACGATTACAACTATATTGAAACGGGCGCAATGTTCCGCTCTCTGCCGGCAGATTCCGCGATTGCAAAATTGATTGCGGCGGGCAATCTGGTCCCGGACACCGAGCTGTACAAGCTGGTCGCATCAAAGATTACCGATACAAAAGATCTGTTGATTGACGGCTTTCCGCGCACCACGCCCCAGGCCCAGTGGTTGGTACGAAATTATGCAGACAAATTCGCAATTCATATTCTGTATTTGGACGTACCCGAAGAAATCATGATAAAGCGCATTAACAAGCGCATCAACGAAGGTGGCGGACGTGCCGACGATGCAGATGCCGCCGCGGTACGTCGTCGTTTGGATACGTTCTGGCAGATTACGATGCCGGCGATTGAATGGCTGCGCACGGCACCGGGAATCAAGTTCTCGGACGTAGACGTCACCGGACCCGTTGACGAGAATTTCGCGCGTATATTAAACGCAATGAAATCTCAAAAAATGAAGTAAAATAAAAATCCCCGCTTTCGCGGGGATTTTTGTTAAATCTTTTCAATTACCACTATTGCGGCGGAATAATCGTCCTGGTCGGTAATCGACAGATGCAGACGCGCATCCCCGCCGGCCAATTCCTTTAATTTTGCACGGGCGCCGCCGGCAATCAACAACTCGGGGCATCCCGCCTCATTATGCGTCACCGACACATCGGAAAACGCAATGTCTTCGCCGAACCCGGTCCCCAGCGCCTTCAGGCACGCCTCGCGCGCGGCCCAGCAATTCGCCAGATGCTTTTCCGCATTCGCGCTGTCAGCGTCGGCATACTCCAATTCCTTTTTTGTAAAAATCCGCTGCTTTTTAAAGGCGGACCAGTCCAAAAAGCGGCCACATTCCACCAAATCAATCCCAATGCCAATTATCATTCGATAAGCTCCTTTGATTTTAGTGCTTCTCGCGCATACTAATAACAATTTTCCGATTCGTGCAAGCAGAAAATGGAACACAAAAAACACCGGCGTTTTCCGCCGGTGTCTTCTTGCCTATTTGTGGTCACAGGACGGCGTTTTATTGTTCTCGGGTGTCTTGTTTTTCTTTTCGCCCATGACGCTGCTGCAGTTCTTGCATTGTTTTTTATCACAATTACACATATTTTTTCCTTTTGGTTTAAGTGTTGATTTTGTTTGTGTCCGGACAGCACCAATTTTACCGCACGGCCCCCTAAACAACAATATGCATGTATTCCACACAGAAAAACCGCCGCAAACGCGACGGTTGAATTTTTGGTCGGGGTGACAGGATTCGAACCTACGACCCCTTGCACCCCATGCAAGTACTCTACCAGACTGAGCTACACCCCGACATGTCGGATAATATAAACGATAATATTATTAAAAACAATATTTTTTATTCGCCACAGTGCTTTTTTATCATATCGCGCGTCTGCAGCGACATTGCATAATCACGCGCACCGCCGGCCGCGCACGGGTCACAGTCCGCGCGCCGCGCCCCGGTCCGGCATACAAATCGCACGCCGTTGCATTCGCCGCGAATGGTGGTGTTAACCGGCCCGGCATAATACGCCATGGCAATGTCTTTGTATTTTACCGGAATAACGTCGGGGTTGTACGCCCACATCTGGGCGACCGCGTTGGTAACAGTCTGGGCGCAGGTATCGGGCTGGGCCGCCGCCGGGGCGGCGGGCTGCGTCGGCATCGCCAAAACGTCATCGTGCGGGCCGGTGTCATGTATTATTGCATATGCGACAACACCACCGCACAGGACAACCATGCATATAAGCAGTATGTAATGCGCAATGGAAAAAGAATTTGTCTGATACGCCATAAGAGTCTCTCCTTCGTCTGATATTACAAATATTCTAGCATTTTTAGAATATTGACGTGAACGGTTTTTTATTCCCACCATTTGTTGATTTTTTCTTTTTTCGGGGGTAAAATACAAAGGCTTTTAACCAAAGGAGAATGAAATGTTTGTGACGGAAAAATTAAAGACATTCTCTTGGGTAAATGTCGGCAATCCCGATCATCATGATTTTGAAAAGCTGCGCACGGAATACAAGATTGACGAGGATAATATCCTGGACATCTTGGACCCGGACGAGCAGCCACGCCTGGAAATCGAAGACGATTACAAGGTTATAATCGTCCGTTTTCCCATTATTAACCGCGAAACGGACACTGTTTGGCATACAGAGCCCTTATCAATCATTTATTCGTCAAACCGCGTTATAACCGTATGTCGCAAGCGCTGTGACCTGCTGGACAAGATAAAGAAATCCGAAAAGACGTCCCGCGAAGAGTTTATTTTAAACATAATCTACTATATCGCGGAATCATACCTGCGCTTTCTAAAAGAATTGAACAAGCGCGTTATAGAATCTAAAAAAGCGCTGCAGGAGCACATTCGCAAGAAAGATTTGATGGCGCTGCTTGAGGTGGAAAACAGCTATACCCTGTATATGGCGGGCATAAAAGGCAATGTCGCCGTGCTGGACAAATTGGAGAAAGTCCGCGGCTTTGTCAAAACCGAAGACGCCCAGGAACTGGCCGAAGACGCCCGCATTGAGCTGGCCCAGGCGACCGAGGTCGTGACCAGTTACAGCAAGATGCTAAAATCCATCAAGGAAACGTTCGAAAGCGTGATTAACATGGACTCAAACACTTACATTAACCGTTTGACCATGTGGAACATTATATTGATTGCGCCCACGATTGTGGTCGGATATTACGGAATGAATGTAAAATTGCCGTTTGCCGACGACGGCCGAATTGGATGGGTTATTTTTGTTTTGATAATGGCGCTGCTGATTGGATACGCAATGTATGCCAGCATCCGCCGCAGAATAGTTTAAAAAACGCCTTACGGCGTTTTTTAATTTGAATAACAACATTTATCAGTAAACGTAAATGTGCCGCCGGAATCGGTCATTGTTCTATTCGCCGGGATACAGCACGACGTTATGTCCTCATTCTCGCCGGCCGTATTTGTACCATATACGCCACCCGATGACGGACAGCGCGTACACCCCGACAGTCCGCCCAAGTACTTCGCTTTTCCATAATACCCGGCGGCACACCGATATACTGTCGTCTTGGTGCAATGTCCGTTAATAAGCGCGCATACCGCGTTAATTCTTGATTCATATCCGGCGGTGCCGGTCGGCGCCCAGTCAGTACTGTCACAGTCTTTGCAGCCACTGCCGACGCTGCCCCCGCCATTGCACAGCGCACAACTGCCGGACGAGTCTGCATAACATTTACATGGCTGCCCCTCCACATAGGCTATATCGCAGCACAGTTTTGTGGTACCGAGTGCGTAACATGTATTAACGGCAGCCGAACATAATATGACCGACATAAAAAGTTTTGTTTTCATTATTCTTTTCTCCTGTTTTTCGAAACGAAAAAACCACCAAAATTTGGTGGTCAGGAGGTTCAGAACAATCTTTGGAATTGTGTGCTTATTCAATATATTCGCAACCCTCCTGACCCGCGGTTCAGGAGTTTGTTTTTCGTCGTATCAAAAAAGGCGCGTTGCGCCCCCATTGTCCGACGCCAAAGCAGAGGTTCTGACACCCCGCCGACGGAACACCCGTCGACGGAATAAATTATATATTGAAAGCGCGGGTTTGTCCAAATAAAAATGCCCCGAACGGGGCATTTATTAAAACATCGGCGGATAGCAATCTCCGCTTGATTGCGAACAGCATGCATATGCGCCGCCGCCAATCGATGTATAAACCTCGTCGCCACAACAACCGTCGACGGACGGTGCGGTGCCGTCGTCACAGACAATGTCAGACTGTTCGTAAACCGTTTCCGCGTATTCCGACGTTGCCGGAAGCGGGGCCGGGGCGGGCGCCGACGTCACAACAACATCGGTGTCGTAATCCGCATCGGCAACAAACATGTTTTCATTCTGGGACCCCGCATTATATGCCGGCTTGTTCACGACAACCGGCTTTACCGGCTCCGGCTCTGGTTCCGGTTCACTTATAAATGGAGTTTCCGTCGGAACGGGGGCGGGCTCCGGTTCGGCCACAACGGGAACCGCGGGAATTGTTTCATCTACAATCGGCGCGGCGGGTTCGACAGGCTCCGGTATTGGTTCCGGTTCAACCGGGACAACCGGTGCGGGCGTCGGCTCCGCCGGTGTTTCTGTAATCGTCACCGTTTCCTCGGCCACGATAAACGGGCTGGGTGCATCCTCGGTCGACGGCGTGGGCTCCTCTTTTTCCGCCGGCGCGGTTGTGGCCGCCAAATCCGGCACGGTGTCGCCGTTCTTTTTCTGATACAGCCACAGTGTGAACACCGACAAAACAATCAGCGCTATTAACAATATGTAATACAGGAACGTCGGTTTGCGTCCGTCGGAATTTCCGCCGACCGCCGCCGTCGGCGTTCCGGTCACCGGCGATATCGGACGCGCGGCCACGGGCGCCGCCACGCCAACCGGCGCAGGACTTATCGGGGCGGGGCGCTCTGCGGCGGTAAATTCATTTGCGACCGGCGCAGGATCCGGTGTCGGCGTCACAGGCTGGGGCATTATGGGCTCCGTCGGCATTTCAACCGCGGTTATGGTATCCAGTACCGGCGCCGGACGCATCGCATCCGTTTGCGGCGCCACATCCGTCGTGAAATCAGCGGTCGGCGGCACAAAAGACAGCGGCGCAATCGGCGCTGAATCCGAATAATCGTCAAAGCGCGGCTCTTGCCGGGGCGCCGAAGATACAGTCGGGTTCACATCAAAATCAATCGGTTTGAATGCGATTTCTTCGTCCAGAATTTCTGGGTCTTTATCAAACAACGGTTTTACTTCTTCTTCGGCCATCTCTTCCGCCTTTGGTTCTAAATGTTCTTTTAAAATTGGTGTATCTGCTGTCACCGGCAACGGCGCATCTGTTACAACCGCCGGCAATTCGGCATCCGTGCGCATTGCCGCCACGGCATGTGTCGGTGCTGCCGCCGGCAAAGTACCGGCATCATACGAATTTCCCGCCGCCGCATGGCGCGCTAATATGGCACGTGCGATTTCAGCATCTTCTTCGGCGGCGACCAGACGACGACGCGCATTATCCAGACGACGCTGGCTGCGGTGCTGTTTGTCCTTTAATGCATCCATCTGTGACTCAGTGCGCAAAATCTTTGCCGCGGACTGCTTTGTCGGCTCGCGCCCCACAGACTTTTTCTGCTGGTTTAATTTTGTGCGCAATGTCTTTATACGGGCCTGCTGCTGTGCAATAGATGTCTGGGCGCGCAAAATCGTCTCGCGCGCATTTTCCGCCGCGGATTCCGCCGCCTGTAAGCGCTCATGCGCTGCGCGACGCGACGCATCGGCCCGGAACAGCGCCAAGGCCTTCAAAGACTCGCCGCAGTCAAACCCCTCGTCATAATCGGAGATTAAATCGTCATACTCGTCCAAACCGACGTATTCGATATCCAGCTTTTGATATTTATTGTCTTTCTTTGGGCGCACCATTTCCAGTGACACGCCGTAATCGCGCGCCAGTATGTCGTCCCATTTCCTGCCGTCTTCGGAGTTTATAACCAACAGCGCATTCGGCTTGTCCGGGGTGACGGTGTCGTCAATAACAAAGACCAACTGCTCCGCCGCATCAAAAAATGCGCGTATCTTATTCCCGTCAATGTCATAGGTGCGCATGCTCAGCGCGCCCAATCCATTGCCTTTCATAATATTGTTCTCTCTCTCGGTCGCCATTGTTTCCCGTCCCCCCGCCTGCGGTTATTTCTTTTTCGGCGGCGTGAACTGATACGCCTGTTTACAGTGCTCATAGCAATAAGGCTTGCCAACAAAAACCTGTTCGCCACAGAAATGGAAATGCTCGGAATCCGGGTCGCCAATCGGCCAACGGCACTGGTTCGGCTTTAAATTGGCCATTTCCAGCGAATGCTGAATAATGCGCTGATGCATCGCCAAGGTTTTGTTTGTCGTCTTGGACGACGCCACACGCGGCGCGGCCGCCTTTGCTTCTTTTGGAGCCGCCACCTCTTTTTTCGGAGTCTCTTTTTTCGGTGCCGACTTTTTCGGGACCTCCACCGCTTTTTTCGCGGGCGCCGCGGCTTTCTTTGGTGTCGCCTTTGGCGCCGCCGAGGCGGCCTCTTTCTTTGGCGCGCGCGCCGGTGTCTTTGACGCCTCTTTTGCAGGCAACGCCTTTTTATCCTGAGCCACAGGCGCACCACCGGCCTTGGAATTCCAGCCCAGTCTGTTCAGCTTACCCACGACGGCATTCTTTGACATCCCCAGCTTTTTGCCGATTTCCGCCGTTGATAAACCTTTGCCTGTCAACGCCTTCAGCTTTTTCAGCATTGCGTTATCCCAACCCTTGCTCATTTTACAAAACCCCTGTTATACTTTATTATGTAATAATATTAGCATAGTTCCGAATCGAAAGGCAAGGGGGAAAAATATGAATTATTATACAATATTATATTACGGATTCTTCGGCGTTTTATTGGCGGGCGCCCTGTGGTGCATGTACCAAATATCCGCCGCAGACTGGCGTCGGCGCATAATTCCGGACGCTTTTTTATTCCCGTTGCTTATCGCCGGGCTGATTATAACGACCTTTTTCCCGTGGCCCCACAACACCCAGGCCGCCGCCATGGGTGCCGCGTTCGGATACGCGCTGGCGGCGCTGGTCGGCTTTGCGTTTGATTACGTAATGCGCAAAAAGAACCCCGACGTCGTCGCCCCGATTGGAATGGGCGACATAAAGCTCATCGCGACAGGCGGCATATGGCTGGGGCCGACCGGTCTGGCATGGGCCTTGGTCGCGGCATGCGTTTTGGGGGGCGGCTGGGGGTACTGTAAAAAACAGAAATATATTCCTTTTGCACCGTTCTTTGTAATTGGTGGAATTTTGTCTTTCCTTGGAATTGCGTTTTTGTTATAATTAAAGCACCGGGGAATACAGGAATGAGAATAAACTTTCGGCATTTTATCGTTAGCCTATGTGCCATGGCTGGCATAAGTGCCGCGCATGCCGTGGCTCCGTTATCACAATACGGCCAGATTCAAAACGTCCAAAACTATTCCACCAATCCGTTCTGGAGTCCGGGTCAGCAATATAATAAACGTATCATGCCGTCGCCTGTGTATGTCACCGGGCCGGAGGTTGATACACAGGATTGTCAAACAATCGTCGCAAATTTAGTCGCATCGCAATGCGCCGCGAACAACAACTGTAACGGAATGCGGGTGGCGGATGTACGACCGGCGATTATGCTGGAGCTGTCGCGTATGCCGGGGCATAACTATGCGTCGTCTTGTGCGGGATATATTGACACAGCCTTTGATACTTACGTAAAACAATATGCAAACGTTGTGCAACCCTCTGCATTCCCAGCGGCAACAGGTGCGGCGAATATACAACAGCAGAATGAATTTAAAATAAACAATCCGTATGCACCAAAAGTACCCGATTGGGCCAATGATGTAAAAGAACGCGCGATAGAATTACAGCAATTACAATCCCAGAATGGAGCAGGGACGGAGCATATAGCAAAAGCGGCATTCCCGACAACGATAAACGACGTATCGTTCGCGGACCGCATGGAGAATCTGGCCGCCGGATACGCGCCGTACAAGGATGCAAAGGCGTATAACGGAATAAAGGTGGAAAAACAGCAGGACGCGATGACGCGCCGTCTGCAAATGGCCCAGGCCCGACAACAACTGGACAAGTTGCAGATGAAACCACTGGAATATTGCGAAAAATATCCAAGTGACACACAATATTGCCAAACCCAGCAACAGCAACAACAGGCAAACGACCAACAAAGACAGCGCGTAATCCAGGCGCTGGTTGATGCATTAAAAAAGGCGCAGCAATGAAATTCTTACGCAATCTGCTGATGCTTTTATGTTTTGTAATTCCGACCGGCGTATTTGCCATCTCCAATGACTGTCAAACATATTCCGGCGATTGCGACGGCCTGGTTGCATGCGAACTGTACCAATCTTTTACCGATGCACAAAGTGGCCTTACCGTAAATTTTAACCAGGCAATGGCCAATGCAATAATGTCGGCACCGAACTGCACAAACTATGCCGATAGGTTCAAACGCGACATATCGACACAAATTGACGGCGTAAACATAGCAATAAATTGGGCAACCGTGCGCGAAATTATTAAAAACGGCGGCGCACCATTGAACAATGATTCCGGCAACGCCGAAATGATGAGCGATGCTGAAATCATAGAATTGATAATAAAGGCATTGGGCCCGGATACAAAAGAACAGGAAGCGTTTTTCAAAGCATTGGCGACCAGTTATGTAAGCGCGCACAAAGTGTCCGATAAAACATGGCTGGACGACGCGTTTGTAATCAATTTCCTGGGCGACAACGATCCACAGCTGACCAAATATCAAAAACCGCTAAGCGAGCTAACGGGAAAGGTCGAGGAAAAAGACCTGGGCATTGACGTTGATTGGGACGCTATTTTGGAAGAAATATCTGAGGTAATGGACCAGACCATGCGCAAATACGGCGCCCTGGTTTGCGAAAACAATCGTTCTTACGAGGGGTTAATTGATGCGGTTGGGTGGATAGTCACCGCTGTTGCGGCCGTGGCAACATTCTATGGCGGGGGCGCCGGCGGCGCCGCCGTTGCCGCGGGACGCGCGGCATTGGGCGCTGGCTTGAAGGCATCCGCGCGCGCCCTGGCCAAGGTCGGGGGCAAGGCTGCCGCAAAAAGATTAAGCAAACAGGGTGGTAAACAATTGGCAAAAAGCGCGGTAAAACTGGGCTTAAAGGCAAACATGCGCGGTTGGAACAACTATGCGGGCAAGGGCGTTCTGCGTGCCGGTGTAAAGAATTATGTAAAGATTGTAGGCAAAAACCTGAAAAACAAATGGACCGCACTGGCCGCCACAGGTGCCCTGATATACCAGGGGGGCAAGGGCGCCGGCCTGGGGTACAGTCTGCTGTCCAGTGACGCCGACAAGGAAATAGTAAACTGCCAGGACGTGGACCATAACGAAGGTTGCTATACCGTATGCGGCGACAGTCCGACGGGCTGGAAAGGGAAATTGGACATGCTAAATGCAAACGTGTTACAGCCGGTCATGGGCAAACAGTATTGCGTGAACGAATCAGACTATCATCTGTACGAGATAAACACGGGCAAAAAATTGGTAATGGATGCCAACCAGATAAAGAAAGTCAAAGCCAACATGTCCAAAATTCAGGACAAGCACCCGTGCGATTGGAACGAGGACGACATTGACATGTATATCGGATACTTTATACACGACCCGGACACATTGGAAATAAACGATTCTGCAATGATTATTGAAGATGTGATACGAATTGACGACTAAACGATTAACACCGCAAAACCAAGAAGCAGAACATGAACATTACCCGGCGTCTTCGTATCATTTTATTGGGGCTGGCGGTCTTGCTGACGCCGGGCGCATCGCATGCGGTGGCCGGAATTGATATTCCCGACACGGAAAATGAAACACCGGGATTTGTATCCATTGATGAATTACTCTATACCGAAACCGCAGATACACAGTGCGCGACCAAGGCTTTTGCGGACGCATTGGCCGCAACCGTATCCGGAATCAGCGAAACCGCCCCCGAGACAGAGGTACAGCAATGGATATACACCACATTCTCAAAGCCTGAGGTTCTGCAACAGGTGTTGGCTTGTCCGGAAATTGCCAATGCGGATGAAGCGGAATCAATAAAATTCATACCGATTGAATACACATTCCCCGGCGGCCGCAAGATAGTTGTGAACTATGAAACCCAGCCAAAGGTTTTAAAACAGCGCTTAATGGTCGCAAACAAGCGCAGCCTGCCGGACGACAACCCGAACCCGCGCATCGGCGCCGCGGACGACGCGGCCGTATGGACCAACACAAATCCGGCATGGTACGGGATAATGGTGGTGCAAAACGGCGCCCTGCGTGAATTTGCGGGCGAGGGGAAAAACAACACAATATCGATGAAGTACATAAACGACAACATCGATGATTTGTATCCAAAAGGATATCATTGCACCAGTAAAAGCGCACTTGCCCTTGATAGTGACGAGCTGAACAAATCCGTAACCCGAACGGTCGGCCTGCCGGAAGGCGAGGATACCAACGATTATTACGTCGCGGGCGACGTCAATCTGCAGTGGATTTCATATCTGGAAATCGCATTGGATGTCGTAATAACGGTCGTCACGTTCGGGGGCGGGGCGGCGGTCCTGGGCGCAACCAAGGCGGCACGCGCATCTAAGGCGTTAAAGGGGTTAAGCGCATCTATGCGCACACTGCGCCAGACCGAATCCGTTCAAAAATATATGCGCCTTGGCCAGAAATACACACGCGCCGCCGAAGAATTGAAAAAGTTGGACAAAGCAAAAGACGCCGCCGCATATGCAAAAAAATCGGATGAGGTAAAGCAGCTGGGCGACGCCATGCGCAAGATGGAACGCGCCGACGACAACGTGCGCCAGTACAAGAAAAACGCCGACACCTTCTCAGAACTAAACAAATATCGCCATAATCTGCAGGCGCTTCGCCGCCCGGCGCAACGCGGCAACATAATGGCGCGCACATGGCGCAGCTTCAAGGCCGCAAACACTGGCGGGAAACTGCTGAAACGCAGCTCAAAACTGGCGCGTTCCGGCGCAACATCCGGCAAGGTTCGCGACTGGCTGTTTCATTCTACACTAAAAAATATCGGCAAATTGGCAAAAATGGAAGAGGCGGGCGGCCTGTTATACGGCGCGATAACATTTGCCGGCGACTTTTATGACTATACCGAAACCAGCACGGGCGACTATACAAACGGAATTGATTTCAAACCGCTGTTGCTGCTGTCGGCGGACGATATAAAAGGACAGGAAAACGTTGTCAACTACGGCATGTGGTTAATGTGGGCCGGCGATTCGGTCAGTGCTGCCGACGATGACGCCGCATACCTGCAGGCGATGGATTTCGCAGAAAAAACCTGGCAGGATTTGTTAACGCAACAGGAAGAAGACGGCACGCATCATTGCAACGTGGATATATATGTTGTGCGCCCCGTTATTCGAAATCCGGGCACAGCCGACAGCGCATTGTACTATCTGATAATGAATGACGAACCGTGGACAACCGCCGACGGCGCAAAATGAAAAAAACGACATTTGGTCTTTTAACATTTTATTGCGCAGCAACCGCATGTTGCTGCGCCGCGCGCGCGGCTCCGTTATCACAATACGGCCAGATTCAAAACGTCCAAAACTATTCCACCAATCCGTTCTGGAGTCCGGGTCAGCAATATAATAAACGTATCATGCCGTCGCCTGTGTATGTCACCGGGCCGGAGGTTGATACACAGGATTGTCAAACAATCGTCGCAAATTTAGTCGCATCGCAATGCGCCGCGAACAACAACTGTAACGGAATGCGGGTGGCGGATGTACGACCGGCGATTATGCTGGAGCTGTCGCGTATGCCGGGGCATAACTATGCGTCGTCTTGTGCGGGATATATTGACACAGCCTTTGATACTTACGTAAAACAATATGCAAACGTTGTGCAACCCTCTGCATTCCCAGCGGCAACAGGTGCGGCGAATATACAACAGCAGAATGAATTTAAAATAAACAATCCGTATGCACCAAAAGTACCCGATTGGGCCAATGATGTAAAAGAACGCGCGATAGAATTACAGCAATTACAATCCCAGAATGGAGCAGGGACGGAGCATATAGCAAAAGCGGCATTCCCGACAACGATAAACGACGTATCGTTCGCGGACCGCATGGAGAATCTGGCCGCCGGATACGCGCCGTACAAGGATGCAAAGGCATATAACGGAATTGATGTTGAAAGCGAGCAAAAGGCGTTAACGCGTCAACTCGAAACACTTGAAGCGCGCCGCCAAATTGATGCAATACAGATGTCGAACGAAGAATACTGCGCCAAGTATTTTGATGAGGCCAGATGCCCCCAGGACCGTGGCCGCGAACAGGAAATTATCGCAATCGGCGACGGTCCCGAGAAACAAACCCAAGGTACACAATCCGGCATCCAAGCGTCACAAAATCCCACCGCCAACACACCCGCGCAACAAAACACACCAGCCATTGCAATGGCGCCCGCCGCGGCCCCGAATACGTCTTCGGCCCCGACCACGGTAATGGCGAACAATCGTGTACATGACGGCCCGTGCACCCCGTCAACACACAGCAATATTTTCAAAAACAAAATATTAACAACCGGTAAATACGAGCAAATAGACCCCGCATTTGAAAAAATGATGGTTCAAATCTTTCGCGTCGAAGGCGACTGCGGCAGTCATCCCAACGACCCGGGCGGCTACACATGTTACGGATATGCACAAAATTACAATCCTGATATAGATGTGCGCAAATTAACGCGCGGTGGGGCCGAAGACCGCACATACGAACGATTTTACAAGGCCAGGGGCATTGACAAACTGCCTGATGCCATTCGCGGCGACGTACTGCGCGGTGATTTCGCATCTGGCCCGGGGGCAGGCGTGAAAAAGCTGCAAAAGACACTGGGATTAAAGGAAACGGGCAAGGTTGACAGCGAACTGATTCAGGCAGCCGAGAATTTTAACGGCGATTTGCATAACGCGTATTGGGACACCCTGCAGCAATATTATGTGAACATTACCGAGCATAATCCGAAACGCAAAGTCTTTTTAAAAGGCTGGATGAACGGGGTAAAATTGATGCGAGAAAACGGCTGTCATGTGGAGCCGGCCCGGCCCCTGACCAGATAAAATACCCGTTGTATTTTGTCGTAAAATTACTTATAATTTGTATGTAACAAAGGAAGGACGTCGCCATGAAAAAAATATTAACGGCAATTTTAATCTGTGGCACGGCACTGACCGCGGCAAATGCGTACCAGGTAATGTCGTCCAAAGAACTGGGGCAAAACGACGCAAAAAACCAGAACGTTGTCGTAAAATGCACCACCGACACGGGCAAGGTTTCAAATCAGACATGCTCTCTGCGCCGCTATGCCAAATGCACCGGCACGGGCGCAAACAAAAAATGCAGCGGCTGGCAGGCATGGAAAGATTTGCGCGACCCGTCAAAACAGTACTCTGATTGGAAAACGGCGGCGTCAAGCTGTTGCCGTGCAAAGGGTTTAAGGTAAAAAAACGCCCGTTTGGGCGTTTTTTTATTCCACACCGCAAACGCACACGAAAAACCGCCCTTTATGGGCGGTTATTTCTGGTGGATGAGATTGGACTCGAACCAACGACCTCTTCGATGTGAACGAAGCGCTCTAACCAGCTGAGCTACACATCCGTCAACGCTTGGTGGGGATAGTGGGACTCGAACCCACACGGTTGCAATAACCAAAGGATTTTAAGTCCTCAGCGTCTACCATTCCGCCATATCCCCGGCAGATAAATATAAAGCCACTTTCGTGGCCTTGTTGTTAAATTTTGGTGGAGCTGATGGGACTCAAACCCACGACCTCTACGATGCGAACGTAGCGCTCTATCAACTGAGCTACAACCCCAAAACGTGGTGCGGATAAGAAGACTCGAACTTCCAAGGCATTGCTGCCACTAGTACCTGAAACTAGCGCGTCTACCAATTCCGCCATATCCGCAGGCGAGAAACATATTATATCAACTTTGCTCGTTTTGCAACAAGAAAATTCATATTGGCAAATTATTTTTCTGCATCTTGCGATGCGTCGCATATATCGTCATATCCGATTAGTCTTTCCAGACGCGGATGCGGCCGCACCCATATAATCGCAATTACTATATACACCGCCAGTGATAAAAACGGGTGCACGGCGGACATCAGTATCGCCACAACAAACGCGATTATCGTCGGATTTTCCCGACGACCCGGCCGCAGTGCGCGCACAATCACGGAATTTGAATCATGGGCGCGAATCAACAATATCTCCAGCAAGCGATAGGCACCAAAACACATCATCAAAACAATGCCGTATGCGGCAACTGGTACCGGTGCAGCATGATTTTCATCGACCCATGCCGTAAAGAACGGAATCAATGACACCCAAAATAAAAAATGCAGATTTCCCCACAAAACCGCGCTGTTTATGCGCCGCGTCGCCGCCAGCAGATGGTGGTGGTTTATCCAAAACACCGCGACATAAATATAACTTAACACATAACTTAAAAACACCGGCACCATCCGCCCCAGCGCCCCAAAAGAAACGTCTCGCGGCACGGCCAGCGCCAGCACCATTATGGTTATCGCCACAGCAAACAGGCCGTCACTAAAAGCCTCTAGTCTTGATTTTCTCATGCCTCCATTATAAAGCCCGAAATGGTCCGCCCGCCACGGGAACAAAATCTTAAAAATAGGGCGCCGGACAATATATTATTTCGCTTGCCCTGAATTTCGTTTTTTTGCTAACATTTTTATCAGAGATGAAGAGAATTCTGATTTTTGCGACATATCTCTTGGCATCCGCGGGTCTGGCCCGGGGGGCTGTTCGTGATGGAAACACCACCGTGCGCCAGACAACCGGCACGGTTCAGCGCACGACAACGACCGAGAAAGCGCAAACCGCGCGCACGACGGCACTGCCGGGACGCGCCACCGCATCGCGCGCCGCCACGACAAACAAATCGGCCACCCAAAATGTCACCGCCAGAACGGCCGCAACGCCGAACACCGCGCGCACCACCACGATAACAACGCCGCGCAGTTCAGCCGCCCCCAAAGTATCCGCACGCGCGGCCGCCGCGCCGGTCACAGCGCGCACAGCCGCCACGACAACGACAATGTCGGAAACCCGCACCGGCGCCGCATACGAGCAGTGCAAAAACGCATACTTTACCTGCATGGACCAGTTCTGTACGTTAAAGAACGACGACTATCGCCGCTGTTCGTGCAGCAACCGCGTATATGATTTGACCGAAACGCGCAAGGTATTACAGGACGCGGGCGAACAGCTGACCGTGTTTACGGAAAACCTGAACGTTGTCGGCATGACCGCCGCCCAGGCCGGCGCCATGAAAACCGCATCAGAGGGGGAAAACGCATTAACATCGGACACGTCCGCATCCAAGGCGCTGTTACAGGCAATCATGAACTCTATTCGTGGCACGGACAGTACGGTCGGCGGCAAATACTCTGATTTAAACAGCATAAACATTTCATTTGATGCGGCGAACGCGTTCGGCATGACCGACGCCGGCCAGGCCATCGCCGCATACAACGGCCAGAACCTGTATTCCGCCGTATATCCCCAGTGCCGAAATGCGGTCAAGGCGGACTGCAACGACGCATCACTGCAGCGCGCGATTACCGCATATCTAATGGCGATAGAGCAAGACTGCAACACGGTGGAAACGGCGATAGCAGAAAAGCAAAAGCAGATGAAGTCCGCCGTACGCGAGGGCAGTGCGATGCTGGACCTGGCGCGCGTTGAAAATCGGCAAAAACACAACTCAGACGATATCGCATCCTGTCTAACAAATGTTGAGAACGCGATTCTTAGCGAAGAGGTTTGCGGCGCCGGATATCACAAGTGCCTGGACAACGGCGAATTCATAGACGTCAGCACGGGCGCACCGATTGCGGGCGTCGCCAACTTTTACGAACTGGAAAATTTGTTGACGTTCCCGTCCGGCGTGGATGCCGCGAACCAAAAATTAACCAAGGTTTACAGCAACCGCATTTTTGTTCAGAATTTTGAAAAACGCGTAAAAAAATTTGCACAACCTGCATTGGACAAATGCACCGAACAGGCGGACACGGTATGGTCCGAATACCTGGACAAAGCCATGTTGGACATATACTATGCCCAAAAGGCAAAAGTGGCCCAGATTCGCCAGGGCTGCTTTGATTTCGTATCCGCATGCTATATGAACGGCGACACATCAATTACCGACGCCATGAAAGAACTAACCGGCGACGCCAGCGTACTGGTCCAGCCGCACCGTATCGTCTTAAACGACAAATTGTGCACGGATTATGTAAATTCATGCAACAACATGTTCGACGAGGGTATTATAAAAGACTATATAAGCAAACGAACCGACACGGATACTTTGACCGCATGCCGCGCCGTTGTAAAACAGTGTTTTGACAAATACGGCGGCAACCGCTATGAAAACTTTTACTATCCGTACAGCGGCCTGTTCGCGGACAAGAGCAGTGCGCCGGACTGGTTCACACTGTACGACACAACCGTGGAAAACGGACCTTTGACGGTGGAATACGAAAACGAGAGCGGCAAACCGATAAAAAAAGCCGCGGCATACAAATCCGAATGCGCGAAACAGTTAACGACAATTCCCGCATGCAACGATCCCAAAATAATAGAACAGGCATTTGGCGGATTTGATAAATATAAAGCAAGGGCGGCAACGGATAAGAACAGCAGCCAGGTATGGATTGCCAACAACCAGGCGCCCGACCCAACAAATATTTACGGTCTGATACAAGCCCAAGAAATTAACGAACAACCGGAACCGAATGCGATAAAGCACCGTTATCTGCGCCCGACCGGCGTCGCAACCGAAATCTATAACCAGATAATCGATACCCTGACAACACAGTGCAGCAATCTGCAGGGCCGTTTTGTCGAATACCAGTTCATACGCCCGAACGTGTATGCCAAGGACAATTTCTGCATATCTAATTTCGGAGAAGGGCTTTATAAAGACCTGAAAAGCCTGTTCAGAATCGGCAACGGCGAAGACATGTGCCCGCGTGATTACAACCTTGGCGTTGAAACGCAGTCGTGGGGTGCGTGCCTGTGCTGGGAAAACGGGGGCCGCCGCAGCAAATGGGGTAAAAGCGCGAAATGCGTGGCAGAAATCCCGGTTGACCGCGACAACGCAATAGACGGATACTGCGAAGAAGAAAATGGCGTGATAAAAGAGGAACCGGCCGTCACGGATTTGAAAAAAGATCACCCGATGGACAACTGGTGCACAATTCCGGCAACACACCGCGGCACCAACAAAAATCTTTGTCTGGACAGCGGCAATTGCGACAATTTAAAAAACATGCCGGCCGGAATGGATTAAAAAACGGCCCGAACCCGGAAACCGGTACGGCATAAAAAAATCCGCCATTTTGGCGGATTTTTGTTTTTTAATAAAATTATTGCCTATTGGCCAATCGCACTGCGCACGCCGTCGGCAATCATCGCGGCCGCGCTGCCGGCGGTTCGGCACCATAATTTGTCCGCGGATTTCAAATCCGCAATCATCTTTTCACGCACACGCGGTATCGTTAACTGGCCGAATGCATCCATAACACAATCCGAACGCGCCGCAGGCCCTAAAAATTCGGGATACACGCCACGTTTCAGCAAAATGTTAACCAGCGACACCCATTTGACATTTATAACCTGGCGGACCAGCCATGTCGTTATAGGATTCATCTTGTAAACAATAATCGCCGGAACATGCATCATCGCCAGCTCTGCCGAAACAGTACCGCTGGCGGCGATGGCGATATATGTTCTTGAATACAATTCATATCTGTCCGCCGACGGAACCAGTTCCACAGGCACGCCCCATTTGGCCGTCTCGGCCGCGACGTAATCAGCCGTGGTTTCCACCGTCGGAATCGCAAACCTGTATCCGCGATACCCCGAGCGCGCGATAATACCGGCCACCTCGCGCATCAGCGGCATCAGACGGCGCACCTCGGACATTCTGCTGCCGGGAATAAAGGTTATAATTTTCTCATCAATTGTCTTTTTGCCGCGGCCGTATTTGCCGATTATCCCGTCTGCAATCGGATGCCCGACCGCAACCGTATCCAGGCCGAATTTGGTAAAATAGGGCACCTCAAAATCAAAAAACGCGTACAGCTTGTCAAACGTGCGTGCATATTTTTTAGCGCGCCCCGGACGCCATGCCCAAACCTGGGGGGCAACAACATGATGAAACCGCAATCCGCCGTCTATCAGCGCCCGACCCGCCGCAGAACGCCGCAGGCCCTTGATAACACTGCGCGCAAAACCGGGCGAATCAATCGTCACAACGATATCGGGACGCACGCGGATAATTTCATCGACTGTCTGGCGGATACGGCGCGTTAATGTGCGCGCATGGGCCAAAACCTCCATCACGCCCATAACGGACAAATCGGCCATGTCAAACAACGACCGCAATCCCGCCGCCGTCATATTTTCGCCACCGATGCCGTAAAATTCCGCATCCGGCATTTCAGACATTATTCGGGCGCCCAAAACGTCGCCCGAAACTTCGCCGGCAATAATAAATATTTTGGATTTATTCTGCATTTTTAGACGTGCCGATTCCGCGCTTTGAACGATTTTCAATAAAATCTATGGCATCCATGGCATATTTGTTGTTTTTAACTTCCTTGCGGACACGGTTCAGGCGTTCTGTCACCGTACCCTCGCTGTCGCGGAAAACAGCCGAATAAACATTGTGAATCGCATGCATGTCTTCGTTGGTAAACCCGTGGCGCATCAGGCCGACACGGTTAATCGTGCGATAAACCGCGCGCGGATTACCGTCATATATGGCATAAGGCAGGATATCGTTTCCGACCCCGGACATGCCGCCGATAAAGGCATTGCGGCCGATACGCGCAAACTGCAGCACCATTACGCCGCCCGACAATATCGCGAAGTCTTCGATTTCAACGTGGCCCGCAACCTGAACCAGATTGGACATGACGACACTGTTGCCGATTTTGCAGTCGTGGCCGACATGGGCGTTCACCATAATCTGGCAGTCGTCGCCGATAACCGTCCCGTCGGACGCCGGCGTGCCGGAATGAATGGTCACGTATTCACGAATACGACAGCGCTTTCCAATGCGCAGACCGGTCATCGCCGCCTCGTCCTGCCATTTTAAATCCTGGCTCATTACGCCCAGAACGGCGAACGGATACACAATGGAATCATCGCCGATTGTCGTATGTCCGTCGATTATGACATTGGAAATCAGCTCCACACGGTCGCCCAAGACGACATTCGGACCAATAATACAGTTTGGTCCAATTTTGCAATCGGCGCCCAGAACGGCGCCTTCGTGAATAATGGCTGTCGGATGTACGCTCATAAGATTACTCGCTTTATTTAATAATCATTTCGCTGGGAATAATACACCATACGCCGTTTGATTGGTATTAAATAAATATAACGAATTATAACAAGAACTTTGCATCGGCAAATTTGCCACTGTCCGCTTCCGCATCCGCCCACAGCATGACGCCCAGCGCGCTTATCACCGGCAGTGTGGTAATCAGCCCGAACGCCCCCAGAACAATCGACCAGAAACGCACGTCCAGATTTTTAGGCACCGCGTTCGCATGCCATACGGACATGGCAAACATTGCAAACAGACAGACAATCGCCCCCAGGAACACCGGCACGGATTCAGTCAGCAGGAACAGCACAATCGCCAGCATCGCCACAAAGCGCGACATCCATTTCAGCTTTACATACGCACTGTGATGAATGCGACCGGCCGGGCGCACATACCGCACCGCCAGTGCCGCCGCCATCGCGCCGCCGACCGCCATCAACGCCAGCATATGCATCGCCCCCAGCGCCCCCAGCTGGCCGAAACGGAAAAATTCCGGCTGCATCAGAATAAGCGTTGTAACGCCCAGAATCACAACAGGGCATATCAGCGCGGCCCGCGCATAGCGCGGCATCATGCGCCCCAGCGCCAGTCCGCCGCCAAACGCCGCAATCTGCAGCGCCGCGCCCCACCAGGTATGCACGCCGGAAACCCCGACAAAAAACGCCAGCGCCGTCGCCGCCGCCACAACAACCGCGCGATGCCGCAAAGCGGTTCCACGCCACCGCGGCAATGAAACCGTGCGCGACGACGCCCCCAGCAAGCCGCAGCACACAAACACAACGCCCGCAATACAAAACGGCAAAACCGAGCGTCCGTCACGCAGCACGTCGTAATTTCCGCCAAATGAAATCAGCCATATCAACGTTATCGCCACCGTCAGAACAAAGCTGTTCTGCATCAAATCAGAGCGCTGCCAACCGATGCGGCGCATAAAATCGGCACCATACAAATACGCCAGCGCCATCAGCGGCAACGCCAGCAACCCGACCCAGAAAAATGTGGGCGCCACCAGTGCCGCATTATTAAACGCACTTATCGCACTTTGAACAACCAACGTCTCGTCAAACATAATCTTGCCTTTTAATTTTGATGAATTATTATATATGCCTATGGCACAAAAACAAGATATTTTTACCCTGATGGGCGGCCGTGTGCGACTTTGGCGCGGCCGTTACAACCCGACATCCGACGCGGTGTGGCTGGCGGCGATGGCGGCGGACACGGCCGCAAAAACAGTGCTGGATGCCGGCATTGGAACGGGCGGGGCGGCATTATGCCTGATGGCGAACAACCCTGACGCCAGCGTCACGGGGGTGGACATTTCACCGGAAATGCTGGCCGAATGCGGCGCAAACGCCGAATTAAACAGGCGCGACATTGAACTGATTAAAGCCGACATTACCACATGGCGCACAAACCGCACTTTTGATTTGGTAATTACAAATCCGCCGTATTTCAAAGGCACGCCGGCAAAACATAACGCACATCATAACGCGGATTTGGGGCAATGGACCCGCAAATGCCTGGCACGCGTAAAACCGCGCGGCACATTTGTAATAATTGTCGATGCGGCGGCCGCCGCCACAATTGTCGCCCAAATGGCGGAAAAATGCGGCGATATTGAAATAATGCCGCTGTTCGGCGCCCGCAAAACCGCAGAGCGAGTATTATTGCGCGGCCGTCTGGGCACGCGCGGTCCGACGCTGATTCACGCGGGCCTGTCAATGAACACAGAGGCAGTTTTGCGCCACGGCTTGACTATTGGTGCGGCATTGGCTACACTTAGCTGACATGATAAACTTTATAACAAGACATTTTACATCACTGTGGGCGCTGATAACGTCGCCGTTCCGCGCAATTTGGCGCGTCATAGTGCGCATATTCCCGCCGCGTGAATTTACCGTGATGGATACGCCGCGCGGCAATGTTTACACATTTAAACAGAGCAGCTTTTGGCGCTTCACAAAATTCTGCGGCAAGATAGGACTGGTTATATGGGCATCGTGGTCAACATATGTTTTCGTGTATCACAGACCGCTGCTGCAGAAACGCACCCAGCAGCTAGAACAGGCCCGCGCCCAGCATACGCGCCAGATGACGGACCTGCGCGTGTATCTGGCAAAATTCAATGAATTGACCCGTAACTTAAATGTCACCGACGACAAGATTTTAAACGCAAAAAAATTAACGGACAACGAAAAAGAAAACCTGATGAACGCACGCCTAAAAACATGGGGCGAACTGGATTTTCTGCGCACGCGCGTATCCGAAATATTTACCGATGATGAATACACGCCGGAATATGTAAAACTGTCGGAGCTGTCCGCGGAATACGAATTGACACGCGCCGAGAACGAGGAATTAAAAAAGCGCAACATTGCAATCGTTGAATCCATGCAGGCGATTGTCGCCGCCGACACGGAAATAGTCGACACGGTCAGCGCACTGGCCGCCGACAAGACGGACGAACTGCGCAAGGATTTAAAGAAAATCAACAGCACGATTGCCACCCTGGGGCTTAGCGAGCGCGCATTGGTAACCGCGGCCAACAGATACACAAACCCGCTGGTCGGCGCCGCGTTCAGCCCGTTGGAGATAGACAAAACGCTTGACCCGAAATACCAGAAACTGGCCGACGATTTGGAATTGTGGAGTGGGCTGGCGCGCCTGCGCATGATACTGCCGATTGGGGCGCCTGTGGCCCAGATGCGCATAACATCGAATTACGGCATGCGCAAAGACCCGTTTGACGGCAAACAGAAACGTCATCGCGGCATTGACTTTGCGGGCAAAATCGGAACAGAGCTGATGGCGGTGGCACCGGGACGCGTCGTATCGGCCGGCGAGCGCGTCGGATACGGCACAACGGTCGAAATCGACCACGGCCTGGGCTTTACCACACTGTACGCGCACCTGTCCCAGATAACGGTGTCGCGCGGCGACTGGGTCCGCCCCGGTACGGTTGTGGGACTGGGCGGCTCTTCGGGACGCAGTACGGGACCGCACCTGCATTACGAAATCAGGTACAAGGGCGCCCAGTTTGACCCTGCAAAATTTGTAAAGGAATAAAAGATGCTGGCATTTACTAACTCTTTGGAAAAGAATTCACCGACCATCATCGGCGCCGGATGCAGCCTGAATGGCGATATAAAAACCGACCACATCGTCCAGATTCACGGCGAGGTTCGCGGCAACATAACCGCTGAAACAGTCGTCATAGGGCGGGGCGGCCGCGTTGTCGGCAAAGTCACCGCAGACAACCTGTTCCTGCACGGCGAACTGGACGGCCCGGCGACCGTGAACACCGCAAACATGTTCAGCGCGGCAAAAATGTCCGGCACATTGTCATACAGAACAATAAACATTACCGGCAATACTGGATTGGAATGCAAACTGGCGAAAAGAAAGGACAAGAAAGATGAATAAAACCGTATCCAAGGTTTATATTGCGGGCGACCACCGCGGCGTGGGGCTGAAACTGTATTTAATTGAAATGCTGACCGCGGCCGGATATATGGTCGTAAATCTGGGCGTTGACGACCCGAATATATCCGCCGATTATCCGGACGTGGCACAGACAATGGCCGATGCAATCGGCGACGATAAAAACGCACGCGGCGTCATCATATGCGGCACGGGGGCGGGCGTCATGATTGCGGCGAACCGTTATCGCAACATTCGCGCATCACGCTGTGACCGCCCAGACCAGGCACGCGACGACCGTTTCCACGACGATATTAACGTACTGGCGCTGGCCGCGGACGACATTGACATTGAAATGGCGTTCCTGTGCGTTCAGACATTTCTGGAAAGCCCGTTCGACGACATTGAACGCCGTCGTCGCAGAGTTGAAAAAATCTCATAAACACACCCGCCGCCCGGCGGGATTTTTTATTTGTTTTTATGGCATGCGCATTATATAATTCAGATGTTACCGGGTGTTCCGGTAATGAGGTGTGAGAACCTCTGCATAGGCGTCGGAATAAAATCTTAAGGCGCGCACATTGCGCCGGTTTTACTATTACGACGAAAAACAAACTCCTGAATCCATACGGGTCAGGAGGGCCGTGAGTATATTGAATAAACGGCACAATTCCTATGATTGTTCTCAACCTCCTGACCACTCAATTTTGGGTGGTTTTTCATTTCGAAAAACAGGAGATTGAAAAATGAGACACAAAATAACCATGTTTGCCTTAACGACATTCATAACAACACTTGCGACAAATAACGCCGACGCCGCAATCGGCTTCTGTTCTGTCACAACCTGTACAGGGGGCGAAATGTACACGTTAAACACCTGCGCGGACGGCAGCTATACCACCAAGTGCTATAAGACGCCCAGCGGGAAGATTTTCAAAGTATTTATTTGCACCTCATGCGTACGCGGAACATTGGGCGAGGCGACATTATCAGAGCTTATTCCGGAATGCAACTCGCTAGCACCCGTTTCGCAATGCTGCGACGCCTGCGACAGCGCCTCATGCACCGGCGACACCACATATATCGCACATGGCGCCGGATACGAAAGCAAATCCACCCGCACGTGCAGTTGCCTAAACGGCTGCAAGGTAACCAGCACATCATACCGTTGCGCGGCGGGGTATTACGGCACATCGACAAACGGGACGACGGGCTGCACGGCATGCCCAAACGGCGGCACATCCGTTGCCGGCAGCAACACATCGATAACATCATGCTATCTGCCGACAGGAACCAAGTTTTCCGACCCCAGCGGCAGTGGCGACTATACCGGAAATTGCTATTATACGGAATAACAAACGCCCCGTTTGGGGCGTTTGTTTTATTTCTTGATTACAAAATTAACCAGTTTGTTCGGCACAACGATTGTTTTTATTATCGTCGCCCCGTCCAGCTTTGCGCCCGCCGCCACTTTTGCCGCGGCGATAATATCCGCCTCTGTCGCGGTGGTCGGCATGGAAAATTCCGCCGCGCGCTTGCCGTTCACGGACACCACCAGCGTCATTTCCGTTTTAACCAGCTTTGCCGCATCAAATGTCGGCCACGGCGCCAGCGCCAGCGCCAGCATATCGGCATTCCCCAGCTTTTCCCACATTTCTTCGGCCAAGTGCGGCGCAAACGGCGCCAACACACGCACCAGCGCATCATATGCCGCGCGCGGCATCGGCGCACCCGAAAACGCGTTGATATATTCCATCATCGCGGATATGGCGGTGTTAAAGCGCATGTTTTCAATACGTTCGGTCATGTCTGCAATCAACTGATGCATCAGGCGTTCCTGTTCGGCCGTCATGGGCGCGTCGCTTAAGTTATCGGACATCGCCTCGACGCGTTTGAGGAAACGCTGAACCCCGGCCAGGGCCCCGTCGGACCAATTGACATTCAAATCCCACGGCCCCAGCGACAATACCGTCACACGTGCTGCATCGGCACCGACACTGGCGACCAGGTCGGCCACCATAAATCCGTTGCCACGCGACTTTGACATTTTTTTACCGTCACTGCCCATCAGCAGACCGTTCGTGGTTCTTTTCTTGTACGGCTCCGGCGTGTTCACGATACCCAGGTCGTACAGCGCCTTGTGCCAGAAACGCGAATAAATCAGATGGCGCGTATTGTGTTCGTTCCCGCCGTTATAGTGATCGACCGGCATCCATTTGTCCATCTGGGCGCGCGAACAGAATTCCTTATCATTGCGCGGGTCCAGATAACGCAGATAATACCATGACGAACCCGCCCACTGGGGCATTGTGTCCGTCTCGCGAACCGCATGGCCGCCACAAACGGGGCAGGTGGTATTAACCCAATCAGTCGCACGGGCCAGCGGGCTTTCGCCGTCGTCTGTCGGACGATAATCCTCCATATACGGCTGCATCAACGGCAACTCGCTTTCCGGAACCGGAACCCATCCGCATTTGTCGCAATGAACCAACGGAATAGGCTCGCCCCAATACATCTGACGCGAAAATCCCCAATCCCCCATGCGATAGCGCACCTTTGGCCGGGCAAAGCCTTGTTCTTCACCATATTTGATGGCTGCCGCAATCGCCGTCGCCTTGTCCATGCCGTCCATAAATCCGGAATTGATATGCGGGCCGTCCCCCTCGGTCGCGCCGGCGGACACGTCGCCGTTGTCCAAAACCTGAATTATCGGCAGGCCGAATTTCTTTGCAAAATCATAATCGCGTCCGTCGTGGGCCGGCACCGCCATAATCGTGCCGTGCGCATATCCGGCCAATACATAGTCCGCCACAAATACGGGCACTTTCGCGCCTGTAAACGGATTGGTCGCCATTATTCCGTCCAGACGCACACCCGTTTTTTCTTTCGTAACGTCCGTACGGTCTATTTCGGATTTTGCCGCCGCCTGCTTGATATATGCACGAACCTCGTCCGCGTTGGTTATGCGCCCCGCATCCAGCCACCGCGCCAGCAGTTTATGTTCCGGCGCAATCGCACAGAACGTCACGCCAAATATCGTATCCGGGCGCGTAGTGTACACAGTCATAATATCGTCACCGACACGGAAGTCCACATCCGCACCGGTACTGCGCCCAATCCAGTTCATCTGGTCGCGCTTTACCTTTTCCGGATAATCAACCAGCTTTAAGTCTTCCAGCAATCGGTCGGCATATTTCGTAATCGCCAGGTTCCACTGCATCTTTTCACGAACCTCTACCTCGCCGTGACAGCGGTTGCATTTGCCGTCCTCCAGCTCTTCATTCGTCAGCGTTGTGCGGCAATTCGGGCACCAGTTCATCGGCAGCATTGATTTATACGCCAACCCCGCCTTGAACAGCTGAATAAACATCCACTGTGTCCACTTGATAAATTCCGGATCAGACGTCGAAACTTGGGCGTTCAAATCAATAGACCATCCCATATCCAGCATATTTTTTGTGAACTGCTGCGCCAGCTCGCGTACGACAACCGACGGATGGCGTCCGATTTTTGTCGCATAGTTCTCAGCCGAAATACCCAAAGAATCAAACCCCAGCGGGAACAAAACATCACGCCCGCGCATGCGCATAAAGCGCGCCATTACGTCACACCCGGTATAATTCAGCATATGGCCGCCATGCAATCCGGTTCCCGACGGAAACGGAAATTCTGCCAACATGTAAAAGGGCGGACGCACGCCGTCGTTCTTTGGGGTAAACACACCCGATTCCAGCCAACGCTTTTGCCATTTTTCTTCGCGCGCCTTTATTTTTGTTATATCGTCCGCCATATTTATATCCTTATATAATAAATTGTTTGAATAATTTTATATACAAAGCCCCGTGCATTCAAGAAAAAATAAAACAGATATAAAGAGCAGGGGACCTATACCCCACTCTGAAAATACGCCAGATATTCGATATTGCCACTGCCGCCGCGGATGGGCGATTCCGTCAGCCCCGCGCGCACAAATCCGTTTGCCGCAAAAGCCTCGGTCGCGCGCGAAACGGCATATTGATGCCACGAATCCGCCTTTATCACGCCGCCCGCCGACGCGGCGACACTGCGGGGCACTTCAAACTGGGGCTTTATCAGGGCAATCACCCCTCTCGCCCCCCAGGCGGGCAATACACCCGCGATATCGGCCAGCGAAATAAACGAAACGTCTATCACAATCAAATCAACCGGTTCTATCGGCGCCAGATTACGAATATCCGTCTGCTCCAAAGACACCACGCGGGCGTCATTGCGCAATTCCGAAACCAGCTGATTTGTCCCGACGTCAACGGCAAAAACTTTTTTCGCACCACCGGCCAGCAGAACCTCTGTAAAGCCACCAGTACTGGCGCCGATATCAAGACACACCAAACCGGACGGCGACACATGAAATTCCTCCAATGCACGCGCCAGCTTTAAACTGCCGCGGCCCGACACGTACGGTAACGCGCCACCGGCCAGATTATCGGAATCCGCAACAGATTGACTCGGCTTTTGTGCCGCCACACCATTAACGGAAACCAGCCCCGCCTTTATCGCGGCGACCGCCTTTGCCCGCGTCGGATAAATATTACGCTCAACCAGTGCTATATCTAATCTCATACCAATAAATATATCGCCCAACCCCTAAAAACGCAATAAAAATGCATAAAAACATCAAAAAATCGCCCAAAAACCGCAGAAATCCGGGCTTTTTGACCCTTAAAACCATAAAAAACGCCACAAACTACATAAAATTAAAGTAATTTATACTCAAATATTATCAAAAAGATAAAATTAAAACTTAATAATAAATTTCAACTTTTAAAGAGAACACAAAACAGCCGGCGAAAAGAACAACAAAATATCGCCAAGAGCACAAAACACAACATCATACAAAAAAATATTTTTATTCTATAAACAATCAGATAAAAACAAAACGAAATAAATTATTTCAACAAATAATTTTATATAAAATCTGTGCACACCAATCAGCCACACAAACAAAACAGATACACAACAAGCAATTCACAAACACGTCGCAAACACACCACAGCCCATATCCCCCTGCTTACCACAACACAAAACTATACATAATATACATTATACGCCTTTTGTGCAACCATGCCCTAGCGCTACCCAATCTGCGCGACCTCTTATTGGGCGACGCCTTTATTTTCGCACCAGATAAAAAGCGAGCCTTACGACTCGCCTTTATATATTTATCCAACTTATCAAAGAATATTTTTATTTATTTGTTTTCTTTACGATTTTTGAAACTTTGGACAGCTGACCATCCGCAATCTTTTTCAGCCCTTTGATGCTCTTTTTCAAGTCACTTTCTTCGACCGCCGCAACCTCTTCGGGCGTCACATCAGAACAACAATTCGGACACTTGCACGCCGCTTTGCTGATTGCCGTCTTGCAATACGGACAGACACGCGTCGTTACAGGCTGCTTGCTGCGCATTTTCGCAACAAAACGCACCAGCAGGAACACCGCAAACATTGTTATTAAAAAGCTGACCACGGAATTCATAAATACGCCGATATTCATTGTTGTCGCACCGGCCGCCTGCGCAGCCTCTATCGTGGCATAATGTTCGCCAGGCTGACCACCACCCAAAACAATAAACAGCTGCGAGAAATCAACGCCGCCAATCAACAACCCTATCGGCGGCATAATCACATCTTTTACCAAAGAATTCACAACGCCGGTCATAACGCTGCCGACAATTATACCGACCGCCATATCTATCGCATTGCCACGCTCTACAAAAGCTCTAAAATCCTTTAAAATATTAGTTTTTGCCATTGCTTTTCCTTTTGTTTTTATTTTCTTGTATTGCATCAACAACCTTCCCCAGCGTCTTGCGCAAACTTTCGTCACGCGTCTGAACCGTTATGTCCGCCAAAGCATACGTCTTATAACGCTCATCTATCAGCTGAGCCAGAATTTTTTTACTGTCGGCATTCAATAACTGTGGGCGCGTATCTCGAAAATTTGTTCTTTTTACAAGCAAATCCAGTTCTGCTTTCAACCAGATTGTTAACGCCCTGCCCGCCAGCATTTCACGCACCGCCGGCGTAATAAAAGCACCTTCGCCGGTGGAAATAACCTTTGCCGTCGGCGGCGTGTCCAACAGGCGTTCAATAACGCGCTGTTCTACACGTCGAAACTCCTGCTCGCCATACATGGCGAATATATCGACCACACTGCAGCCGGCGGCCGCCTCTATCTCTTTATCGGAATCAACAAACGGCACGCCCAGGCGCCGCGCCAAGGCGCGCCCCACACTGGTCTTTCCGGCCCCCATCAGCCCGACCATAACTATCGGCTTTTCCAATTTTATAAGTTCTATGTTTTCCATAATGAAAATTATGATATACAAAAAAACGCCCCAATTCCAACAAAAAACAAATCCTCGCCCGGAAACCATAAAAAAGAGGCGCCAAACGCGCCCCATGTTGAAATGCCGACTTTTATCGCCCCTATTCCATATTGGCCAGCTGTTCCAGCTGGTCCGCGGCGATAAGCGCCTCAATCATTTCGTCCAGCCCTGCGCCGCCCGCTAAAATATCATCCAATTTATACAGCGTTAACTTGATTCGATGGTCTGTCACACGCTGTTCCGGGAAATTATAGGTACGGATTTTCTCGCTGCGGTCACCGCTGCCGACCATGGATTTACGCGACGCGTTCGATGCATTCATCTGCTCCATACGCTGTTTTTCATACAGTTTTGAACGCAGCACCGCCATTGCCGAGATTTTATTCTGCAGCTGCGAACGCTCGTTCTGGCACGTGACGACAATCCCCGACGGGAAATGCGTAATACGGATTGCACTGTCGGTTTTGTTAACATGCTGGCCGCCGGCACCGGACGCACGGAAAATATCGATACGGATATCCTTGTCCTCGATTACAACGTCAATGTCGCGCGCCTCAGGCATTACGGCGACGGACGCCGCACTGGTATGAATACGGCCGCCGGCCTCGGTCTCCGGAACACGCTGAACACGATGAATGCCGGATTCAAATTTCATGCGCCCATATGCGCCCGCACCGTCTATTTTGAATATGATTTCCTTGTATCCGCGCAAAGACGTCGCGTTTTCTTCCACAACCTCTACCTTCCAGCCTTGGCGCAAGGCATAGGATTTGTACTGATTATACAAATCCCCCGCAAACAGTGCCGATTCTTCGCCGCCGACGCCCGCGCGAATTTCCATAATGACACCGTTGTCGTCCGCATCGTCACGCGGCAGCAACGCAATCTGAAGCTTGCGCTCTATCTCTGGCAACACACGCCCCAGTTCCGCCAGCTGCTCCACCGCCAACGCGTGCAGTTCCGGGTCGGCCTGCATCTCGGTCGCATCGGCGATACCGCGCGTGGTCTGAAAATATTCGTCGATTATCGGCAGGATTTCCGACAACCGCGAATATTCTTTCGACAGGCGCGTCAAATCATCGCCCGACATGTCGCCGCTGTTCATCTGGGCGGCGATATCCGCCGCGCGTGCCTGAATGTCTTTTAATTTCTGCTCTATTATCATCTTTTATTTCTTTAATAATTCTATTACACCGGCGACCGATATTTGATTTTGCCGGCCGCTTTCCATATCTTTTAACGTGACGGTATTTTGCGCCACCTCGTCATCACCGACAATTATGCTGAACGGGGCGCCGATTTTATCCGCAAATTCAACCTGATTTTTGAATTTCTTTTCCGTATCCAGATATATGGCCGTCGGTATTCCCGCCGCGCGCAAATCCGCCGCCGCACGCATGGCGTATGCAACGTTTTGATTTCCCATAACCAGCACCGCCGCCGTCACCGGGCGCGCAAACCGCGAAACATCTATCTTTCCGGATTCCAACAGCGCCCAGAAAATGCGCGAAAATCCGATTGCCGCGCCAACGCCGATTATTTTTGTCTTGCTGAACTTGCCCGCCAAATCGGCATACCGCCCGCCGCCCGCCGCGGTACCCAGCTCCGGATGTTCGGTTAATTTAAATTCAAACACCAGCCCCGTATAATACGCCAGTCCGCGCGTAATGGACAAATCCAGCGCCGCATTTTCCACACCAATTGCATGCAGCGTGTCCATAAACGCGTTAATTTCCGCAATCGCCGCATCCAATGCGTCCGACGCACCGACAAAGGCGGCATATCCGTCGGAAAATACGGATTTTATCTTGTCCCCTTTCGCCGCATCACCCAGCGCATCGGACAGTCCCTCTGCAAAATCTGCATCGCTCATTTTGTCTTTCTTGTCGATTAAAACGAATACGTCTTTCTTTTGCGCCGCGCTTAACCCCAGATATTCAAACAAGGCGTCCCAGAACGGACGAGACCCCACATGTACGCAGTACGGTCCGACAAATTCGCGCACCGTATCCAGCGCACGCGCAATAACCGCGATAATTTCCGCGTCATAATTTGTGGACAGTGAATTTATCCCCAGAATATCCAAGTCCATCTGGTAAAATTCGCGATAGCGGCCGCGCTGGGCGCGCTCGCCACGATAACGCTTGGAAAACTGTGCCGCGCGGAACGGAAACACCAAATCATTCAGATGCCCCGCCACATACCGCGCCAGCCCCACGGTACCGTCATACCGCAGCCCCATCTTTGTATCACCCTTTTGAAACAGGAACATTTGTGTTTCAATTTCGTCCCAGTTATCCTTGTCGGTTAAAACCTCCGCCCGTTCGATGGCTGGCAAATCCAGCACGGAAAAGCCCGCCGTCCGCAGCACGTTCAGCATGCGTCCCGCGCACGCGTCAAAACAGCGCTGCTGTGCCGGCAGTAATTCCACGAATCCAGACAATGGTTTTGTTGGCTTTAAGTCCATAATAAAAATCCTATATTTAGCTTGCGGGCGCGCCCGCGATTTTTTTCACGAGAATTATATCACAAAAAGAACAAAATAGCTAATACGACGCCGACGCGCCGTGATGCAATACGTTAAAAACAAAGCCTAAATTAAACATCCGTTTTATATTAGCGGACAATTTTGTTTTTTCAAGTAAAAACGGGGGCAGCAACACCTATGCCCCCGCTTTCCCACACACTATAAACATTAAAAGGTGAATTTTACACCGGCAATAAATTCATGCTTGTCCAAATCCACATCCGATTTGAACACGCGTTCCACACCTTCACGCTTGTTCTTGGCGTCATTGTGGAACATGCTGTTCGAATACTTTACACTGCCCAAATCGGTATAAGTGTACGCCAGGCTAAGCGATACTTTTTCCGTCACGGGAACCTCTATCCCCGCACCCAGATTCCAAGACATGTTGTGTTCCACGCCCGTTGTTTCCCACCAGTATGTACCACTGCGGAAATTATTGGTGTAATCAATCGTTGTATATCCGACACCCGCGGTCACAAACGGAACAACGCCGTAAACCTTGTATCCGTATTTAGCATTCAGACCGATTGTCTGTTCGTCATACGACACGTTTCGTGCATCCGAATCGTTCGGCATGTTGCCTTCCTCGTCCGCACCCGTACCGGTTAACTTGAAAAAGTTATCCACAGACGTATACATTGCCTCTATTGCAAAGATACCAGCCTTGCCCATATCAAAATCATATCCGACGGCCATCTGAGGTGCAAATTCACGATTTTTATCATCCCAAGACTCATGCTTGTTGCCGTCAAACTCGCTCCACACACCGTCAACTGCGGCATGTTCCACGCGCGATTCATCCGCCGATGTTATACCATACGCCACCCTTGGACTTATATAGAAACCATCCGCCATTGCACCGGTTGCAACCAAGGCAAACACAGAACCACATAATATTTTTTTCATTGTTTCTTCCTTTTTTTGATTAACAAAAATACCACCAATCATTTGGTGGCCAGGAGGTTGGAAACAATGTAATGGTATTGTGTTGTTTATTCAATATATTCACAACCCTCCTGACCGGGTCAGGAGTTTTTATCGTCAGAATAATAGAAACAACATATAGGCATGCCCATAAGTACATATTCCAACGCCATTACTTCAGGGTTTCCACACCCCGCCCACGGAACACCCGCGGACATTTTTATTTTACAGACCGGATTTAAATAAGCAAGATAATATTACAAATATTTGTGCAATTCCCCGCCATGCGCGTTTAACCAGCGCTTTGCACGCTCCACCCCGAACCCGTACAGCTCCGACACGGTTGCCCAAAATGCGGGCGAATGATCCATGTGCACGCGATGCGCCATTTCATGCATGACAACATATCGCATAACGTCCGTCGGCGCAAACGCCAGGCGCCACGAAAAAGACATTGTCCCGGTCGAAGAACAGCTGCCCCAGCGGCTGGTCGTGTCACGCACCGCAATGCGCGCCGGCCACAGCTCACGCGGGCACGTGTGAATCATGCGTTTTGCCTCGGCTAAAAATTCTTTCTTTATAAATTCGCGCAGGCGGCGCTCGAACATGTCCGCCCCGCCCCCGATAATCAGCCGCGCGCCGTCGTCGCTGTATCCGTTTGAATGACGCGCCGGGTCATGCACAACAACAACGCTGCGCCCCAGAAATTCAATGCACATGCCCGGCGCCGCGCATTCTTTGGCCGGCGCACGGTCAAAAATGCGTTCGACCCAACGACGCTTGCTTTCCAGAAAATCCAACGCCGCCCGGTCGCGAACCAGCCACGGCTTTGAAATATGAATTTCGCGCGCCGGACGCGTTTTCGGCCGCAGCGTTATATTGCGCAGCCCCCGGCGCGTCGAAATAACAACACGTATCTCTTCGCCGCGCGTGGTCGTAAAAACACATTCGGAATCCGCCATTATTTCTTTATGTTTTTCTCTATCTGGCGGGCGATTATATCGGCATCAAAGCCGTATTGTTCATACACGGCGGCGCCATCGCCGGACGCGCCGAACTCATCAATTCCGACAACCGCATCCGCAAATTCAAACCATGGCGCGGCGGCCGCGGCCTCTATCGCCACGACATATCCGCGCAGAATTTCCTTTTTAAACGCATCGCTTTGCGCACGGAACATTGACACGCACGGCATCGACACAACCTGAACCCCGGCGCCCATTTTTTCCGCCGCGGCCACCGCCAGCGGCACCTCTGTCCCCGTCGCAATCAGCGTTGCGCGCACGCGCCCACCGCGCGCCGGGCGAATGATATACGCCCCGCGCGACAAATCGGCATCGGCCGGCGTCGCAATCTGGCGCACCTTTTGGCGTGATAAAATAATACATGACGGCCGCGCCGTATCCGACAGCGCGAATGTCCATGCGGCCGCAACCTCTGGCCCGTTGCACGGACGAAACACGTTCAGATTCGGCATCAGTCGCAACGACGGCAGCTGCTCTATCGGCTGATGCGTGGGACCGTCTTCGCCGACGGCGACACTGTCGTGCGTGAACACATATATTACCGGCAATCCGGACAGCGCCGCCAGACGAATCGACGGACGCATATAATCGGAAAACACTAAAAATGTAGAGCCCGCCGGCCGCAATCCCGCCGCCGCCAGACCATTCATAACCGCGCCCATTGCATGCTCGCGCACGCCATAATTTATATAATTTCCGACAAATTCGCCCGGCATTATATCGCGCGCGGCGGCACTCTTTACATTCGTACTGCCGCCCAAATCCGCACTGCCCACGACTAAGTTCGGATTTTCATCCATCAATCGCGACAAGAATATTCCGGACAATTCACGCGTCGCCGCATCTTTGTCCATATCCCACGTAATGTTTATATTCGACAAATCTGACGCGCTCCATGCCGGCATGGCATCGGTGGCATTCGCAGATTCGGACGCAAATTCCGCCCATAATTCCATTCCGCGCTCTGACCATAAATCGGCGGCCAATTTCTCCAGCTCCGCCATATCCAGCCCCAGCCCATGCGCACGTGACGTCCCCGCCGCGGACGAGCCGCGACCGATTACGGTTTTCGCCTGAATAAACACCGGCGCCTTGCCACGCATCGCCGCGTTCAGCGCACGCGCAATCTCATCAAAATCATGTCCGTCGGTCGTTATAACACGCCATCCCGCCGCCAGCATTCGTGCCGGCACATCAATATCGGTCTGGGCCGCGCCGTCAATGCTGATGCCGTTGTCGTCCCATACAACAACCAAGTTATTTAATTTATAGCGGCCCGCAAAAGAAATCGATTCCTGGGCCACGCCCTCCATCAAGTCCCCGTCACTGCACAGACAGAAAACGCGTCCGTCCGTTTTTTGTATTTTCTCGGCCAGTGCCAGCCCCGCCGCGTTTCCAATACCCTGGCCCAGGGGACCGGTCGTCGCGAATACACCGGGGATACCGAATTCCGGATGCCCCGGCAGACCGCCGATTTTGCGAAAGCTGTCCAGCGGTGGCAATTCATACCCGGCCAAACTCAGCACGGAATACAACAGCGCACTGCCGTGTCCGGCGGACAATACAAATCGGTCCGTGCCCCGGCGCATAAAATTGGCAAAAATATCCGTCACGACATCGGCCGCACCCAATACAATGCCGACATGCCCGCTGCGTGCGGAAATGATGGATTTCAGCGCCGCACTGCGTACAGCCGACGCCATTTCTTGTAAATCTTTGGAATCGTACTTCATAATGTGATATTATATCACAAAAAGGATGGTTAAAAAATGTTAAAAATATGGACCGACGGCAGCTGTCTTGGCAACCCGGGCCCCGGTGGCTGGGCGTTTGTGGCCACAGACGGAATACATACCGCAGAAAAATCCGGCTGCGAAAACGACACGACGAACAACCGCATGGAATTGATGGCGGTTCTGCGCGCGGTCACCGCCGCGCATCGCCATGCCGAGATTGAAATCCACACCGACAGCCAGTACGTAAAAAACGGCATGCAGTCATGGCTGAAAAACTGGAAACGCAACAACTGGCGCACGGCGGACAAAAAGCCGGTCAAGAACCAAGACCTGTGGGCGGCACTGGATGCAGCGACCCAGAATATAAAAATTCACTGGCACTGGGTAAAAGGACACGCCGGCGAAGAATTGAACGAACGTTGCGACACCTTGGCGCGAACCGCCGCGGAAAGTTTGAAATAAAAATGCCCCATTCGGGGCATTTTTTAATTTGTGTAATAGCAGTCACCCGTAAAAACACCGCCGCCGCTCTGGTCGTAAAAGGTTCCACCATTGGGTATATAGCATTCGGTTATATACTTGGCACCGGCAGCCTTGGTGGTAGAAGGCGTGCCGACAACACCCGGACACTGCGTGCACGATGACGTTCCATAATACCCCTTATTGCATATTAGGGTGGTTGTTCCATCACATTTACCGTTTGTCGGACAGTCGTTGCATACAACAGCTCCGGCGGCAGGCCTTACCATAAGAGAACCGCCTGGACAATATTGACACGATGTATTCGTATGCCGATCATAGATATCCGGGGCGGCCAATGCATTATTGGGACAGTCCAAACAGGTTTTTCCCCCGGACAAATACTGCTTAGGGTGGCATGCACAGCTGACAAAAGAGCACCCGGTCAAAATATACGGCGACATGGGTGTTCCATTGCCGCCAGACCGGCTGGTGTAAGTAATTTTTATATAATCCGACTGACAACTGAAAGGAACACTGTTCTGGCATTTATAATAAATGCCGCCGAACCCGGGTATTGTATGGCTCAAATTGCTCCCGCTGTTTCCAAGATATAATTCCGCCGCACCGGACACGCCCGGCATCAGAGCCAGCGCCGCCAACACACATAATTTTTTCATCTTCCCAACTCCTATCTTTCGAAATGAAAAACCACCAAAACATTTGGTGGCCAGGAGGTTGAAGACAATCGTATGAATTGTGTGCTTATTCAATATATTCGCAACCCTCCTGACCCGGTCAGGAGTTTTTTTTCATCGCAATAGTAAAAACGGCGCCAAGCAGCGCGCCAAAGATACACATTCCGACGCATACGCAGAGGTCTTCACACCCCATCACCGAAACACTCGGCGACACGGTAATTATATGTGTCGCAAGACAGAAAAACAAGAAAATAAAAAACACCGCGATTGCGGTGTTTTTTATTGATTTAGCGCAATTTCATTCTGTTGCGCTTTGACATTAACGTATCGACACGCAACTGGGCCCAATCCTTGGCTATTTGCTGAACCGTTGTTTCATCACGATATTTGGACAGCGAATCGCGAACCTGAATCCATTCGGCATCCTTGGCCGCACGGACAGACGGTGCCTCAGGCTGGCCTACAACGGGACACAAATCATAATAACGCTTCTGGTATGCATCGCGTTGCGCCGCGGCCGCATCATGCAGTGTCGCCACAGAATCCAACGATGTCTGCGCCGCCTTAATCTCTTTATCTATCGCGGTCGTGTCCACCTTCTCGTGGGATGAACAGCCGCGATCAATCCCGACAATCACCCCCAGCGCAATCAACAACGCAATGGTTTCTTTGGACAAATTGATATTTTTGAATTTCATAATACATCCTTGGTACTTGGTCACACAAAATATAATACAAATATTTTATTTTGTCAACCCTTAAAACCAACTGCCACAATAAACATTTCAACACTGTCCTTGCGCGAGGACGGCGGCTTTATATGATGAACCGATTCGAACTTTTCTTTGATTTGCTTTAACAGCTCGTTTGTCGTGCCGCCGGTAAAGGACTTTGCAACAAATACACCACCCGGTTTCAGCGCACGCAGCGCAAAATCAAACGCATATTCCAGCAGAACCATCTGGCGGATATGGTCGGTCTTTTTATGTCCCACGGTATTTGGCGCCATATCGGACAAAACAACATCAACACTGCCGTGCTGCGCGGCGTCCGCCGGCAATTGCAGCTTTTCCACCAGCCATTCCAGCGCCTCGTCCGTGGTAAAGTCGCCCTGATAAAATTCCACCCCCGGAATCGGCTTTATCTCCAGCAGGTCCATTGCAAAAACCTTGCTGCGCGGGAAATCACGCATTACATACTGCGTCCAGGAGCCCGGCGCCGCCCCCAGGTCAACGACAACCTGGCCGTTTTTTAAGAAATGAAATTTTTCATTCATTTCTATTAGCTTGTACGCCGCGCGCGCGCGATACCCGTCTTTCTGCGCACGCGCAACATACGGGTCCGCCGCCTGGCGCTGCAGCCAAGCGACGGACGATTTTTTTGCCGCAATTTTTTTGTTAAGTATCTTCATCTTATTTCACACCTGCGGGCGCGCCGGATTGCGCGGCCTGCATTTTCTGCATCACGGCCTCCATGCCGCCCATGCGCTGTATCATCGCCATCTGCTGTTTCATTTTGGCGTGCTGTTTAATGATATGCTCCACGTCACGAACGGTGCATCCGGCCGTCTCGGCAATGCGCGCCTTGGCGTTGGCAAATATCTTTTCCGGATTTGCACGTTCTTCGGGCGTCATCGCCTCCAGTATCTTTATCTGGGCGTCGACGCTGCCGTCCTTTATCTTTTCCTTCATCGCGGCGACCGCACCGGACATGCCCGGCACCATCTTTAACAATCCGCTGAAGTTCCCCATTTTCTTAATCTGTTTCAACTGCGCCAGCATGTCGTTCAAATTAAATTCCCCCGACATCATGCGCGCCGCGGTTTCTTTCATTCCGCTTGGGATTTTTGCATCATCCAACGACGGCGCGGCGGCGGCCGATACGGTTTCTTTTTCTTTCTTTTTTCCAAAACCAAACATTATGCTTTCTCCTTTTTTACAGTCTGTGATTTAACCGTACGCGACGGCGTCAAATATTTCTTTAAATAGCGGCCCGTGGCGGATTCCGGTGTGGCCGCAACCTGCTCCGGCGTGCCTGTGGCGACAACCTGGCCGCCGCCGGCGCCGCCGGTCGGCCCCAAATCGATTATCCAGTCCGCCGTCTTTATGACCTCCAGATTATGCTCGATAACGATTACGGTATTGCCCTGCTCGACCAGCTCATGCAACACCGACAGCAGCATCTTGATATCCTCAAAATGCAGACCGGTTGTCGGCTCGTCCAGAATATACAGCGTCTGGCCCGTGCTGCGCGCCGCCAATTCCTTGGACAGCTTTATGCGCTGGGCCTCGCCGCCGGACAGGTCCAAAGAACTCTGCCCCAGTTTTATGTAGTCCAGCCCCACGCGCTTTAACAGTTCCAGCTTTCGTGCAATCTGCGGAACGTTTATAAAGAATCGATACGCCTCGTCCACGGTCATGTTCAGAACGTCCGCAATCGATTTGCCCTTGTACTTTACCGCCAGCGTTTCCTCGTTATAGCGCGCGCCGTGGCACTTGTCGCATTCAACATACACGTCCGCCAGGAAATTCATTTCTATCTTTATCTGGCCGTCGCCCTGGCATGCCTCGCACCGGCCGCCTTTGACATTGAATGAAAAGCGTCCGGATGTATATCCGCGGGCCTTGGCCTCCGGCAGACCGGCGAAGAAATCGCGAATGTTTGAAAACACGCCGGTATATGTCGCCGGATTACTGCGCGGCGTGCGGCCGATTGGCGACTGGTCTATATCCACAACCTTGTCCACGTTTTCCATGCCGCGGATAATGTCGTGTGTCGCCGTCTCCACTTTTGAGTTATACAGCGCACGCATCAGCGCCGGATACAGCGTCCCCAGCAACAGGGTGGATTTCCCGGACCCCGACACACCCGTCAGCGCGATAAATTTCCCCAACGGAAAATCAACGTCTATGTTCTTCAGATTATGGCCGCGCGCGCCGTGAACCGATATCGCCTGGCCGTTGCCGGAACGGCGAACCTTTGGCACGGCGATTTTCTTTTTGCCCGACAAATACTGACCCGTCAAAGAATCGGGATTCTTGATAACCTGGGCCGGGGTGCCGGCGGCTATAACGCGCCCGCCGTTCACGCCGGCGTTTTTACCGATATCGACCAGATAATCCGCCGCGCGCATGGCATCCTCGTCATGCTCGACAACGATAACGGTGTTGTCCTTGTCGCGCAGCATTTTCAATGTTTCCAGCAGCTTGTCATTATCGCTTTGGTGCAGACCGATTGACGGCTCGTCCAATACATACAAAACGCCGGACAGGCCGCTGCCAATCTGCGACGCCAGACGTATGCGCTGGGCCTCGCCACCGGACAGGGTCCCCGCCATGCGCGACATGGTCAGATACCCCAGCCCAACGTTTTTCAAAAACTGCAGACGGCTGGTAATTTCACGCAGCACAATGCGGCCGATATCGTTTTCTTTCTGCGTTAAGTGATTTGGCAAATCCTCGAACCAGTACAACGCGTCGTCCACAGACATTTCACAAACGTCCATAATGTCCGCGCCGTTAATCTTTACGCACAGCGCCTGAATATTCAGGCGTTTCCCGTGACACATCGGGCACGGCTTTTCAGACTGGTACTTTGCCAGCTCCGTCCGCATCGCCTCTGAATCGGATTCACGCCAGCGGCGCTCTATATTCGGAATCACGCCCTCGTACGGCTTTTCATAAACAAAACCGTTCCAGTTTATCTTAATGGGCTCGTCCCCGCTGCCGTATAAAATTAAATTCTTTTGCTCCTCTGTCAAAGTATGCCACGGCTTTGTCATCGGAATTTTGTATTTCTTATGCAGCGCGCTAAGCAGATGTTCAAACTGGCTCAGCATTCCGCCGCGCGACCACGGCGCAATCGCACCGTCCAAAATGGACTTTGACGGGTCCGGCACGACCAAATCCGGCGACATGTTCAACTGAACCCCCAAACCGTCGCACGTCGGACACGCGCCGGCCGGCGCATTAAACGAAAACAGGCGCGGCTCTATCTTTGGCACGGTAAATCCACTGACCGGGCAGGCATAATTCTGGGAATACAACACGTCTTCATTCGTATCCAGGCGGCGCACCAAAACAGAACCCGGCACCAGACGCAGCGCCCCCTCAAACGACGAATACAGGCGCGAACGAAATTCATCAATGTCCGTCGAATCCACCGCCGGAATTACCAAACGGTCAACAATTACAAAAATATTATGCTTTTTATTTTTATCCAGCGGCCCCACGGCGGACAAATCATACAGCTCGCCGTCGATAATCGCACGCTGGTACCCCTGTTTTACCAGAAACGCCAATTCCTTGCGATATTCGCCCTTGCGGTCGCGGACCAGCGGCGCCATAACGAAAATTTTCGTTCCGGCCGGTATTTTCATGGTCCAGTCAACCATTTCCGATATCGACTGCGACTTAATCGGCAGACCTGTCACCGGCGAATGCGGCACACCGATACGCGCCCAGAGCAAACGCAGATAATCATAAATCTCGGTCACGGTGCCGACGGTTGAGCGCGGATTTTTGGATGTTGTTTTCTGTTCTATTGAAATTGCGGGGGCCAGCCCTTCTATCAAATCGACATCGGGCTTTTTCTGCATATCTAAAAACTGGCGTGCATAAGACGACAGGGATTCGACATATCTGCGCTGGCCCTCGGCATAAATCGTATTAAACGCCAACGACGATTTCCCGGAACCGGATACGCCTGTAAAGACCACCAATTTGTTTTTTGGTAGGTCCAGGTCAATATTTTTAAGATTATTTTCGCGCGCCCCGCGAATTTTTATAGTTCCAGCCATAGTATCTTAAAATATAGCTGAAATATTCAAAATTTCAACCATAACGGCGAAAAATATATTCCCAGCGCGCGCCATTGCGGTATTGTCAATTTTTATAATAACAATCACCGGTATAGGTCCCCGAACCACTAGTGTCACCGAACGCAGAACCAGACGGTATATAGCATGCTGTAATTAAACGGCTGCCGGCGGATTTGGTCGTACCATAAACGCCGCCGGACGACGGGCAACGCGTACACCCGCTGGTCCCATTAGACGACGTCCCCCAGTAGCCCACCGCACAACGATACGACGTATATTCTTTGCATACCGGGCTGCCGCTATAACACTCGCACGAACGCGTCGTTTGCTGTTCATACCCAGCCCCTGCGGCGGAATAGCCCGCATCAGATTCACATTTATCGTCACATACGCATTCACATGACCAATATTGCACATTGTTCGTACAGAGCTCCACAGAAACTCTTGCCCTTTGGTATCCACTTGGACAAGTATTACAATCCCTGACAACATAACACTCTCCTTCGTCGCTATCCTTATAATATCGCGGAGCCCCAAGATCACACGCCACATATTCAATATTAATATCTTGACACATTGACGACGCCATACTTGACGGCGAAAATAGCGAGCATTGCCCTGCGACAGACTCACGTATGCCGCCCGGCATGACGCATATAACCGCCACAGCGAATAATTTTTTTGATTTCATGTAATTCATCTCCTGCTTTTTTTCGTAATGAAAAAACCACCAAAGCTTTTGGCGGTCAGGAGGTTGACTACAATCATGTGAATTGTGTGCTTATTCAATATATTCGCAACCCTCCTGACCGGAAGTCAGGAGTTTTTTTTCATCAAAATATTAAAAACGGCGCATACCGCGCGCCATAAAACAATATTCCGACGCACATGTAGAGGTAGTCACACCCCATCGCCGAAACACTCGGCGACAAGTCAATTATATACTACTCGGCAATGATAGTAAAGTATAAAAAAATCCCCCAGTTCGGGGGATTTTTGGCATTTATTCCGCATCCGCGGAGGCCGGCGCCGCCGGCTTTAAATTTTCAGGGCTCAGCGATATACCCGATTTGCGCGTATGTGCCGGCCCCGCCTTTTCCATCAGCACGCCGTTGGCCCAGATATCGATGCCGCCAGCATTGCCGAATATCGCCTTGTATCCGTTACCCTCTGGCACATAATAAACGTCGCCGGATACCAGAACGCGGCTGAATACCGTATTACCGCGGGCATCTTCAATTTTTACCCAGCCGTCCTGAATCGCCTGCAAAACGACATTTGCCTTTTCACGGTTTTCCGTGCCAAAGCGTTCCCGCACGGTCTTGGTATATGCCGGCTCCGTCGCGACAGGCACCGTTTCCACCGCAACAATATCCGTCGGATTTTGCGTATCGTCACCACGCAGCGCCGCCGCAAAAACAATAATCCCGACAATCAGCAAAACCAGTACCGCCGCACCGCCCGCAAACCATTTCCATTTACGGCGAACAAACGCAACCGCACGCGCAGCAAAGCCCGCACCGGACGCGCCCGGCACCGCACATGCCGAATTATCCGCCGCGTCATTGTCGGCTGCGCAATCGGACACCAGGCCCATTTCACGCTTAATCTTTGCAACAACCTCGTCCGGGTTCAGGCCCAACTCCATCGCGTAATTACGCGCAAAACCCAAAATATACACCGGCTCAGGTATGACGGAATAATCGCCGTCCTCCAGCGCCTGCAAAAACTCTTCACGAATGCACAGCTGCTTCGCAATGGTCGGAATCTCGCGCTTGCGACGCCCCGTCGTACGGGCGTTGCGCAGCATTTCGCCGGCCGTCATTTCAACATTCTGCACTTCTGTTTCATTGGTAATGTTATCATTCATATCTGTATGTCCCCTGCTGTTGTTTTCAATCATAGAATCTATGCCGCCAAATCGCAACCCCAAAATTCACTAATTGCCGCGCGCAATTCATCCGCATCGGTCATTTGATTCACACGAATACGAAAATCCGCGGAATTTTGCATCCCGGCGCTGTACCACGCGGCATGCTTGCGAAACATTGGCACCGCGGTGCGCGCACCGTAATATTCCAAGGCATACTCCAAATGCCGCAGAACGACCGACCCGACATTCGCCGGCGCCACGCCGCCCGACAGCTGGCCTATAATCCACGGCCGCCCCAGCATTGCGCGCCCGACCATAACGCCGCCGTATCCCAAATCGGCCGCGCGCGCCAAATCATCCAAACCGCGGACATCGCCGTTCGCAATAATCGGTATCGGCGCGCCGTGCGCATCGGGCCATACAGCCGGCCCCAGATACAACTGCGCGCGTGTACGTCCGTGCAACGCGGCAAAGCGCACCCCGCAATCCGCGGCAATATTTATTAAATCACGCCAATCCTTGTGATTATCGTCCCATCCCAGGCGCGTTTTTATAGAGACCGGAATCTGAACCGCACGAACAACCGCATCCATTATGGCGCCCGCCAAACGGTGGTCGCGCATCAAGAACGCCCCGGCGCCGGCGCGTGTGGCGACCTTTGGCACGGGACAACCCATGTTGATATCAATCCACTTTGCGCCCGCATCCTGCAATATGCGGGCGGCATCGGCCATCAATGCGACATCGGCGCCAAAAATCTGGGCGCCGACGGCCCCTTCGTCATCATACCTGTCGAAATTACGCAGACAATTTTTATGTCCGCCCACCAGTGAATGGCAGGAAATCATCTCTGTCACAATCGGGGCGTTGGGCGCAAATTCACGAATTATGCGCCGAAAAGGCCGGTCAGTGACGCCCGCCAGGGGCGCTGCAAAAATTTGCTTATCGTTAAACATTTGTGATATAATGGCAAACATGTGGGAAAAAATCAAAAATTTATTTGGCTTTCTGGGCCGCGCCTGGTCCGGCAGCATTCGCGGTAAAATCGGAATCCTGTTTGCGGTGTTTGCCGCCTTTATGTTCGTCCGCATATTCTGGGGCGAGGTGAATGTTCAAAAATTCATCATAAACATATGGCGTCTGAATACCGAGCAGCAGCAGCTGGACGCAGAGCAGCAAAAGATGGCCACCCTGGCCCGCCATATCGAGCTTATTCAGGAATACAGCCCCGATTACATTCAGGAACTGGGGCTTAAATACCTGAACGTCGGGGATGCGAACTTTAAAATCCTTAGACTGTGATTAGTTCATATACAGTATCGCCCCGTTTAAATACGCCGCAAATATCAGCCACGCAACATACGGAATCAGCAGATATGCCGCACTGCGGTTAATCGAGAAAAACGACCGCATCATCCACACCGCAACCACAATCAGCGCAACAATCACCGCAAATGCGACACCCGCCATATGCGCACCAAAGAACAGATAAGTCCACAGCGCGTTCAGCACCATCTGGGCGCCAAACAGTGCGTACGAACGCCCCTTGCCGGACGTTCCGCGCAACGACGTGTTCATAACCAAAAACAGCGCCAGCCCCGTCATCGCATACAGCACGGTCCACACCACACCGAAAACCCAGCCATCGGGCGTCAAAACAGACTTGTTAAGCGCGTTATACCATGCGTCGGACGCACCGCTGGGGGTAAACATCACACCGATAAAACCGGGCAGAAAAGCCAAAATCATCGCCGCCAAAAACTTTAATATTTTTTTCATCTCTCTCACCTTTGATTTCACACACATTATACCATCCGGGGCGCATTGACACACACAGGAACCTTTTCGGCGCATTTGTACCCTGCTTTGAAAAAAACATTAGAAAAATCAAATAATTTCTGTAATAATATACACGGAGTTGAGAAGACGCACAGGCCGGCCCGCATTTCGGGCCGGCTTTGTTTTGATATAAAGAAAGACCGCCCGTCCGGGCGGCCTTTTATATGTACGGTCTCAGATTTTACTGTTCGCAAACCTCTACCGCATACATTGCTTCGCCGTCAACGGTCGGGTTTACGCCCAAGAAGCGATAGCATACCGCTTCGATACCCTCAACTGTGCCGGCCGGAACAACGTCAATATATACGTTTTCAACGTCCGCGATAACATCTGCGCTGGGAACAACGGACAGGAACGTCGCATTCTTTTCAGCATTGCGAACCGCGTCCATTTCCGGAACAACCGGGCATTTTACCAAGAAATCGCCCTGGTCGCCGGTGGCAATTTTTTCGCATTTCTGGCCCAAAATTTCAACAGAATTATCCTTTGTACCGCAACCGGCCAACAGTGCGCCGCACAGCATCGGCAAAACAAACAATTTTTTCATTATTTTCTCCTTTTTTCCATTTAGCTAACGAACAACCAAGACCCCGGCTTTTTGCCGCATCAGATACCCGCCACAAAAGCCGTTTGATGCGGAAAATCACTTGAGTTAAGTTCATTCTAATCCGAAAAAAACAACGCCGCAACAACTATTTTATAAGAAACAAGGCCTGAAAAACTTGGCGCGCCCTGCAGGATTCGAACCTGCGACCTGCGGATTAGAAATCCGATGCTCTATCCAGCTGGGCTAAGGGCGCACAAAGCATATATTATACTAAAAAATTATTAAATTCAAGCCGATTGACAAACTATCGCATTTCACATACACTGTTAACCGAACCGCAGGGATGTGGTTCGGGGCCGTAGAAAGCCCAGTTCATTCGGTGCAAATGCATCGTTATTCCGCATTGCGGTGCTTTTGCGCCGTTGTATCCCCGATATAGTCGTCGGGGGGCTGTCGTTATAAAACAGGACTATCCAAAAGCGACGGGAATCGTTAATGAACTGATTTTTCTAACCCCCCGACCACCAATTCCGCTTGGTGGTTTTTATATATACAAAAATGGGGAATTGAACATGAAAATACAGATTTGTGTTGCCGCACTAATTGCAACATGCATCACATCCGGCACGTACGCCGATCACAAGCACGGCCCTCGAAATGAATGCTGGCGCGACAGCGAATATGACGACCACTGGGCTTATTACTATTGCGGAGCACAAACCAACAAGTGCGACGGCAAACAGTCGAAAGGTCACGATACCGTTTTCTGGCAGTATCACGGCGACCATTTTATATTTCAAACATCCCCCCACGACACATATTGGTGCTGTGGCGGCACAACAGAATCAGAAGGCAAATATGTAAAATCCCGCCACTGGATTGTCAACACAGAAACAGAACGCATGAGTGTTGCCGGCGGAACATGTAACAAACTGATACAAACCGACGCATGCGGCGGACAACACATTATAGAGTGCACAGAACCGGACACATGCGCCCAAGGACTGACATTACGCAACAGGGAATGCATAAAACCATGTGGCGAAAACGAAGCATTTGAAAGCCCATCATCAAACACTTGCGTATCATGCGAGGCAAGCCTATATCAAGGCCTATCGATGGACCGCCAGGTATGCATAAAATGCGACCCGTACACTGAATTTTTCAACCGCGAGACAAAAAAATGCATCAAAAAAAGCAGCCTTCAGCAATATGAAAAAGACACAATGCGCGAATGTTGGCGCTGTCCGAAATCGGTTTACGCTGATTGCGTCAAAGAAATGAGCAAACCGTCAGACCAGCGCGGCTTTGCGACAAAAAACTGGAAGGACATAAAAAAGCAATGCCATTTGGAATAAAAACAGGCCCCGACGGGCCCGTTTTTTTTTACTCTTTTATCTGATTTTTCAGATGCACCAGTTCAATAAACATATATATGTCGGATGCGGCGTACAGCAGCAGTATTATCGCCAGAATATATATCATTGTAATGGCGCCCACAATCGGATAGAACATCAGCAGTATCGCCAGCAGGAACAGCACCACCGCCACGGTCAAATCCATGGCATAGTGCCCGACGCGCGCCCGCGCCATGTTTATCGCAAATATCAGCGCCTTTATCGCCTTGAACAGCAGCAGCGCGATAAACACATATACGATTCCCATAAAAGAATCGACCGGATACGCGCAAAACAGCACGCCCAATATGATATTTACCAATCCGAATATAACGTCAATCCATCCGCCGCCCGGCGCACGCGACACCATAAATCCGGCAATCGTGCGGTACAGTCCGAACAGAATCAACGCAACCCCGACAATGAACGTCATCATCGACAGCATTGCGACCGGCCGAAATACTATCAATATAGCCGCGAACCCCAGCAATGCCGCCTCGCATATCAGCAACGGCGCACTGCGGTTATACAGATTTTGAATATACGCAAACATCGGATTGGCAGACGTACGGCGTGCGGATGCGCTTTTGGCTTTCTTCGTTCTTGGCATAAAAAATCCCCTTTTCTTCTCTTATTTGCCCACATTATACCACAGTGTTCGATTTTTCCCTTAGGCACTTATTCCGCGGCGCGCGCGACGCAGCATGCGTGCGTAAATGAACCAGTACAGCGGCTTTGGCAGACGATGAAACCGCGCCAGCGCAACCGCAATATTTTTCATTATGAAGTGGTCGTTGCGGGGCCGGAACACGCCGTTCGGGAACAGTCTGCGCCGCCACAAAAATTCAATCACCGCCAAATCTTTGACGCGCGCGGCGCTTGGGGCGCGGCCGCCGGTCAACTTATTGTATTCACTCAGCACCGCGCGAAACATTCCGGCGTTGCGCCCCAGATAACTTAACACGAAATCACGTCCGCGTTCATACAGGCCGCCGCTGCAAAAATCAAACACGCCGCACAGCGCGCCGTCATCGGCGACGACGGAATTTGCGCCCTTTAATCCCATATGCACAAAAACAATGTCTTCGTCCTTTACCGGCGCGCCGACAATGCGTTCGTAATTTTTACGGAAACAGCGCATCTGGCCGGGCGTCATAAAACGGCTTAAAAAATCCGATATCTCGTCCATGTCGCAATACGGCACCGTGGCCGCCATTGCCGGCACCGCACGACGCAGGCCCGCGGTATCCACACCATGCAATTCGGCCAGAAATCGCGCGTATGTCCGTGACAGGTTCCGCTGGCGACGCGGCGACCATGAAAATTTATGCCAAGACCATTTCCCGCCGGTTATCATTTCATGCACCGCAAAGGTATGGTTGCCGTCGTTCACTATCGTAACATTTGGAATCGCGACGGATATGCTTGGGCGAATAAAATCGCACAGCGCGGCCTCCATCTTATAGACATCGGCGCTGTTATGCGGAAAGCGGCATATTTTACCGCCAACCTTGAACGCGGTGGAATCTGTTCCGGCGCCGACGTATTTCACTTTTTCGCCGGGAAACTTTTTCTCCAGATACGCCTGTATTTCTTCTTTGCTCATACCGCAATCCTTTTCATTCTTTAATCTTTATGCCCAAATTCTCGGCGCTTAATTTTCCCGTGGCGGCCAAAACGGCAAAGTAAGCGGATACCTTGCCATGGCGGGCCTGGCTTAACGACACGCGCGAGTTCAACAGTTCCTGCTCGGCGTTCAATACGTCCAAAACAGTGCGACGACCGCGCGCCTGCTCTTCGCGCGTACCGTCCAGCGCCAGCTGATTCGCCTTAACCGCCGCCTGGGCCGCGGTTATCGCATATGTCTGGGCATCATAAGTATTCCACGCCTGGCGCAAATGTTCAACTATTCCGCGACGGGCGTCCACCGTGCGGTCTTGAATGCCGGCCACCGTATGGCGCACCTTTTCAACGTTTGCGGACGCGTTCCCCTTGTCGTACAGCGGCATGCTGAAATACACACCGACACGGCCGTCGCGGACATCGTCAATTACCGGAATGTCGTTTAGCTGCATTGCGGACGCCTTGATGTCAACCGACGGCAGGCGCGATTTGCGCGCAACGGTTATGTTTTCACGCGCCGCCGCCTCTTGCGCATTCAGCGCCACAATCAGCGGGTGGTTGCGCATCGCGTACTCTTCGGCCTCGTCAACGGATGCCGGGAACAGGTGTTTTACGCGTTCCAGCGACACATCCGTATATTTGTCTTCGGCCCGGCCGTATATGCGGCGAAATGTTTCCTGGGCATTGTCATATTCCGCCTGGGCCTGGGTCGTCTGATACTTGGCCCCCTCAAGACGGGCGGACGCCTGGGCGACATCGGTTGCGGTTAATACGCCCACCTCCTGCTTTTGACGGCACAGGTCGTAATATTCCTGTAAAACGCGCTGGTTGTTCTTTTTCAGCTTTAAAACCTCGTCCGCGTTTAAAACATTTACATATGCGTTTATCGCATCCAGGAACACGTCTTGCTGCGTCGCATACAGCGATGCCTGGCGCGCCGCGACAATGCCCTTTGCGCCCTTTATTTTCGCCATTGTGGAAAAGCCCTGAAATACATTCTGCTGAAACGCGACCCCTATTTCGGTCGGCACGGTGTCATACGTCTGGTCCATAAACTTGGTCCGCGCCAGGCCCGCGTTTGCATTGATGCCCAGATAGGGTTTTGTCTCCGTACGGGCCGCGTCCAGTTCACTGGTCGCGACACCAACCGCCGAACGCGCCTCTGCAATCACGGGGTTCGTGTCATAGACGCCCTGCAGCGCGGAATAAACGTCCGCGCGCGCCGCACCAATCGTCGCCAGAAATACCGCCATGTTAAAATAAAATACGCATTTCATCTTTATTCCTTTTCATTACAGCGTGGTTTTAAACTTTTTAATCGCGATAACCCATATCAGTATTCCGACCGCAATCATTACCAGCGAATGCTGGGCGAAATAAGACCAGTCGGGCCCTTTTAAAATAATACTGCGCACCATGTACGAATAATGGCTAAGCGGGTTTATATAGCTGATATACTGCAACATTGTCGGCATGTTTTCAGTCGGAATCAAAGCCCCCGACAGCATCAGCGCCATAAACGCCACAATCACAATCCCAAGCAGGGCCTGCTGCTGGTTTCGGGTAAAATTCGCCAACAGCACCGCAATCGCCGCCCCCGGCACGCAGAACACCAGGAACCCCAGCACGAACATCAGCCCCGAACCCACGAACGGTATGCCGAACACCATCAGCCCTATTGCCAAAATCGACAGCATTATCAAAAACGACACCAGAATGTACGGCACAACCTTGCCGATGATAATGTCGTACTTTGACACCGGCGCCGATATCAGCGTTTCTATCGTTCCCGTCTCCTTTTCTTTTGCGATGGAAATCGTAATTAAAACCAGCAGCGATATAAACACCAAAACCGCAATCAGCGACGGCACCATGAACCACTTTGTGTTTAATTGCGGGTTGAACAGTATCCGCAAATCAAACGCAATCGGCGACGCCGGCAGATTGTATCCCGCCTCTTTGGCGGCGCGCACGACAACACCCTGCAGATACGCCTCTATGCTCTGGGCCTTTAATATGTTCATTGAATCTATTAGAATCTGAATCTCGCCCTCGCCCCGGACCAGCGCACGCGTCAATCCCCCGTCGGGCGCCACAATCGCGACGTCAGCGCGACCGCTTTGCACCGCGGCGACCGGGTCCTTGTCCATGTCCGGCGCGCGCACGAACCAGCCCGACCCGATTGCATGATTGTAAATCTTTTCCATCATCACATCGCCGGCACCGGCATCCACCGCCAGACGCAGATTCTTTGCCTCCAGCGTTATTGCCCCGCTAAGCACGACCAGCTGCACCGCCGGCATAACCATAACCGCCACCAGCAATACCGGGTCGCGCAACAGGCCGATGATTTCTTTCTTAAAAAAGCCCCAGAATCTGTTCATTCCAACGTCCTTTTGAAACGCGCCAGGCATGCCGCCATCAACACCACCGCCTGCAGCCCCAGCAGCGCGAACAGCACCCACAAATCGAGAATGGAACTGCCCTTTAGAAACTGGTCGCGGGTTATGTCCATGTAAAAGCGCGCCGGGAACAGTGACGAGAACACCTGGTACCCGCGGCTCATATATTCAACCGGGAACACAAACCCCGACAGCACCACCGTCGGCAGCAGGCCGATTATGCACGCGAACTGAATCGCAACCTCTTGCTTGTGCGTGGATACGGATATGAACAGCCCGATTGCCAGATACCCCAAGACAAACAGCAGTGTTCCCAGTATCAGCGTCATATAATGCCCCGCAAACGGCACACCGAACACGACGCGCGCCACAACGAACACCAAGACAAACCCGACAAAACTTAGTATCGCATACGGCAGCACCTTGCCCAGAATAATCTCCAACGACGTCGCCGGCGTTGACAGCAGCATTTCCATGGAACCGCGCTCCCATTCGCGGCATATGGTCAGCGTCGTTAACATAATCGCCACCAGCGCAATTATAACCGCCGACAATCCCGGCACGGAAAACCATCGCGAATTAAGTTCGGGATTAAACAGATACCTTGTCTTGAAAGACAAATTTTGCGTTACCATGCTCTGCGGCATGTCCAAAATTTTAAGATACGCCTTTTGATTTATCGTGTTCAAATAATTTACAACCGCCATAACGGACGAATTGTCCGCCCCGTCCAGCAATATCTGGACATGCCCCGTGCCGCCGCCCAGAACATTCTTTTCAAAATCCGGCGCAACAGATACCATGACGCGCGCCCGCTCATCGACAATGTCCGCAAAGCCCTGCTCCGGATTGTCTATTGAAAACGGCCGGAAATAATTTGAACTGGCGAATGTTTCCAGCAGCTTGCGCGAACTTTCCGTCCGATCTGCGTCATGATACGCCATGTTTATGGATTTCACGTTAAATTCGATAGAATTTCCCAATATCAACACAATCGCCAGCGGCAGCATCAGCGCCATCAGCAGCGTAAACGGGTCGCGAAATATATGTTTGAATTCCTTGGAAAAAATGGCGCCCATTCGACGCATGGAAAAGCGCTTCATCTGTTCTGCCCCTCAACCAATCTGATAAAAACGTCTTCCAGCGACGGCTGTATCTTCTCTATATCAAAATCGGATTTATAGCGTCGCAGCGCCGCCGTCGCATTCACACCGTCTTTGAATTTCACATGCCAGTGGCGACCGTACGGCTCACATATCTCCATATCGGGCGCCGGCGCCAGCATCCGCACATTTCCGCGCGGCGTAAAATTATACAGCGAGTCGCCGAATGTCGCGCGCTTTAACGCGGCTGGTGTGTCCACCGCAATCAGTTCCCCCGCCCGCATCAGCGCAATACGGTTACAGTTTTCCGCCTCGTCCATATAATGGGTCGTCACAAACACGGTCTTGCCCGCGGCCGCCAAATCTTTAATCAAACGCCAAAAACGATTGCGCGCCACCGGCGCGACGCCGGCCGTCGGCTCGTCCAAAAATATGATTTTCGGATCGTGCAACAGCGATACGCACAGCGCAACCTCTTGCTTTATTCCACCCGGCAAATCTTTTACCACCGTGTTCAGGTCTTCATCAAAACCGATAAAATTCAGCAACCGCCCGCGGTTTGCCAGATATTCCGCCCGTCCCAAACCGCGCAAAGACGCCGCAAAATCAAAATTTTCCTTTACAGACAATCCGTCGTACAACGTAAATCGCTGGGACATATAGCCGACTTTTTGCTTTATGATATTCTCGCGCCCGGCAACAAATTCCGCCCCGTCTATTATGACGCGCCCGCGACTGCCCGGCAGCAGACCGCACAATACGCGTATCGTTGTCGTCTTGCCCGCGCCGTTCGCGCCCAGGAACCCGAAAATCTCGCCCGGGGCTACACGAAACGACACGTCGCGCACCGCGAAAAAGTCGCCGAATATAACCGATAAATTTTGAACGTCAACAATCGGCGCAGTCATTTTTCACCCCCGCGCTTCAGGAAAAATTCATCAAAATTTGCGCATTTGTACCGGCTCAACAAATCACGCGGCTCGCCCGCCGCCAGAACGCGGCCCTGTTCCATCAAAACAACCTCGCTGCAACGCTCGGCCTCGTCCATGTATGCGGTGGTCATGATAACCAGAATCCCCTGCGCCAGCGACGCATGCAACAGGCTCCAGAATTCGCGGCGGCTTATCGGGTCAACACCATTCGTCGGCTCGTCCAGCAGCATAACCTTTGGCGAACGCAACAGCGCGCACATCAGCCCCAGTTTTTTATACATTCCCCCCGACAGATTCCCCGCCGTTCGGTCCAAAAATTTATCCAACCGCGCCAGATGCACCAGCTCCTGCTTTTTCTTCGCATATTCCGCATCGCCGATACCATAGAGTTTCTTAAAGAAATCCAAATGCTCGTCTATCGACAAATCCGCATACAGACTCTGGCTTTGCGGCATGTACGCAATATGCTGGGCGAAATCCGCAAATTTCACAGGCCGCCCGTCGGCAATAAATTCTATATTTCCCGCGTCACCGCGCATCAGTTGCAGCATTAACCGAAACAGCGTCGTTTTTCCCGCGCCCGCCGGCCCGATTACCCCGTACAGCTTTCCCGTCTCGAACCGCATCGACACGCCGTCCAAAGCATTCACTTCCTTGAACTTTTTCGAGACGTTTGAAATATTGATTTCAACCTTATTCATTTACCAGGGCGCTCTCTATTGTCATTCCGGCCTTCAGGGTCAAATCGGGGTTGTCAAACATAACCTTTACACCGTAAACCAGTCGCGTGCGCTCCTCGCGCGTCTGTACGTTCTTGGGCGTAAATTCCGCCTCTTCACTTATCTTTACAATTTTCCCGGCAAATTGTCTGTTGTCCGCCTCCGGCAAAATACCTTCAACCGCCTGGCCGATATGCAGCTGGTGCAGCATGGTGTACGGCACATAAAAATACGCCCATATCTCATACGGGTTCGCCAATGATATCAGCGCGGTTCCCGGCGCCACAACCTCGCCCGGTTCGCGAAACTTTGTAATCACAACACCGTCCATCGGCGCCGAAACGCGGCACCATTGCAGCTTTAAATCGTTGTCCTGCTTGTTGCGGTTCAAAACATCAAATTCCGCCTGGGACATATGACCGCGCTCTGCCAGGGCCTGGGCACGACTGTAGTCATTGTCAATCTGCGTCGCCAAAATTTTATACGTGTCACAGCTAAGCTCCATTAACGGCTGGCCGCGAACAACCGCATCCCCCTCGGCCACATATACATCGGATATGTCGGATGCGACACGCGCCGCAACGACAACCTTTGTCGTCTCCAGCGTCCCTGCATACATAAAAGGGCCCGACGTCAAAACATGCTTTAATATAACCGCACCGACGCATACCGCCGCCACACCGCCAACAATAAAAGCCATGCGGCGCGCTTTCTTTTTCTTTGCCACGCCTTCGTCCGTCACAGTCGATGCACCAACCGGCGATTTATCATGTTTCTTTGCTTTTGGCATTCCTCTCTCCTGGGGTATAATTTTAGGATTATTGTCGTTTCATAATTATTACATTTTTTAATAAAAATTCAAGCCCACAATACAAGAATAATAACCCAGAAACAAAATTGCGGTAAAAACAAAAAAGTCGCGTGATTCCGCGACTTGGAACTTTTATGGTCGGGGCGACATGATTCGAACATGCGACATCTTGCTCCCAAAGCAAGCACTCTACCAGACTGAGCTACGCCCCGATTACATGCGCCAGTATAACAACCCTTTTCCCTAATTGCAAATTTTTATGCTTGTCTAAAATCCCTAAAATTTCTACAATGAAAGTAATGATTATGCAACGCGCTGTTTGTATGTTTGTTATATTACTGGCCGCGGCCGTGCCGGCCGGCGCGGTCACAACGCGCAACACCGGCGCACGCAGTGCGACCGCATCGCCAAACGCGGCGTATAATTACAACTATATGTACCCGTATCTTAACAACCAAATGCGCACCGATTTAAATCCGGGCGTCACGCCAAACCAGGGCTCCAATCCAATAAACGTAATTACCAAAACAGAGCAGCTGTCGGCGCCGCGACGTGTCGTATCTCGTGCCGCGACGCGCACGACGTCCGGCTCAACATCATCCGCGGCCGCGTCATCGGCGCGCGCCGGAACCACATCCGCGGCCACGTCCGCAAACAATACAACCGCACGCCGCGTCGTTGCGCGCGCCGGAACAGGCACCGCACAAAGAATGGCGGCGCGTTCTGCGCGCGGCGACGCCAGCACGACATCGCAGAACGCATCCGCCGCCGTTGCCGCCGCGGCCATGAACACGACCGAAACATTGCCGTCGGCGCGCTGTCTGGCCGATTATACGGAATGCATGAACGGATATTGTCGTCGTGAAAAGACCGCATACAACCGTTGTTATTGCAGTGCAAAACTGGCCCAGATAGACGCCGAATACCAGCCTGCAATAGACAGCTTGATTCAGCAGATTCTGCGCCTGCAAAGTTCAAACACATGGTCGGATGCGGAAATGAACGAATACTGGGATGAAACAATCGGAAAATACACCGGCGATAATTCATGGGTAAATTTGGAAAATGCGCTGAACATAAACTGGGCCGGCACAGAAAGCCGTGTCCGCGGCCAGCAGACATTTGCCACCGGCCATGATTATTGCGTTCAGCATCTGCGCGGATGCGGATACATGGCAACCAATATGCGCGACGCATATAGGTCTGAAATTGCCCGCGACTGCGCAACATACGAATCCGGATTGGCGAAAATAAAGAACGCCGCCGAAAGCATAGTGGAGAGTTACAGTGACTAGTTTTTTAGGTATTGAATACGGTCGCGGCGCAACCGCAAAAATCGTAGAGGGCGGCCCCGCCCTGGCCCCGGCGGCCGTACGCGAAATGTTTCCCGGCGGCCGCTGGACAATTGTATCGGCGGACCCGACATCGGCCGACGAATGCATGGCGGACCGTTTTGGCGACGCATTCGAGATTCACAAAAAAATATATGCCGCGACACCGTCCGGCCGCCACATTTTTATCGGCGGCGACCACAGCATAAATTTCGGTCACTTTACAGCCATTGCCGACCAGATGCCGGACGAGGATTTGTGCCTGGTGTACATTGACGCACATCTGGACATACACACACCAGAGAGCTCGCAGGCAGAGGCGTCCGGCGCACCGCACGGAACAAATGTTCGCGCCAACCTGGGCCAGGGTGACGCGCGCTGGCTGTCGCTGCAGAAAAAGTTCCCCGCACTGAAACCGGAAAACCTGTTCTATCTGGCCAGCCGCTCCTATGAACCGTCAGAAATAAATTTTGTACGCGAAAATGGCATATTCATGCGCGGCGCCGATGAATTACAGACAGACGGCGACTTGGACGACGCAATAACCGAAATCCGCCGACGCATTGACGGCCGCCCGTTTGTCGTATCGTTTGACTTTGACGCAATCGACCCGATGTATTTCAAAGACGTTCTGGTCCCGGAATCCGGCGGCATCAGCATGTATGCGGCGCGGCGCCTGGCACGGGAATTTGCCGACGCGCACAGTTTTGAATTTGTTGAATACGCCCCCAGCGGGGACGAAACGTCGGCGGACGCCGTGCGTGAACTGGTAAGCATTGCCGCAAATCAATAAGTTTTTGGGCCGACGGAATTTGTAATCATTCCATAAATATCAATGCACATTGTGCCGGCCGCCAAGTCCATGGCTTTGCAAAAATCTTTTTGCGCGGCCGGCGCGGCGACGGACGCGTCCTGCGCCAAGCGGCGCAGGCTGTCCACATCGTTTCTTTTCGCCGCATTCATTATGGTCCGGCACATTTTACGCACACGATAGCTGGCCGCACCATATGCGGTGCGATACGTTTCGCCGTAATCGATACGACGTCCGTGACGATAATTTCTCGACTGCTCTTCATAAGGAGCCGTCACAAAAATCTCGTTTTCATTTTCGCGAGCGCAGGCGCCCGCAACATCTCCCTCCCACCGGGACAGCAGGTATGGCTCATATATCAACGACGCCATATATACACGGGAATTGTCACGCGGCTCGGCATGCGCGGCCGCAAATGCAGTAGGAATTTCATATTCGACCCCATGCGCACCACAATATTCACTGTCTATCAACTTATAAAATAATTTCAAGGCGTAGTAGCCCCCCAGTTCGGGGAAAGAAATCTTGCCAACCATACCAAATCGCCCCGACCACATGCGATAACCAAAATAGCTTATGGGCGGGAACTCCAAAGTGCATTGCGTCCCGAACAGTTTACCAATATCATCAATATAGTAGAATCCGCCTTCAGATGATTTTTGAATATCGTGAATGTTGGCGATTAAAAAATCTTCCAAAATCATGCGAAATTGGTGCGTGACGGCCGACAGTTGCTCTTTTGTCACGCGCGCACGCAGTTCTGGCGGCAACGCGCCCAGATACGGCGCAACCGTACATTTTGATAAAATTGCTTGCCACCACATCGGCCCGCGCTCCCAGTTGCAGCGCATCAGCTTAGTCAGCGCACGATGCTTTGGGCGAAATTCAATAGAGGAAAGAACAGTCTTATTAGATTCCATGCGAAAATTATAGACAAAACAAACAAATTGTCAATTACTTATTCGTCTCTTCACATATTTTATTATGTCGATAGATATTGCGCGCCAATTCATCACTGATAACATCCCAGTCCGCCGCGCGCCCGTATATTGGCGCGCATCTGGCCGGGGCGCATACATTATTCGGCAATGGTGTATTTTTCGCGCAAGACGCGACGAATATCGCCAGCCCCCATACGATATGTTTCTGCATCTATTTTTCTCTCTTTTTCAATAATCACCGTATGCGCCGCGGCGACCGCATCCGCATTTAATGCGGCAATGCGTGCCCGGTATTCGGCCGCACCCACCGTCCGCCCCGCAAAATAAGAAGTACCCACGGCCATGCATATCAGCGCACAAAAATACAACCGCATAACCAAATTATCCCTAAATTAAAAACGCCCGTTTGGGCGTTTTTTTACTGATTCATGGAACCGAAAAAGTCCGCATTCGTCTTTGTCATACGCAATTTGTCCAACAGGAACTCCATCGCCTCCAGCGTGCCCATCGGATTTATAATGCGACGCAACACATACATTTTCGACAGCAATTCCTTGCCCACCAACAGGTCTTCCTTACGCGTGCCGGATTTTGTAATGTCAATCGCCGGATATACGCGCTTGTCGGACAGCTTGCGGTCCAGAATAATTTCGCTGTTGCCGGTACCCTTGAACTCTTCAAAAATAACCTCGTCCATTTTGGAACCCGTATCGACCAGCGCCGTCGCAATAATGGTCAAACTGCCGCCGCCCTCTATATTACGGGCCGCACCGAAAAAGCGTTTCGGCCGCTGCAGCGCGTACGCATCAACACCGCCGGTCAAAACCTTGCCGCTTGACGGCACAACCGTGTTGTATGCACGGCCGAGTCTAGTAATGGAATCCAACAGGATAACAACGTCCTGGCCCGCCTCTACCAAGCGCTTGGCCTTTTCGATTACCATTTCGGCAACCTGAATATGACGCGCGGCCGGTTCATCAAATGTGGATGATATAACCTCACCCTTGACGCTGCGCTGCATGTCGGTAACCTCTTCCGGACGTTCGTCAATCAACAAAACAATTAATTTTACGTCCGGATAATTTGTCGCGATGGAATGCGCAATATTCTGCAGCATAACCGTCTTACCGGTACGCGGCGGCGCAACAATCAATGAACGCTGGCCCTTGCCCGTCGGGGATATCAAATCGATAACACGCGCGGACAGGCTGCGTCCCTTGTCCTTGTCGCCTTCAACCTCCATCTTTAACTGCTCGTCCGGGTACAGCGGCGTCATATCGTCAAACGACACGCGATGGCGCAACTGGTCCGGATTGCCGCCGTTAACGCGCTCAATCGTTTCCAGCGCGAAATAGCGTTCCGATTCGTTTTGCGGCGCCTGAATCTGCCCCTCGACATAATCGCCGGTCTTTAATCCATATTTTTTAATCAGCGCGGGTGCAACATACAAATCGTCCGGCCCGGCCAGATAATTGCTTTCCGGCGCGCGCAGGAAACCGAACCCATCCTGCATGCGTTCCAGAACACCGTCGCCAATCAGCGTTACCTTTTTATCGGCGGCAAACACGCGCATAACGGCAAAGCGCAGCTGCTGAACATTTAACTGCGACGGGTTTTCAATACCCATGTCTTCGGCCATTTTCAATAATTGCTTTGGCGATTTCGCCTTCAGTTCATTGATATGCATATAAAATCCTTTTGTGGGAAAGGGGTACGCAGAACCACGCCCCATACGCCATATATAATAGCACAAAACGCCGCAAAAGTCAAGTTTCCGGGATAGCACATGTTTCCCCTTGCTTTTTGTCCGTTTTCCTGCTCAAATCAATCATAGGAAAAAATAACAAAGGAAGAAGATATGGCAGGCAGCATAAACAAAGTCATACTGGTTGGCAACGTGGGCCAGGACCCACAGGTCCGCACAATGAACAGCGGTCAGAAAGTGGTCAGCTTTTCATTGGCGACATCCGAGCGCTGGCGCGACCGCCAGACAGGCGAACAGAAAGAACAAACCGAATGGCATCGCGTTGTAATATTCAACCCGAACTTGGTTGATGTTGCCGAACGCATGCTGCAAAAGGGAACAAAACTGTACCTGGAAGGCGCGTTGAAAACCCGCAAATGGCAGAACCAGCAGGGAATGGACGTTTACACGACCGAGGTTGTGTTAAACCCGTTCGCGGGCCAGATGGTAATTCTGGGCGGTGTAAAGGCGATGGACGGCGGCATGCCGGGCGGCGATTACGGCGCACCGGCGGCGGCCCCTGCCCCGCGCGAGGAAATATCCGTTGCAGAAATCGGCGACGACATTCCATTTTAATGGAATGGCGGAAGCCGAAGGCGATGAATCCGAGTATGCGAGAATTTATTCGAGCAACTACGAGGATACGCGCAGGCCGACGGCCGAGCGATATCCCGTTTTAATGGAATGACGAAATATTTCAAAACGCCCCGATTGGGGCGTTTTTTTATGGATTGCCGCATCCTCGCAATGATAATCGTTCCAGGCTCACTGTCATTGCGAGGGAGTAAAACGACCGCGGCAATCCAGAACAAAGCGGTTATGTTCATTATTTACTGGATTGCTTCGCATACGCTCGCAATGACAATGAGTCCAGCCCGTCTATCCCGTGGCAATCCAGTATTCATTTGCATTCTGCACATTTTTAGGATATAGTACATATTGTAACGGCATATAACCGTTATGCGGGAGTAGCGTCTCGCGCGTTAGGCGCCCACGCGGGCGAAAAGTCCAATCCGTATGGGTTGGAGGCCGTGAATACATTGAATAAACGGTGATGCATCCTAACGTGCTAACGCTAACCTCCAGCCCGTCTTTATTTGATGGGTTTTTATATTTTATTGCGGCGTTTTTTGGTGGAAATCAGGCATCGCAATGATATAATGGACGCATAACCGGTTTTTAATCCTGTTACAAATTGGGGCCAGAAACTCCACAATACGAACCGCCCGCGTGGGCGTAAAACACGTCCAACCCTTTGGTTGGAGGTCTGCGAATATATTGAATAAGCAGAGCAATCGGTTTCGTATTGTTTTCTGCCTCCAACCACCTGAAATAATTCATGTGGTTTTTTTATTATAAAAAACGGGGGAAACCGGGAATGAGCGGACGTAAATTCGGCGCCACTGATTTTGAAAAACGCCTGGGGCAAATTATCGCGATGCAGCGCACAAAAATGGGAATGTCCCAGGCGGACCTGGCACGCGCCGCCGGCGTCACGTTTCAGCAAATCCACAATTACGAATCGGCTGAAAATCGAATTGCCGCCGGCACATTGCATAAAATCGCCACCGCATTTGAAATGACCGTGGGCCAGTTAATTGACGGCGCCACAGCGCCGTACATGCAGGACCCGCATATCGCCCAGACAATAAATCTAATGTACTCTAAAATGACCGCGCCCCAGCGCAAATGTTTATGCACCGTGGCGGCATACATGACAGGTTCAAATTAACACAGTTTCTAACATCACTATAAATAAGCATGGCTTATTAAAAAATCCCGGGATTCCCCGGGATTTTTATTTGCGTACCGCCCAATACAGCGCCCACAGCCAACCGACGCCGGTCCACCCGAACAGCCAGCTGGCCACGCGGATAAGGCCCATATCCCATTTGTCTTTTTTGGTCTGGCGCGCCAGCCATGCGGGCGCCAGACCAATGATAATTAGTATCATTGCGGCCCCCGCATACTTTGCATACAGCAAAACATCGGGCGATATATGCATGGCATGCACCATTACAGGCCGTATTTCGCGGATGTGCCCAGTTCTTCTTCGATACGAATCAGCTGGTTGTACTTTGCCATACGGTCCGTACGTGACATAGAGCCTGTCTTAATCTGGCCCGCGTTTGTCGCAACCGCCAAATCGGCAATCGTCGTATCTTCTGTTTCGCCACTGCGGTGCGAGATTACAACCGCATAATTCGCGTCCTGGGCCATCTTGATGGCGGCAAATGTTTCCGTCAGGGAACCAATCTGGTTTACCTTAATCAGAATTGCATTCGCAACACCGTTGTCGATACCCTTTTTCAGGCGCGCCGGATTTGTCACGAACAAATCGTCGCCGACCAGCTGGCACTTGCCGCCGATTTTTTCAGTCAGCTTTTTCCAGCCTTCCCAATCTTCTTCGGCCAATGCGTCTTCGATAGAGATAATCGGATAATCCGTAATCAGCTTTTCATAGAACGCAATCATTTCGTCCGCGGACAGTTTCTTGCCCTCGAATTCATATACGCCGTCCTTATAGAATTCAGACGATGCAACGTCCAGACCGATGGAAACCTGGTCGCCCGGGACGTAACCCGCCGCCTTGATGGCCTCGATAATTGTATCCAAAGCCTCGGCACATGAATGGAAATTCGGCGCGAAACCACCCTCGTCACCAACGTTGGTGGAGCTGCCGTGCTTTTTCAGAATCTTTTTCAGATTGTGAAAGATTTCACTGCCCATGCGAATCGCTTCAACTTCCGTCTTGGCGCCGTTCGGGATAATCATGAATTCCTGGGCGTCCAGACCGTTGTCCGCATGTGCACCGCCGTTGATGATGTTCATCATCGGACGCGGCAGAACGTTCGGATTCGCGTTTCCATATACGGACGCCAGATATTTGTACAACGGCATCTTTTTCGCATCAGCCGCCGCGCGCGCCGCCGCCATGGACACTGCCAATATTGCGTTCGCACCCAGTTTGTCCTTGTTCGGTGTGCCGTCCAGCGCCAGCATTTTTTCATCCAACGCGGTCTGGGCGGACGCGTCCATACCCATGATTACCGGCGCGATGATGTCGTTTACGTTCGAAACGGCCTTTGATACGCCCTTGCCCATGTATGCATCGCCACCGTCACGCAGTTCCAACGCCTCAAACGAACCGGTCGATGCGCCGCTTGGTACCGCCGCGCGGCCAAATGCGCCGTCCGTCAGCTCAATATCGCATTCAATCGTAGGGTTGCCGCGGCTGTCCATAATCTGGCGCGCATGCACTTTTTTGATTTCAAACATTATTTTCTCCTTCTTTACAAAAATTAGTCTTTACAAATCGTATTTTTTGACTTGCCTTACCTTACCAATTTGTTGAACAATAAGAGCACAATCAGAATCAAAAATAAACAAAAAAATATGATAAAAAAGCTATTTTCTTTTATTTTCTGCCTGACTCCGATTGGCGCGATGGCAGCCACCACTGATTTATTTCCGTCCGACAATAACGGAATAATCAACGTCACGGATACGACGCTGCATCTGACCGATGCCAGCAACAGTGTTCTTATTAAGAACAATCCGTCATATGCCAACCCGGCAAAATCCCTGACGGTGGACAATAACGGCATTGATATTACGGGCGGTCTGATTGTCGGTCGCAATGCCGGTACGGAAACAGGCTGGATATTCATATTAAATGAGACAACCGCAGGCGACATAAACACCGGCTTTTCAATTACATCTGCCGGCCCGATTAGCATCGGCGCCATGTTACAGGTCGAAAACGGCAATTACTTGAAAATCGGCCAGACAGGCGGCAACACAACATCCATGACAATCGGTGCGGCGGACAATATCGCACTGGATAACAGCGGGCGCCTGGATTTGACAAATATCGGCGCGTTTACCACAACCGGAACGATTCGCAACAACACGAACGCAACATCCATGGATATAAACGCCGAATCGATGTCGACCGGCTCTATCGCCAATATGGGTGGCACAATGACAATCGGCCATCTGGATGCGGACGGCAATATTATAATGACCGGCGGCCTGAACACAAACGGCGGCACAATCACATCCTCTAACAACGCCACGGCAACCAACATAACAGCCGCGTCCATAAAATCCGGCAACATTCAGAACAATGCCGGCGCAATGAACATCAATTTGTCGGGCAATCTGACATCCAGCGGTGTTATCGAAAACAAGGGCGGCAAATCGTTTACCATTACCACAGACACGGACATTACCGTGGCGGGCGCCATGACAAACGAGGCCGGTGACATGGTAATTACCGCCAAAAACTTGACTGTTAACGGCACAGACGCGGCACATAATAACGCATCATTTGTAAACAGCGGCAATCTGACACTGGAAATCGGCGGCGCACTGACACTGGCAAACGGCTTTGACACCAGTGCCATGGCTATTACCAATACATTTAACCTGACAACGGGCACGCTGGATGTGGGCGGCAACGATAACTGGTTGCAACTGTTCTCTAACAAGCTGAACCAGTTCAATGTAACCATACGCAACGGTAATTTGACGCTGGCGACAGATATAATAAACGGCCAGTCTGACAGCATTTCCAACACAAATGCAAATATGAAAATAACAGCCCAGGATATTGCGGCCAATTCTGTAATCAATACCGGCTCCGCACTGAATATAACGGCAACAGGCACAGGCGCATCAAACGGCAATATTAAAATCGCAAACGGCGTTACGGGAAATACCGGCACCACCACACTTGCGGCGGCGCGCGAATTAACAATTGGTGGCGCGGTCGTCAATGCCTCAGGCGCAACAACCACAATATCCGGCGAAGGCGGCGTTACAATCGGCACAACCTCCGCACCGGCATCGGTTACCAATTCCGGCGAAATGCATATTTCATCGCTGACCTCGACAACCGGCAAGATAACGGTCAACGGCACCGTCACAAACAATGGCGGCAACATGCTTATCGATTCGCGCGAAATCGACATAACCGGCACAATCACGAATAATGACGGCACAATGTCGATATTGGGCTCTGATAAAAATTCAGGCGCGGTATCATTGGGCGCGCTGTATGCGGCTGGCGGTATTGTAAATCTGAACTCTTTGATTGGCTTAATTGATATCAACGGCGATATGCGCGTCACAGACGGTGCACTTAATATCGGCGGCGCCACAACGAACATAACTGTCGACGGCGAAACCCAGATTAACGGCGACGTCGTACTGTCCGCAACGCCGGCACTGGCCGCGGGGGCGGTCAATATCGGCGGCGCAGGCGTGCAAAACTTTGTATTAACATCGGCAAACGGCCTGTCAATTGGCGGCAACATCAACGCCACGCAAAGCGACTATAACCGCAAGGCACAATTTATCGCCGGGAACAACGTGATAACGGTTGGCGGCGACGTTGCCGCGGCCGGCCTTGGGAATCTGATCTTTGGGAACTCAACCGCCAGCCAAACCACCATCACTGGCGATGTCACGGCAAACAAAGATACTGGCAACAATATTGGCTCCATCGAATTTTACGGTGCGGAAACAACCGTCGGCAGCCTGTCCGGCAACGGCCAGTTAATAACGCACGGCAGCCTGATTACCGCGACAAATGAAAATGGTATAAATATCGCCGATACAATCTGGTTCAATAACCCCGCCGTGGACCCGGCAACCGGCCTGATTGTCAAAGACACCAACACATTGACATTAAAAACAACGCATGAAAACGGCGACATTGCCGCCGGCGCAATCGATCTGGCGTCAGGCAATACACTGAATCTGACGTCCGGTCGCGATATCACAATCCGCGGCACAATCACCGACAACGGCACGTTAAACATGACCGCGGCCGGCACGACATACGTTGACAATGCGGTTACCGTCGCGACAACCGGCGCCCTGAAAATAGACGCCGCAACCATACAAATGTCGGATTTGACCAACAACAATCGCGCGGAACTGGTCGCAACAAATATAACCACCGGCGCCCTGAACGCCGCGGCCGGCACAATGGATATTACGGCGGCCGATTCGCTGACTGCAAACGGTGCGCTGGACATTGCCAGTGGCGCGGTCGTCAATATCGCGGCCGACGACACGGTAATCCGCGGCCCTGTCACGGTAAACGGCAACATGATTCAGGACGACAACGCCAGTGCCGGTGCGCTGAATATCACACGTTCCGGCAACATGTCCGCCGATTCGCTGACGGTAAAGGGTGACTTTATTGCGAATGGCAACATGAACGTCTATAACATGACCAACAATGCCACGATTACCGGTGACATCATCGCAAACAGCGGCATGGCGTATATCGGTTCAAATTCCGGCAAGGTCAGCGCGAAAAGCGTCACAAACAACGCCACACTGTCGCTGGCGGCGCGCACGGGAATCGACATAACGGAAACAATTACATCCACCGGCGCACTAACACTGGACTCCGGTACGGGCCTGACAACCACAAGTGCAATTGACTGGACCGGAACAACAGTTCTGGCCGGTGCGGGCCTAAAAACCAACAGCGCGTTTGAACAGAACATGCTGTATCAAAATTATACCGGCACGCTGTCAAACCGCGACGTAAACGTAAAATCAAACAATTACGCAATCACAGCGTCTTATGTTGATGTGACAGGCATCGCCCAGACATCGGGACAAATGATACTGAACACGGAAAGCCTTGACGTGGCCCAGAACATTGACGCAAGCGGCCTGCGCGTGGTGGGCCCGGGCGCGGACAAATGGCTGAATGTCGGCGTCGGCGGCAATGTTTCCGGCAATACCCGCTTTGAAAACCTGAAACACATGAGCATTGGCGGCAACTATACCTTCAATGATAACAGTGGATTGATTGCCGCAATACTGCCGTTTGCGACAACTGGCGGAACAACACAGAACTATTGGGCCACCGTAAACACGGACGAAGGCAACAATCTGGGCAAAATAACCAAGCCCATTGACGGCGAACCTTTGATTTCCGTCGGCGGCAAGTTCATAACCGACCTGCATACGGATATTTTGAGTCTGGGTGGCGAAACGGCAAAAACAGGCCAGCTGGGGATTAAAATATTCGACATGATTGACCAGGGTACGGCGATATGGTTGCTGCATGCGGACAATGGCATCGAAGAACTGGCGACCAAGATACGCAATCTGAATGTTCAGTTCTGTAATGCGGACGGTTCCAAATGCTTTGACTATTATGGCAATGCAGAGATGTTCAACGGCGCAGACGAAGACCTGCCGGCATATGTGACAATACGCGACACGGACGGCACCGGCACAATGAACGACATGTTCATCGTGTTTGACCCACGCTTTGGCGGTCCCTTGGCAATGTTCAAGATTCAGCCCGTTGTCGGCCGCGATCCGACGCATACAAAGGGCGAATATGTATCCGCCGGTGCGTTGGACGACCTGATTGCGGGCCAGCTGCAGGATATGAAATTCAACAACCGTACGCCGATTGACGCCATTCCGGTAATATTCAAGGGCACGAATATGGAACAGATGGCGAACCAGCTCTATGATCGTATGGAATATTACGACCAGACGCGTGACGGCGCCGCCCTGTCCCGCTTCAGCCGCCTGTTCCAGGCACGCGAAATTGAACAGATGGCCGGCAGCATTTCGTTGAACGAGCACACGTCGTTCCGTGATTTCGAAGACCATATGCTGGACGAATTCATCTGGAATCGTAACCGCAATCTGCGCAAGGCATGGGGTGAATTTGATTTCGGCATGTTCAGCCAGCGCGAAGCGGACGGCCACCACGCCGACGGTAACCGGTTCAGCTTTACCGGTGGATACGACTGGCAGGAGAACGAGACGTTGATTCTGGGTCTGGCGGGACGCGTGTCCCACATGTCGGGCAGCAACGACGATCATATGGATTTGGGCTATAAACCGGGCGAATCCATCGCGGGCAGCATTGATATCGATGTCGCCGACACGAACTTTGGCATCGGCGCGTACCTGTTGCAGAATCTGGGGACCAAGATGCGCGCATACGGGAACGCGTTCCTGGACCTGCACTGGCTGGATGTATCGCGCAAACAGACATACATGTCATCGATTGATGGCGACGGCACATCGTTCAGCTTGATATCCGAATGGGGCCTGATGCACGACTGGTTAAATCAGTACATTGTCGGCAACGTATATGCCCGTGTCGGATACAACTTTGGATTCTCGGTAACGGAAAAGGCCGGCGGCGATGATTATATGAAGCTGAAATCAGACGGTTATTTCATCTTTACACCGGGATACAGCCTGATTGCACAAAAGCGCATCTATCCGTCCGCCTGGTTCCAGATTCGCCCGTACGCATCAATCGGCGTGGAATATGATGTTCTGGGCGCACCGGACAAGGCAAAGTATAAATTTGCGCCGGCGAAGCACTTTACCAACTACGATATCGAAATCGACCCGCTGTGGGCGAATATCGGGGGCGGTATGGAATTCCTGTCGGCGACCGGGGTTCAGGTGGGTCTGGATTACCGCTATCAGTACAATGCGGATATCCAAATGCATAAGATTAAACTGTCCGGTTCATATCGGTTCTAAAAAAAACGGCCCCGTCTCAGGGCCGTTTTTAATATTGCAATCCCGCGATTACAACGATATAATATCTTATGTCGGCGAGTGTTTCGCCGATGGGGTGTAACGACCTCTATGACAGCGTCGGAATAGAAACTTAAGGCGCGCATTTGCGCCGGTTTTTAATATTCTGACGAAAAACAACTCCTGGATCCATACGGGTCAGGAGGGCTCGTGAATATATTGAATAAGCGGCACAATTCTGTCAATTGTCGTTAACCTCCTGACCACCATAACCGGTGGTTTTTCATTTCGAAAAAACAGGAGAAAACACGAATGAAAATACAAATATTAATTCCATCCATATTTATTGTCCTAAGGATTACACCCGCCCTATCTATTCCGGTAACGAATCCCTGTCTAACATGTCCGGATGGCACAATATCGCCTTGCTGTACCACGTTATGTTGCGACGGCAGTATTGGCGGCGGCACATCACGGCCAGACCCATGTATATATTATCCATGCGGATGGAGAAACACCGGCACCGCCGGATATCAGTCATATACACAATGCACCTCAAATGATAATAAATGCGATACCAGCATTACAGCATACCGATGCGCCGTCGGCTATTATGGTACCAGCACCAACGGAACGTCCGGTTGCACACGCTGTCCAGCATCTGGCGGAGTATATGGAACAACAGCCGATGCAGGCGCCACATCCATAACAGCATGCTATATCCCCAGCGGGACATCATTCAGTGACGGAAGCGGTTCCGGGACATACACCGGCAATTGTTATTACACAAAATAAAAATCCCCCAATTGGGGGATTTTTTAGGTGCGGTTAACCCTGGCCGTTTTCTTTCTTGGCCGGCATGTCATGCATCGCAAACTGGGCAATGTATTTTTTCAGCTCAGTCTTGTACTGATTGTTTGCCTTTGCCATTTCAACCAGCGCGTCAAAATGCGGGTTGTTTGCACTGGCCGCCTTGAAACGCGATTCCGTTTTCAGGAAATCCTCCAGCGCCACCGTCGTCGCCGCCGGCGAATCCATCATTAACGGATTCTCGCCCTGCTCTATGCGGCGCGGGTCAAAGCGATACAGCGGCCATGCGCCGGTGTTTACCATGTCCGACTGGTGCTGCGGGCCGTTCTGCAGCGCGTATCCGTGCGCGATACACGGCGCATACGCCAGAATGATTGACGGGCCAGGATAGCTTTCCGCCTCGCGCAGGGCGCGGACCGCCTGGGCCTGATTTGCACCCATGGCGATTTGCGCAACATATGCGCCCGACATCATCGCAATCATGCCCAGGTCTTTCTTGGCATGCTCTTTTCCGCCGATGGCAAATTTCATACTGGCGCCAAACGGCGTGGATTTAGACTGCTGGCCCCCGGTGTTCGAATACCCCTCGGTGTCCAGAACCAGAATGTTAACGTTCTCGCCACTGTGCAGGATATGATCCAATCCGCCGTATCCGATATCGTACGCCCATCCGTCGCCACCGATAATCCATACGGATTTGTCCACAATCTCGCCAATCAGACTTTCCGCCATGCGTGCGCGGGGGCCGTCAATTTTGGCCAGTTTTTCGCGAACATCGGCCTCTATCTTGCGGGCGTTTTCGCCATTGGCATCAAACATTTCCTCTACGTTTTCAAAGCCCAGCTCAAACAACAAGGACTTCAAAGTATAGCGTTTTTGATTCAGCGCCAACCGCATGCCCAGACCGTATTCCGCATTGTCTTCGAACAGCGAGTTCGACCATGCCGGCCCTCGGCCGTTCGCGTCCGTTGTCCACGGCGTTGTCGGCAGATTCGCCCCATAAATGGACGAGCAGCCCGTCGCATTTGCAACAACCATGCGGTCGCCGAACAGACTGGCCAGCATGCGCACATACGGCGTTTCACCACATCCCGCGCATGCGCCCGGGAATTCAAAATAATGCGGCAATAATTCCACATGTTTTGGAATATTCAGATTTAATTTTTCGCGCGGAATATCCGGGAATTTTTCGGCCGCGTCAAAACGCGCCTGATTGACCGCGCCAACCTCGCGCGCCGACTTTAACGCCAGCGCCTTGACCGGACAATTGTTCACGCAGATGTTGCAGCCCGTGCAATCCGCCGCCGATATATTCAATGTAAAGTACATATCCGGCCCCAGTTCCGGTGTCTTCATCGGAACAACAATTATCCCTTCGGCGCGGGCCTGTTCCGCCTCGGCCGCGGTCATGGCCTTGATGCGAATTGCCGCATGCGGACACAGCATCGCGCACTTGCCACACTGGATACACTTGTCCAAATCGCATGTCGCAACCATTTCCGATATCGCGCGCTTTTCATATTTCGCGGTGCCGACCGGATACTGGCCACCGCCAAAGGTACCATCAACCCGGAACCGCGACACGGGGATGGCGTCGCCACGCTGGGCCGCAATCTCGCCCAGGGTCCCGGCAATCTCGGCCGGGGCGGCCGCCGTCATGGCGGGCACAAAATCGGGTGCAAAATTCGAAACCGACGACGGCAAGGTGTACTCGTGCAAGAATTCTGACGCCCTGTCAACCGCGGCCCAGTTGGCCTCTACGACGTCCATGCCTTTTTTCTTATATGTTTTTTCAATCGCGACCTTGGCCGATTTTGCGGCAACCGCAGGGTCTATTACATGCGTCAAATTAAAGAAATTCAGCATGATAAACGTATTGATACGGTTCCCCAGGCCCAGTTCGCGCGCCGCCGCATTCGCGTCCAGGAAATATACCTTTGCGCGCATTCTTATCAAATGCTCCTGTGCGTCGCGCGGCAGGTTTGCAAACGCAACGTCCGGCGCCATGGATGTGTTTATCATCACGGTTCCGCCCGCCCGCAGACCACGGAACACGTCAAAACGCTGGGCAATCATAAAGTTTGAAACACTGATGAAATCCGCAACCTCTATCAAATACTGGCTTTGAATGGGCGCGTCTGAAAAACGGATATGCGACGCGGTTAATCCACCAGATTTTTTAGAGTCATACACCGCATAAGACTGCGGATACAGGTCGGAATTTTCCCCGACGATTTTAACAATGTTTTTAACCGCGCCAACCGTTCCGTCGGAACCGATACCGTACAAAATGGCCGTTTTGAAATTCGGGTCTTCGACCGCAAACGCCGGGTCCGTCTTCAGCGATAATCCCGTCAAATCATCGTCAATGCCGACAGTAAAGTTATGCTGTAGCGTTCCGCGCATTAAATTTTCATACACCGCCTTGACATCGCGCGGTTTGAACTCTTTACTGCCCAGACCATAGCGGCCGCCAAATACCGCCGCCGTATCGCCGACAACGGTCTTTACATCCTGATACAGCGGTTCGCCCAGGGCGCCCGGTTCCTTGGTCCGGTCCAGCACCGCAATACGCTTTACCGTCTTTGGCAATGCCGCCAGAAACGCGTCGCGCGGGAACGGACGATACAAATGAATCTTTACCAGCCCCAATCCCGCCGGCAGGTGCGCCAACGTTTCTTCGATGGTTTCGCACGCACTGCCCATGGCGACAATGACATTTTCCGCGTTTTTATCGCCGACATAGTCCACCAAATGATACTGGCGGCCGGTTAATTCCGCAAATTTGTCCATTTGTGCCTGAACTATTTCCGGCGTCTTGTCATAGAGGGGATTTGCCGCCTCGCGCCCCTGGAAATAAACATCGGGGTTTTGCGCGGTACCGCGGATTGTCGGGGCATCCGGCGTCATTCCGCGCGCACGGTTTTCCAGAACGAGCGCGTCCGGAATCATTTCATGCAGCACCTCGTCCGGGACGCGTATTAAACGCGATTCTTCGTGACTGGTGCGGAAACCGTCAAAGAAATGCAGGAACGGCACACGACTGCGCAATGTCGCCGCATGCGCGATTGCCGCCATATCGGACGCCTGTTGGACATTATGGCTGGACAACAGCGCAAAACCCGTCTGACGAACCGCCATAACGTCGCTGTGGTCGCCAAAGATTGACAGTGCATGTGTCGCCAGAGCGCGCGCCGCAACATGCATGACGAACGGCGTCTGCTCGCCCGCGATTTTATACATGTTCGGAATCATCAGCAGCAATCCCTGGGACGCGGTGAACGTTGTCGCCAAAGAGCCCATCTGCAACGCACCATGCATTGCGCCGGCGGCGCCGGCCTCGGACTGCATCTCTATTATCTGCGGAACCGCCCCCCAGATATTTTTCTTGTGCTGAAACGACCATTCATCTGCCAGCTCGCCCATTGTGCTGCTGGGGGTAATGGGATAAATCGCCGCAAAATCAACGCATCTGTACGCGACGTCGGCCGCCGCCCAGTTTCCGTCTGCTATCAGTTTTGACATATTTCTTCCTTACCGTTTAATTTATAGCTGCCCAAATGATACCCCCAAATTACCCCTAAGGCAAGAAATTGTTAGCACCCATATATTGACAAACGTATTTTTTTGTAGCACAATGTATTTATATTGAATAAAGGCAAAAATTATGAAGCGCCCATTGGACAAAACAAACAAAAACGATGTTCTGCATGACAATATCGACGTCATGGACACGATAAATTATACGAACAGATATCGTTTTTATAACGCGATAGAAGCAATGATTTCCCAGAAAATAAGAATAGCCGCCGCACTGCGCGCGAACGGCAATGCCGCACATATGCCCATAATTCGCATAAATCTGGCATGCCCGGATGAAAAACCGTATCCCAAACAGTCCGAGCGTTTCTTTATTTTAATGAACTGGGCCGTAAAACATGGCATCGTACTGGAAACAAACGTTTTGGAACCGGTATGCCTGAACAGCTGGGTCGGGCGCTTTTTACGCGAAACGGCAACACCGGGATTTCGCAATCTCTATGAAACGGCATATCATTTTTATTATCCGCAGACATACAACCCGGAAACAAAAAAATATGAAACTTTGCCGCGCAAGGTCATTATTTCGCCGAATGACGCACTGGCAAAACAATTGTGCGATTTTATCTTTCTAAATAACGGCGAAATTAAAACGCGATAAAAAAACGGGGAAAGTCCCCGTTTTTTTATTTTTTCTTTGGCGCCGCATCCGTGTTTTCCGCACGAATATCGTCCTCCGGGCTGGATTTGCTTTCCGCACCCGCACCGTCTTCATCCGCGCCCGGCGTCACAGGCATTGCGGCCGCGCGCGATTTCATTTTCGCCATGGCGCGAACCATGTCCATTCCACGCTGCAACTGGTAATCCAGCGCATCTTTCTCCTCGTCCGTCAATTCTTTTTCATCAGACTTGCCCGTATCCTTGTCGGACGACTTTTTATCGGCTTTCTTTTTCGCCTCTTCATTTTTCAAAGAATTTTTAAACGAAGCCTCGGAATACATGCTTTCTTTCTTTTCCAGAACTTCAACCTTGCTATGCAGCACTTCTATATCAGGGGTTATCCCCTCGTTCTGAATAGAACGACCCGATGGAGTATAATAGCGCGCAATAGTAATATGTATCGCCGTACCGTCCCCAAGCGGCTTTTGCTGCTGAACACTGCCCTTGCCAAAAGACTGCGATCCCATAACCAGCGCACGACCATTATCCTGTAATGCCCCCGCCACAATCTCAGACGCGGACGCCGAGCCATGGTTTATCAAAACAACAATCGGCTTGCCGTTCGTACGGTCGCCCGGCTTGGCAAAGCTGCGCTCTATATCTGTTTTGCCCTTGCCACGTGTGGACACAATCTCGCCCCCGTCCAAAAACGCGTCCGACACATCAATAGCCGCCGTCAAATATCCGCCCGGATTATTGCGAACGTCCAAAACATACCCGATTACATCTTTCTTTTCCAAGGCATCAATCGCCTCTTTTAACTCGCGCGTGGTTGTCGCGCCAAAGTCGGATATGCGGATATAGCCGATTTTATCAGGATTTTCCGAATCATCATCCGCCAGTTTTTTCTCCTCATACTTAACTGATTTGACTTTGATAATCGCACGTTTCAATGTTATTGTACGCGGCTCTTCCCCATCGGATATGACGGTCAGCTTTACCTTGGTTCCCGGGCGCCCCTTCATTTTCTGGACCGCCTGGTTCAGGGTTAAATCAAACACCTGTTCGTCGTCGATGTGCGTGATATAATCGCCGGCCTTTATGCCCGCCTTTTCCGCCGGCGTATCGTCAATGGGCGCAATTACGCGCACCGCGCCGCGGTCACTGGTAATCTGAATCCCCAGCCCCCCGAATTCACCGTGCGATTTGTCGTTAAAGTCCTTGAAATCATCGGCCGACAGATAAGACGAATGCGGGTCCAGCGCCCCCAGCATGCCGTTCATGGCCCCTTCCAGCATTTTTTTCTCGTCCGCTTCCTCTACAAAATTGTCGCGCGCCACCTCAAACACCAGAGCCAGCTTTTTCAGCTCTTCATAAATCTGCTCGTCCGTTAAATGAACAACCGGCTCTTCCTTTTTCTTGTTTCCGCCAGGGGCGCAAATTCCGGCCACAGGCACAGCCATAATCAACAAAACCAGCAACTTTTTAAGCATAATATCCCCTTCCTTTGTATCATGCATACATACAAAATAATATTCCCCCACAGAGTAAAACAAAACGCCAGATACCGCAAGTACGATTTTCACAAAAATATATTGACAAAAACTTTTTTTGAACTATATATAATATGGATTAGGACAAGAGGGAATTATAATGCTTAGCGAAACAAAATTTATAACAACAAGTATAACAGACAACTCGCACAATTACAAAGAAACCCAGTCCATGGACATATCAAAGCCATGCATTTTGATACTGGGCGGCGAAAATACAAATTCAGACAGCGTTGCCAGCAGCTACTTTCGCAGCATCAAAGAAACGCTGAAAAATAATAGAATAACCAGTAACCTGAATTTATATTCTGCTTGTTATGATTTTGGCCAACGAGACAGCAAACTGGACAGATTCTCACTGTTCTACCAATTCCGCACCCCAAAACAGTTGGCTGATATAAACGCCGCTTACCTGCTAAGTGACCTTTCTTTATATCCGTTTTATAATATTGAGCCGCAATATATCAACAATATTTATCAAGTGGCACTGCAGCCGCGTTTATACGCTAAGAACGGCGAAATACTGCCACCGGAAACAATCGAAAAAAATTTGCGGAACATGGTGATCTTTGCACATTGCCACGGTGCATATGTGGCCAGAATGCTGGAACAGAAAATGCTGCAGGATACCAACCTGCAAAAACTTTTGTCACAAAAACCAAAGCTATTGCAAAATATGCTTGTAATAAACCATGCGCCGTTTGCACCATTGGAGAACTATCAGTTCACCTCCCTGTCATTCTGCAGCGCATCAGACACCCAAGCGGGCCTGTACACAAAATTGGATAGCCAGATAAAATCTGCACCAAACGAATGCGCGCCCGCTTTCTTTGGATCGGAATTTGGCAATATCATGATTGCAGACCGTCTGAAACGCGACATAAATGACGAACACAGCCATATCGGATTAAGAGGCAGCCACTTTACCGACGCCAAACTGACACCAAGCGGCAAAATATTATTCTCCATAGAACGCAACGCATTACTAAAAGGTGTGGACGCAATGATAAAAGGCAAGGCAATCCCGACAATTCCGCAAATGCTTAGCACACAATATGCATCATACCAAGAACTGAAACGCCGTGGAATGCAAATATACAGACATTTTCACAACCGTTAAGGTATGGCGCAACAAAAACACCGGCGGCAAATAAATGCCGCCGGTGTTTTTGTTATTTCAAATTAACCTCAAGGTCTTTTATTCGCCCCATCACATCCCGCATAAAGACTATCTTATTCTCATTGTTCTGAACGCTTTTTTCATTCGCCGGATTCACGCGCAAATCGTCAGCCGCCTTGATAAAGCGCCGCAACAGCACCGTCATCAAACGGAACTTCATAATCTTGCGCATATTTTCGGTGTTCGGGTCCGGAATATCATACAAATTGGAATCGTGAATTTCATGATACGCCTCGTACACGCGGGGACAGATTCCCAATTCCACCGCCAGCGTTGAGAATATATCGCGATATATGAAACGATAATCCGCCTCTGCAAAGTCAATAAACGACAGGCGGCTGTTATTCGCATCATACAGCACATTTCCCGGGTTTAAATCACAGTGCGACCAAACAGGGCGTGTTTCATACTCGAATGCGCCGATTTCATAACAAACTTTTTCCATAAAGCAGATTTCGTCCGGCGCAAACCAGCGCGCCATCTTGCCGCCGACAAAATTATACAGGCGGGAAAATTTCAGCTCGTCCGCAATCTTGTGCTGGGTCCATTCCTTTACCGGGCGGGACTCATTCATATCCACCAGAAAGCTGGCGATGCCGTTCACAATTTCAACTTTTTGACGCTTGGTCAGCGCATTAAACACCTTGGCCGTCAGGGGCGTGCCCATCGCGCGCCGTTCCAGAATCTGATATTCTTCGTCATTGATGTATGCCATTTCCGGCACGTTATAAATAGGATTCCCAACCGCGCGTATGGAATCAATGGCGTCTTTTGTCTTGTGCTGTTTCGCCAGCCATTTTTCGCGCGCTTCCGCCCCCAGCGTCGGCAGCGGCCGCTTCAAAACATATTCGCCGTAATAAGAGACGTAACTTTCACGTCCGTGCGGTAAATCACCAATACTTTTCATGACGCATAGCCTCCGAATTTATGCCTAATCCAAACCACCGTTTGG
>CAMWON010000003.1 GCA_947175875.1 uncultured Alphaproteobacteria bacterium | reverse complement strand
GCATGTACGGGCACAACATATTCCGGTTCGGGGGCGGCGTCTTGCAGCAACTGTCCCAGCGGATACACCGCAAACACGGCGTCGAACAAGACCGCGGCGACACAGTGTCAGATTAGCGTTGCGGGCGGTAAGTATGTTGGAACCGCAAACAGCGCGACACTTAGCACTTGTGCGGCCGGTACGTATAAAGCCGCGCATACCGTGAACTATGGCAGTACGTCCAGCTGTGCGGCGTGCACAGGCGCGACATATGCCGAAAGCACCGGCCAGACAGCATGTACCCAATGCCCGACCGCCACGAATGCGACAGATGTAAGCGGATACAGCTACTGGAACGGCGGTGTAACCGGCGATCATATCGTTCGCGAGGGATGCTATGCCTTGTTTAGGGCGAAAACCGTTCCGAACGGCAGCATGACCGGGTATCAGTGTTATATAGACAAGGATACAAACAGTTATGGTGTTGCGGCGACGGGTAAGGCATGCTGGGTTAATACTTCACAGTTAAGCTGTAACGGCGGATATTATAACGTGGCGGCAAACGGGGGGGCAACACAACCGGGCGGTTCGACCCTTGAAAATCTGTGGAATACGGCGTGTGTGAATGTGGGGGCCGGATACTGGTCTGCGGCAAATGCGCTGACACGTACGGCATGCGCGGCAGGTCTGACAACAATCGGGTACGGCGCGGGCGCGGACGAAGCGGCGGATTGCGGGCATATCCTGCATCTGGGCGACAGCAAGCTGTATCTGCGCAGTACGAAAAAGACCACGCCGTCGTTAAATGTAAAGATTGGCGACAGCACGTTCTATGGCAACATGAGTACGGCGACAAAGGGCAAGTTGCGCGTCAAGAAAGACAGCACAACCTACAGTGTTCACGACGACAGCATGTAACAGAAAAGACGGCCGCCAAATGGCGGCTGTCTTAATATTTGACCGAATGAGGCGAAGAATGTATCATGCCATTTATGAAACATTATGATGTTGTGATTATTGGTGCGGGCGCGGCCGGAATGGCGGCGGCGGCTGTGACAACCGGACGCGGGCTGCGAACGGCGCTGATTGACATGGGCGACGCACCCGCGCGCAAGGTTGCCATATCAGGTGGTGGTCGATGCAATTTTACAAACATGGCGGCCGGACGCGACAGGTACTTTGGTGCAAACCCTGATTTCGTGCGCGGGGCACTGGCACGGGTGACGCCGGTCGACATACTGGAATGGGCGGCCGGTCACGGGATAAAATGGTTTGAAAAAACGCCCGGGCAATTTTTCTGTACGACCGCGGCGACAGATATTGTGAACGCGTTGATTGACGATGCAAAAGACGCAGACTTTATACTGAATAACGCAGTTCAGGATGTAAAACGCATCGGCGACACGTTTCATATTTCATGTGCGCACGGCGAATATACGGCAAAAAGTCTGATTATTGCAACGGGCGGGATTTCTTTTGCCACGTGCGGCGTTTCCGACGCGGGATACAAAATCGCCAAGGCGTTCGGCCATAAAATAATACCGCCCCGCCCGGCCCTGTGCGCATTGGACACGGGGGCGTTTCCGCGCGACTGGGCGGGGATTTCAATACCGGTCGCAATTACGGCGGGCGGGCGAAAAATATGTGGCGACATGCTGTTTACTCATTTCGGGATTGGCGGGCCGGCGGTATATTCCGCATCCGTGGCCGCGACCGACTGCGACATTCACATAAACCTGATGCCGGGTGTGGACGTTATGGGGTGGCTGCGCATGGCCAAACGTACGGACGGGCGCAAATCCATCCATACGATACTGGCAACGCATATGCCAATGCAAATTGCGAAATATTTTGCCGGTGCGCCACGCAACATTGCGGATATGCGTGACGCCGAATTGGCCGACATTGCGGAAAAAATTACGAACATTACAATTCCCGCCGGCGCATGGCGTCATCACGGAATGGCCGCGGCCGAGGTAACATACGGCGGCGTTGACACATCACAAATATCATCCAAGACGATGGAATCCAAGATTGTGCCGGGCCTGTTCTTTGCGGGCGAGGTAATGGATATTACGGGCGACCTGGGCGGATTTAACCTGCAATGGGCGTGGGCGTCGGGGCGTGTTGCCGGCGGGAACGCATAAAAAACGGCGCCGTGGGCGCCGTTTTTAACATATCAATTTTCCTGGAGAACCATTATGTTGCCGTCATCAACAATCAAGTCGGGATCGTCGGCATAGGTCTTGTTCCCGGCCCAGACGCGATATTCGTATGCGGTGTTGGGCTGGCCCTGAATTTGAATGACATGATGACGTGTTTCCAGCGTCAAGTCGCCGTCATTTGGAACCGAATACTTAATCTGAGATACGGACGGCGCGTCGTCATACGGAATAACAACCGCCTGATATTCGGTATCGTCGGCATATTCAACATATTCCACAGGTGCATTGTTTGACCGGCAACCGGCCACAATGCCTGCGAAAACCATTAAAAACACAATATTTCTTTTCATGCCGTACATTATATCACAATTTTATGCCCATTGCTAAACTTTATTTTGCAAGTTTGTCCAAGTCACGTGATATGTCGCGCGACAATTTATCCGTTAACGCGCCAACTGCATGAACGTAGTCCGAGTATGTGTCGCCACAGTCCACAGAATATTCAACGCGACGCGTACGGACGGGCGTACCGCCGGAAACGACGGAGTATGTCGCGTCCATAATCACACTGCCCGGCATTGCGCCGTCAAGACGATACACCTCTACAAAAACGGTATAATCGGCCGGCGCCCCGATGAAGTCGCCGCTTTTTACCGATGCACCGGTCAGGCGCGTCCGCAGGCCGGACATTATGCGTCGTTCCAGCATCGGCCCCACCCTTTCGGCCCATCGGTCGTTTTCCGCCACATTGACGACAACACCGTCGGTCGTGACAATCTGGGCGCGGTCGATATATTCTGGTATTTTTATACGCCCGACATCAACCGACATCTTTTTTGCGGATATCGCCACCCCGTCGGCATTTTCTGCCAGCGTATAGTACGACGGGACCGTCACATGGTGCGCGCATGCGCATAATGCGGCGGCCGATAACAAAGCCATGACTTTTTTCATTGTTTATTTCCTCCCACGGATAAGCGCGTCTGGGTGCTGCTCCAGATAATCGGTCAAATTCCGCAGGGAATTTGCCGCACGGCTGACATCTTCGACGGCGTGATTAAAGTTGTTAAGCGTTGCGGCCGATTTGTTCGACAAATCGCGGCTGACACGGGCGGCCGGGCCTAAAATTTCTTTGAACTCGGTCAATGTTGCATTTAAATTATCAACAACTTCGCGGAACGGTATGTTTTCAAAATTCGACGACAGCTCTGTCAATGAAGACAGCGTCGTCGGAATTTCAATTATTCCGTCGGTCTCGCCCTTGGTCATGGTTGTTTTTGCAGGCTTTACATCCAGCTCTATCATCAGCTGGCCGGTAAGCAAATTCTGGTTCACCAATTTTGCGTGCAACCCCTTGGCAATCAGGGCATTAACCAATTTCTCTTCGGACCAGTCATGATGACCCGACGGCATGGATATTGTCTTTTGAATATTGTTGAACGTCACATAGACCGGAATATTAAACTCGTATGTCGCGACGTCCGGAACAATCTCTATCTTTGCGACTTTGCCGACCTCTACCCCGTTAAGGACAACAGGCGAACCGATGGACAGGCCCTTAATCGACTCGTGAAAATACATTACGTACATATCCTTGTGACGCGAGCGATATCCCGCCCCAAACGCAATCACAAGTATCGCCAAAAACGCCGCGATACCGGCCACGATAAAGGCCCCCACGGTCTTTTTGTTCGGTTGCTGTTTCATTTACTGTTTCCCCCTGGTTAAAAAATTCAATACTTCGCGGTTCGGCGGCCGACGCAACATTTCCCGCGGATTACCGCGCGCGGCAATCGTGCGCGTGGCGGGGTCCAGGAATATAGCATCGTCCGCCACGGCAAATATGGAGTCCAAATCATGGGATACCATTACGATTGTCGTCCCCAACTCGCGGTTTATTTTTAAAATCAAATCATCCTGGTGGCCGGCGGATATCGGGTCCAGGCCGGCGGACGGCTCGTCCAGATACAGAACGGACGGATTTAACGCCAATGCACGCGCCAGTCCGACACGCTTTTTCATGCCACCCGACAGCTGGGCCGGGTATTTGGCCCCGACATTCGGCAGACCGACCAGTTCCAGTTTTTCCGATACAATCCGCGATATGCGCGCGGCGCTGTAATCCGTATGCCGCATCAGCGGCAATGCGACATTGTCAAATACCGTCATCGATGTGAACAATGCGCCGCCCTGGAACAAAACGCCGATGTTGTCGGTGGCGTCATCTGTGCGGACACTGCCGCGCATGGGCGGCAACAGACCGGCCATGGCCCGCATTAACGTACTTTTGCCGCAACCGCTGGGGCCCATTATTACGAATATGGCACCGGTCGCGACATCAAACGATATGTTTTTCAGGACCACGACGTTGTCATAGCCTATTGTCATATTTGAAACGCGTATGGCGGGATGTGTCATATTCCAATCACCTCAAACAAAAATGTCAGGAATCCGGTGGCCGCAACCATCCATACGATGGAATACACGACGGCGTTTGTCGTCGCGCGACCGACGGAACCGGCGTCACGACCGCAATGTATTCCGTAATAGCATCCGCACAACGCGATTATTATCCCGTAAACCCAGCCATGGAATATGCCGACGGCAAAATTCTGAATTCCCAGTGCCTGAACAGTATAAGAATAATATTCTGCGACCGGAATATGAAACATTCCGCATCCCACCGCCGCGCCGCCCAATATCGCCATAAAATCAGCCAGCATTGTCAAAATCGGCATACATACAGCCATTGCAACCAGACGCGGCAGGACTAAAAAATCCGTCACCGATATGCCCATGACACGCAGGGCGTCCAATTCCTCGTTAACCTGCATGGTGCCGATGGTGGCGGCGTATGCGGCGCCGGTGCGGCCCGCCATTATTATTCCGGTCATCATGGCGCCCATAATTCTTATCGCGGCAATGGCAACCAGGCTGGCCACATATACGTGGGCGCCGAACAATTTCAACTGGGCCGCGCCGACAAACGCCAAAATCAAACCTATTAAAAAACTTATCAGCGATACAATCAATACGGCGCGCGGACCGACCGCGTCAAACGCCGACCACCAATCGGCGCGCCGAATAAAAACGCCGCCACGCACGAAACGCCCAATTGATGCAAATACACCCGCAATGAATGCCAGTCCGCGACGAACCGCGGCATATGCGCCCAGCCCCCACGCCCCCACAGATTCTATAAAATCGCCGGTGGATTTTTTCAATGTATTTCCTGCATTCCTCTTTTATGTACAAGCATACCATAAGGCCCAAATTACCGCAACCATTATAAAGACCAATTATTAAATTTTTTAATATTTTAATTGCAACCATAAAGCATTGTGATATTATTCCCATTATGACCATACGAGACCACATCAGAAAACACACCAAGTGGAAGCAAAACCCGATAGAAAAGGCTTTGCAGGCGGCGGATACGGCCGCACGTGCGGCCGCGCAAATTGATAATTTGCGTGAACTGTGCGCCTTTTTGAAATCCGGATACGGAATAACCGATGTAAAACTGGTTGCGAGAATCATATGCAACAACTTTTTAACCGGAACCGACGCCAGTGGACGCCGCTTGTTTATAAAAACAGGAAATCATGCCGGAATATACGAAAACGAATATATTATGAACAAGCGTCTGTATGACATAGACAGCCGACATTTTTTAGAACCGCTGTACTATAACGATTACGATAAATTCAAATTTTTCGCCAATGAATATGCGGACGGCATCACATTAAAAACCGCAATTATGACGGGCCGGCTTAGCGTTATGGAAAAATCACGGATTATAGGCGACATATGGCGGATATTTAGCGCGCTGCGTGCGTCCGACGTTGTTCACCGCGACATCCGACCGGACAACCTGATGATTTTTGACGGGCGACTGACACTGATTGATTTTCAGCTGGCCGTATCAAAGACGAACTATGTCGAACTGGAATACCTGGCGCACAGGCCGAACCGCCTGCGCAAGCTGGGGAATAAAAAATACAGATACCGTCCGTTCACATGGGATGATGCATACTCGCTGGTGCGCGTTATGGAATTTATCGGCCGTGATAAGTTTTACGGAATCAGATATGACGTGATTTATAAAAACATCAAATCATACATAGGTGTTGATAAAATCAAATCATCCGTGCGTGAAAATGACATACACCGTGTTGTTCGACATATCAGAACATTGAGAATATAATAAACCCGCCATACGGCGGATAAATTTATGCAAGGCCCCAATATGTTATAATCGACAAAATAAACAGTAAAAAGCCCAAAATCGGCGCCAACAGGATACGTTCGTGCTGAAATTTATTAATTCCATCAAACAAATTCTGGTTGGGATATTCATATTAAATCCCCAAGATTATTAACGGGAATCAACTCGCTTACACTTCATAATACTATCAAAGGGCTGTCTATCAAAAATCTCTCTTGCTATACGCTTCGGCACAACCAGATCGTCTGTCCCTCCATGCCAATGATTTCCGCAATACACCCATATTCTCTTCATCAAAGCTTTATATAATCCTGTCTTTGCATCTTTTACTATGAAATTACTCAGCAAGTCCCAGTTGAAGGCTGTTAGGTCTGGGTACATAACGCCACACCCACAATTTCCTGTAAAAGCTTCAACTGATACAGTATATGCCAAGGTTAATCCCTCTGGCTCAAACATCTTGTCAAACAATTTTTTGAATTCTGATGCTTTTTTTGTATCACCAACATTCCACCACACTTTGTTTCCTCTATAATAAGGAGTCAATAATTTATTGTTTTGGTGATCGTATACCACAGCTTCGTCGAGCCCCCAAGCATTTTTTAAGATCGCCTTGTATGAATTCTTTTGGATCGCCTTGTATGAATTCTTTTTGCGCGTCAACACATAGCGCGTCAACAATGCCGCGCCAATAATTGGCAAAATACCGACACATGTTTTAACTTTTGACATATTACCTCCGGCTTTTGACAAATAATAAACCACGACATGCATTTGTCAACATGTTTTATATATTCTTTTTATCGTGTTTTATGGTATAATATAAGCGTACTAATCTGGGTCGGCATTGTGCCGACTTTTTTATTTTTCAAAAGGATTCACAATGGCATTAAAAGAACACACAAAATATAAATCTGGCAAAACATCCAACATCCGTCAGCATTACAGAATTGTTTAATATCGCCACCCAAAATCAACTTTAACTGCACGTGCTAAAAATGCCAAAGTATGCTTGATGGGGTTATGATCCCATTTTTTACATACCATAAGATATACACCAGCACCATCACGCATAAAAATCCCCGTATTCCGGGGCAAAAGAAACATCCCACGGAATTATCGTGGGATGTTCTATATTCCTGGCGGAGACGAAGGGATTCGAACCCTTGATACCGTTGCCGGTATACTACATTTCCAATGTAGCGCACTAGACCAACTATGCGACGTCTCCGGGTCTGTGTCGGAAGGGGTTATTCCGCCTCGTCTGCGGCAACCTCAGCCTCTTGTTCGATTTCAGAGCTATCCGCCGGTGCATCAACCAATGCATTCTCCAATTCCGCGTCTATTTCACGCAGCAACGGATCTTCGCTGCCAATTTCCAAGGATGCTTCGTCCGCAGACGGCATTGGAGATTCTTTATAAGACTGAATAAACTCGTGACGGACATTGTCAACGTCCAGCTTGCCACTGGCAATTTCACGCAGGGCAACAACCGTCGGCTTGTCATGCGTTTTTTCCACAACGGATTCCGCACCGCCGTTCAAATCACGTACGCGCTGAGACGCAAGCATGCCCAGCTCATAACGGCTTTCTACAAATGGTAATGTATCTGAATTCGTTGTACGAGCCATTTCAAATCCTTTGTTGAAATCGTTTTTAACCCCGCTATAATGCCCTAAGGATATATAAAATGCAAGCAGAAAATAATAAAAACGACATTCGAACGCTGTCTTTTGGGTGCAGACTGAATTCGCTGGAATCGGAAAAGATTCGGCATATGCTGCAGGATTTGCTAAATACGGCGATAGTAATAAATACCTGTGCGGTTACCGCCGAGGGAGAGCGCCAATCCGGCCAGGCGGTGCGAAAAATCGCACGCGACAACCCAAATGTTCCGATTTTTGTCACAGGGTGCGCGGCGACGCGTAATCCGGCCCTGTTTTCAGACATAGAAAACACTTTTGTAATCGCAAACGCCGACAAAATGAGGGCCGACGCATATACAGAGGCCCTGGCCGCGGGACAATGCCAAATCGCCGACCCGAAAATCGCCTGCTTTAATCATTCGGCGCCCCGCCTGTCCAAGCAATTTATACAGGTTCAAAACGGCTGTAACCACGCATGCACTTACTGTGTCACACGATTGTTGCGCGGGCCGGCACAGTCTTTTGATTATGCGGAGATATTAAAAGACGCCCAGGCGGCGGTACAAAACGGCTTTACTGAAATCGTGCTGACGGGGGTGGATATCGCCAGCTATGCCCGGGACGGCATGCTGATATCCGACGTTTGTCGCAAATTGCTGCAAGACGTGCCGGGGGCGGAACGGCTGCGCCTGTCGTCGATGGACCCGGCATCGCCAGAGATATTTAAAATTATGGATTTGATGGAAAGCGACCGCCGCATGATGCGTCACATGCATCTGTCAATGCAATCGTGTTCCGACGATGTTTTACGCCGCATGGCGCGCCGCCATAACAGCGCGCTGATACGCCGCATTGCCGCACGCGGCGCCGAAATCGGCGTTACGTTCAGCTGGGACATAATATGCGGATTCCCGGGCGAGACGGATGAGCTGTGGCGCGACACCATGAACACGGTCGCCGAAACACGTCCGATAAAGGTGCATGCGTTTCCGTTCTCGCCCCGGCCCGGGACACCGGCGGCCGAAATGCCAAACCAGGTTCCGCGCGCGACATCTAAAAAACGCGTCAAGGAAATATCCGCGGCCGCGGAATCAAACCGCGCCCAATTTATGGCGTCGCGCGTCGGACAGCGCGTTCAGGTATTGGTTGAGGAAAACAATATCGCCCGTGACGAGCACGACATAACCGTAAAAATAACGGGCGACCGCATTCCGGCCCGCACCGTGTGCGACGTGATGCTGTGCGAGATTGCGGGCGACGCTTTTGTCGGTCGGCGCGCATAAAAAAATGTTGCCATTTGTTCGTTATTACTGCTAGGATTTGGTTATCATGAAAAAGAACTTATTTGTATTATTCTCCCTGTTAATATCAACCTCTGCTTCGGCTGAATTTACGACCAAGGCAAAGTCGGCATTTCTGATTGATTACGATTCCGGGACCGAAATCGTCGCAAAAAACGCGGATGTTTTGATGCCGCCGTCGTCAATGATAAAGTTGATGACGCTGGCGGTGCTGTTTGACGAGATAAAGGCCGGACGCTTAGGCTTGGACGACCGTGTGCCTGTTGGCAAGAACGCCGATTATCACGATCCGAAATGGTATCCGGCCAGCAAGATTTGCCTGGTCGAGGGGCAAACCATAACCGTGCGCGATTTGATTTTGGGGCTAATTGTGCTGTCGGGCGGCGATGCGTCGGTTGTCGTGGCGGAAAAACTGGCCGGGAGCGAGACCGCATTTACCCAAATGATGCAGGACAAGGCGCGCGCAATCGGAATGCCGCAATCCACATTTGGAAACGCAAGCGGCCTGCCCGATCCGAACAATTTAATGACCAGCCGCGAATTGGCGACACTGGCATATCATATAATATCCGATTATCCGGAAATTTACCCGATGTTCGCGACCAAGCGCTTTGAATTTGGCGAACACAAGACGGACTGGTGCCGCGAATGGGGTCGGACACACACGGTGAACTATAACAAGCTGTTGTTTATAATGCCGGGGGCGGACGGTCTGAAAACAGGCCACACGGCCGATGGCGGATACGGCATGGTCGCCAGCAGCAATGTCGGCGGACGCCGCCTGATTGGGATTATAAACGGATTTAACGGCAAGGGGCACGACGCCCTGGCCGGGGAAATGAAAAAGCTGTTGAATTACGGATATACAACAACAACGAACAAGCTGTTTTACCGCGCGGGCGACAAAATCGCGGCAATACCCGTATGGTACGGGCGCGCGCCGCACGTCATCGCAACGGTTGAAAAGAACTTTGCAATTACCCTGCCGAAATCTACAAATCTGTCCGGCCTGCGCGTGCTGGCGCGATACGAGGACCCGATACCCGCCCCAATCGCAAAGGGCGCCGTTGTCGGGGAAATTATTGCCGAACTGAACGGGGTGGTCGTTGCGCGCGCGCCGCTGGTCGCGGCCGAACGCGTGTCCAAGACCCAATTTATCGGTCGTATTATCCGCAACATTCGCGTAATATTTGGAGGCAAATAAAAATGGCCCCAAAGAAAACACCGGCATATTCTTTCCCGAACCCGATGGATAACGACACATTGGTTGGGCACGCCGATGTCATGCAATCTTTTATGAGCGCATGGGCCGCACGCGACACGCATCCGATGCATCCGGTGTGGATGCTGACGGGGCCGAAAGGTATCGGCAAGGCGACACTGGCGTATAAAATCGCAAAGATGGTGTACGGCAACGTCGGCGACTTTTTCATAATTGATTTGGAACGCAATATCGACAAGGACGGGAAAAGCAAATCCGACGGCAAGGTTATTTCCGTTTATACCGTGCGCGCAATGATAGAGCGCATGCAGATGTCGTCCATGTCCGGCGACTGGCGCGTGATTCTGATTGATTCGGTGGACGAATTGAACACCGCCGCATCAAATGCGATATTAAAACTGCTGGAGGAGCCGCCGGCGAAAACATTATTCCTGTTGGTGACGCACCAGCTGGCGAACGTTTTGCCGACGGTTCGTTCACGTGCGCGCGTTGAAAAGATGCGCCCGCTTAATATTTCACAACTGCGCGAGCTGTGCGCAAAATTCATCCCCGACGCCGATGTCAGCACATCGACCCTGAAGCTGGCCAACGGCAGTTTCGGGCGCATCGCGGCACTGAAGGCATCGGGCGGTGACGTTATTTACGACGAACTGGTCGAATTGCTGAACAATCCGCGCGCCGGATACGGCGACATGATGGCAATGGCAAAAAAAATCGCGCCGACACCGGCACTGCACGGGATTTTACTGGATGCTGTGGCGGCGTTTGGTCTGGCGGATTTGTATCCGCGGGTCACGCATGCAATCGCGGATATCGCGCGCGTTAATCTGGAACCTGAAATCGCCGTATTTAAAATCATAACGGAAATAAAAAAATGCTTATAGACACGCACTGTCATTTAACAGATGCGACAATGTGCGGGGATAATTTGTCCGCCGTGCTGGGGCGTGCGGCGGACGCGGGCGTCGGCACGATAATATGTCCGACCGCGGACCCGGCGGATATCGGCGCGGCACTGGACATTGCACAGGCACACGACAACGTATGGTGCACAATCGGCATTCATCCGGAATACGCGCCGACGGATGCGCACGCGTATTTAACCGACAATGTTCTATCCAATCCGCGGGTGGTCGGCATCGGCGAAATCGGTCTGGATTACCATTACGGCGCGGACAACCGCATGGCCCAGATAGAACTGTTTCGCCAACAACTGGACATTGCGCGCCAATGCGGCCTGCCCGTGGCGATTCACACGCGCGAGGCAGAGGACGACACGGCGGAAATCTTAACCGGCGACGTGCCGGGCGTCATGCATTGCTATACCAGTTCATGGGAATTGGCGCGCAAAATGCTGGACCGCGGGTTCTTCTTTTCCGCCAGCGGCATTTTGACATTTAAAAATTCGGACGAGGTACGTGAAACATTCCGTAAAATTCCGCTGGACCGGATTGTAATTGAAACAGACGGACCGTACTGTGCGCCGGTGCCGCACCGCGGCAAATCGTGCGAGCCTTTTATGGTGGCCGACACGGCGCGCGTTCTGGCGGATTTGCACGGGGTGGACATGGCGGCGCTGGATACAATCCTGGCAGAAAACACGGGGCGTCTGTATCCAAAGATAAAACTGTCATAACATTTGATTTTTCCACGGCAAAGAGATAAAATACATCCCGATGGCAAGGCAAATTATTAAATCAGGTCAGGTTTCCGAAAACCGCAAGGCGCGGTACGCCTACTCTATTGACGATACGATAGAGGCGGGAATTTCACTGACCGGGGCGGAAATAAAATCCATACGATACGGACTGGTAACGATTGTTGACGGCTTTGTGCAAAAGCGCGGAACAAACCTGTTTCTGGCCGGGGTGGAGATTCAAAAGCTGCCCACGGCGGCGCGCATTATCAATTTTGACGAGCGGCGGCCGCGCCAGTTGCTGCTGCATCGCGCACAAATCAACAGACTTATTGGAAAATTACAGGACAAAGGCGCCACCGTCGTGCCGCTGAAAATGTACTTTAACAACCGCGGACGCTTAAAAGTTTTACTGGGCGTCGGATATGGTAAAAATAAGATAGACAAGCGGGAAACGATAAAACGTCGCGAATGGGATAAAAACAAGGCAAGAATATTAAAAAGGGTGTAACGCATGAAGAAAGCAAACAATATTGTAACTGGCGCCGACTATCGCAAGGCAAAATTTATGATTAACAATATCGCGACATTTGCACCAGTAAAATCCCCGGCGGCATTGGCGATTATGCGCACGGCGGAAAAAATAATCATGCTGTACCACATGCAGAACCGCGGTGCCACCCCCGCAGCCGAGATTGCAAATCCGGCGAACATCATCGGAATGCACCAGCAGAATGCGGCAATGTTCTTTGCGGCGCGCGCAGACAAAAGAAAAACAAAGTAATATAAAACCGCCAAACGGCGGTTTTATTATTTTAGGCTTGTGTTAATTTGTCCGGACGGATATGATACGAATATATGGAAAGGGGATAGCCATGAAAAAATCATTCGCCGCAATACTGTTCGCATTTGCAATGTTCGGCCCAATGTGCGCCAACGGCGGGCGTCCGGACGGCGACATTCCGCAATATGAAAACCTGCCAAGCAATCCGAACATGTGCTGGGAAAACGGTCAGCTGGTATATTGCGCCGCGAATGCACCGACAAAATCCAAAAAACATAAAAACACAGGCGAGATAGTCGTCATATCTGTCGCGGTCGGCGCAGTGTTTGTCGGTGCGATGTATTATTTCTTTAAAAAGAAACCATCCGAAAACAATCCGGGCCAGGTAAAATTGGCAGAATTTTAAAAACGCCCAACCGGGCGTTTTTTTAATCCCCCACGGCACGCGGATGGGCGTGCGCATAAATGTTTTCAATTTCCGACATGTTCACGCGCGTATATAATTGGGTCGTGGACAATGACGCATGCCCCAACAATTCCTGAAGGCTGCGCAAATCCGCCCCGCCCGCCAACAGCGCCGTCGCAAACGTATGACGCAATGCGTGCGGCGTGACATAATCCGGCAGCTGCAGATAATTGCGCAGTTTCTCAACAACCTTTTCCGCCATGCGTGGCGACATCGGCAGACCGCGCACACTGCGAAACAGCGGATCGTCCGCGGCCGCGCCACCGGGGCGCAGCGCAACATATTTGTCAATCGCATCATAGACGACCGGCAAAATCGGAATAACGCGCTGTTTTTGCCCTTTGCCCATTATGCATAACGTTTCGGGGCGGCCCGCGATGTCGCGGTTGTGCAGTGACAGCGCCTCTGATATACGCAGGCCGCATCCGAATATCAGCACAACCAGCGCCCAGTCGCGCGCGGCAATCCATGCGTCGCCGAAATCGATTTCACGAATGGCGTCATGCATGTTTGCGACGTCGGCACTGTCGATTGCCTTGGACAATTTACGCGGGACCTTTGGCGATGATATTAAACCGATACTGTCGTTTGAAACGCCGTATTGCCGCCGCAGAAAGCGGTAAAACGCACGCAACGACGACATTGCCCGCGCGGTTGATTTATGCGCCAGATTGCGGCGCGCACGCGACGCCAGCCATGCGCGAAAGCACAGCGTATCGGCGCGGGCCAAGTCGGCCAATTCCGCCCCGCCCCCGGCATAGTCGGTATAAAAACTTAAGAAATCATGAATATCCGTTTCATAAGCCGTCACCGTATGCACAGAATAATGTTTCGTCTGCGCCAGATATTCCGTAAATGCGGTGACGGCTTCGTTCATGGCTTACTTTATTTCAAATATTGCGGAAACATTGACCGTCACCTGGGTATCCTGGGCGACGATGCCGCCGGCAGAATATGCAACCGCATCTTCGGCCACGGCCATTTTTGCATTGCGCAGGAAATTCGCCGTCGGGCGCGCAATGCTGGTTGTCTGGGCGCCGTATTCGACCGCCAGCATTTTGCCCGCGCGCTTTCCGTCACCCGCGGCCAATGCGTTGGCGCGCGTGCGCGCGTTTTCAACCGCGCGGCCCAAGCATTCTTCCAGGACGGGCTTCATGGCCTCGGAACTGGTGAACATGCGCAGGTTTTCAGAATAAACATTCTGCTGGCCGGCAAACTGGGTCAAAATCTTTTCAATCGTATCGATGCTGTCGGCGGAAACCTCTACCGCTATATTTGTCTCAATACCCAGAACAACCGATTTCTGGGCGGTGCGGTCCCATTCGGTCTTTTCATAGGAATCAAACTGCGTCGTCTGCATTTTTACGTCCTGCTTTTTCAGGTACGCCGTTATTTCCGCCATTTTTGCAGACGCTTGTTTCATGGACGCCGCCGCTGACTTATCCAGTGTGGTCACGCGCAGGGTTATTGCCGTGCGGTCTTTTGGTGCGGTGGTCAAACATTCGCCGCCAACCGCAATTGTACGCGGTGTTGCGGGCTTTCTGTCGCCCAATGCCAATATTGCCGCGGCAACAATAATAAACGCGGCCCCAAACATCAACTTTTTATTCATGCTTTCTCTCCTTTCGTTGTTATTTTAGCCCAGCATGGCGCGGCGTACGCGCGCATACGTCTGTTCGGCGACAACGCGCGCGCGGGCGGCGCCGTCGTCCAATATCTTGTCCAATTCGGCCGTGTTCGCCATCAAGCGCTCGTATTCAGCGCGCGGCGCGGATAAAACGCTGTCGATTTTTTCAAACAGTATCGTTTTCGCCGTACCGTATCCCATGCCGCCCGCAACAAATTTTTGGCGCAGGTCCGCAATCTCGGCCGGGGTGGCGAAATTCTTATACAGCTGGAATATCGTGGACGTGTCCGGGTCTTTGGGCTCGTCGGGCAGTTTACTGTCCGTGATTATGCGCATTACTTTTTTCTTTAATTCGGCGGCCCCCGCAAACAGCGGGATGACGTTGCCGTACGACTTGCTCATTTTCCGACCGTCCAGGCCCGGGATTATGCCACTGTCTTCGCCGATGACCGGTTCGGGCAGTTTAAACGTTTCGCCGTAAATATTATTGAAATATCCCGCGATATCGCGCGCAAATTCAACATGCTGTTTTTGGTCGGCGCCGACGGGGACAATATCGGAATTATACAGCAAGATGTCCGCCGCCATCAAAATCGGATAAGTGTACAGCCCCATGTTTACGCCGGCATCCGTATCCAGACCGGCGGCAGTGTTTTTATCCATGGCCGCCTTGTACGAATGTGCGCGGTTCATTAACCCCTTTGGCGTGACATTCATCAGCATTGTGGATAACTGCGGCACCTGAACAATATCGGATTGACGGAACAGAACGGCATTCTTTAAATCCAGTCCCAGCGCCACCAAAATAGCGGCGATTTCGTACGTATGTTGGCGCAGCTGCGCGGCATCGCGCATAAAGTTCAACGCATGCAAGTCGGCGATGAACATAAACGTTTTATTGGACTTTGACATTTCGACCAACGGCTTTAACGCGCCCACGTAATTACCCAGATGCGGCGTACCGGTTGGCTTGATACCTGTTAAAACAATTTTATCTGACATAATAAATACCTTTTTCGTTTTAAATTTTAATGCCTTTGATATAAAAATGAAAGCTCAAAATATAAAAAAACGCCCATGGGGGCTGGCCTGGGCGTCAACATGCAATTTATGTTTAGTGATTGTATATTGATTATTGCATAATTTTTCATTATTGCCATAGGAACAAATACCGCAGACAAATTTTTATAAAAAAATAGTGGCATTTTTGAAAAAATTAAGATAATATTCCAAACGCAACAAAGAAAGTATTGTTGCGGGTCTTCTAACCCAACACTATAAAAATTTATCCAACAGTTGGTTGGAGTATGCTGAATATATTGAATAAGGCATGCAATTTATAGTGATTGTTAGAAGCTCCAACCACCATACTTTCGGTGGTATTTTTATTGGGGCTTTACCGTCTTCTCATCTCCAATCAAAGAAACGGTGGCCCCACTTTTTTTATGATTTTTTTTGCACAGTCACAGATAATAAAAAAATCCCCCCACGTGGAGGGATTTTGAAATATTCCGGTCGGTCTATTAACGAGAATAGAATTCGATAACCAATTCCGGGAACATCTGAACCGGGTACGGAACGTCCGCAAATGCCGGCACGCGTGTGTACGTCGCGGTAAAATTCGCGCTGTCAACGCTGATGTAATCCGGGAATGTGCGTTCCGCAGATTCCAGAGCCAGAACAACCAACGGCATCTGTTTCGCTTTTTCGCTGACCGTGATGACATCGCCCGGCTTTACCTGGTAAGATGCAATCTTTACGCGCTTGCCGTTAACGTTGATGTGGCCGTGGCTGACCAACTGGCGGGCCGAGAAAACGGTCGGCGCCAATTTCGCACGATATACGACCGCGTCCAGACGACGTTCCAGCAAACCAATCAAGTTATCCGGCGCGTCACCTTTCATATTGGCCGCTTCCAGATAATATGCACGGAACTTCTTTTCGCCAACGTTGCCATAGTAGCCCTTCAGCGTCTGCTTTGCACGCATCTGCTTTGCGTAATCCGAAGAATTACCACCGCGAGATGTCGGCCCATGCTGACCCGGCTTGTACTTGCGCTTGTTAAACGGAGATTTCGCCTGACCCCACAGGTTTACACCCAAGCGGCGGCTGATTTTCAATTTACGAGTGCTACGTTTTGCACCTGCTCTTGCCATAATTTAATCCTTTTGGTTTTTATGGTGCCGAGTGTTTTACAGAATCCTTATCGCGGGCGGGACCAAAAAGCACCGCCGTTTAATCAGTTCTGATTACCCAGCGGTGCCCAGTTTATATTGTTTTTATTTAGAAATCAAGCGTTTTTATTAAAACTCTACCTTTGGGGCGGCTTTTTCAGATTCCGCGATTTCAAAAAACTTTTCCGGCGTGATGCCAAAGGCACGCGCGACCATGTTTGAGGGGAACTGCTCTATCGCCGTGTTTAAACCCATTACAACCGTATTGTAGAACTGGCGGGCGGCCTGAATCTTGGTTTCAGTATCCGTGATTTCACGCTGCAATTCTAAGAAATTCTCGTTCGCCTTTAATGTCGGATAACTTTCCGTCAATGCGAAAATGCTTTTCAATGTCTGGGTCAATTTGTTTTCGGCGTCACCCTTGTCCGGGCCGGTGGCCGACATTGCCGCATTACGGGCCGCAATTACCGCGTTCAACGTATCTTTTTCATGTGCGGCCGCGCCCTTTACCGATGCGACCAAGTTCGGTATTAGGTCATAGCGACGCTTTAACTGTGTGTCGATGGTGGCCCATGCCTCGCGCGCCTGGGTGCGGCGGGAAACAAGGCCGTTATAAACAGCGATAACATACAACAAAACAAGTACGACGACAACGATTGCGGTCCACATAATAAAACTCCTTTTTCAGATAGTACATATTGTATAGCGGAAATGTTGCCATTGCAAACAAATAAAAAAGCCCGCCATACGGCGGGACTTTTATTATTTATGCGATTTATTATTCCGCAACGGTCGCTGTTTCGACTTCCTGGACCTCAATCTCGCGGATTTCCGCACGCATGTTGCGCTTTACCTGGCGAAATTCGTCACGTGTGATGCAGCCATCCTGGTTGATGTCCATGGCCGGCAGAGCCTCTGCCAATTTCGGGCACTTTACGGACGCAACGTCCAGGCAACCGTTAACGAAGTGCATGCGCGGGCCGTGATGGCGCGGGCCACAGCAGCACAATTTCGCCGCCGCAAAACCCAGTGCGAAAATGATAACAAACAAAACCAGTTTGCGCATAAAACGGCCGAATTTAGAGCCGCCGCACTTGCACGCAGAGCCGCAGCGGCAATCTGCGCCACAGCCGCAGTTATGCATTTCCATGGCGGGGGCCGCCATTTTTACTTCTTTAACAGCCGCTTTCTTTGCGACCGGCTTTTTCGCCGCCGGGGCCGCTTTTTTTACCGGTGCTTTCTTTGCCGGCGTTGCTTTCGCAGCTGCTTTTTTAACTGTTTTCTGTGCCATTTTTCTTCCTTTCTGTTATGACAATCCTAATTGTATTGAAAATAATTTTTTAAGTAAAGTGGAAAATAACATAACGGCCGCCAAAATCGGCGGCCGTTATTCGAAACAAAATCAAACGATTTAGTTCAAAGCGTCTTTCAGAGCCTTGCCCGGTTTGAACTTAGGCTGGTTAGAGGCCGGAATCTTAATCGCGGCACCAGTCTGCGGGTTGCGGCCGGTTGTCGCCTTGCGCTTTGCGGTTGCGAATGTACCGAAACCAACCAAGCGAACTTCGCCCTTCTTTTTCAGAACTTTGGTAACCGTGTTGATGAATGCATCCAAGCATGCAGCAGCGGTCGCTTTTGTGACATCTACTTCGTTTGCGATGGCTTCAATCAATTGCTGTTTGTTCATATGTTTCTCCTTTCATAAATGTATTTAAGGTCTGTCCAGCAGTCCCTAGGCAATGTCAACAGAATCTGTCCGGTGCGGTTTTGCGCCACTTTTTATATTCCAAATCGCGTGACGCCTTTTATTCTGTGGACATTGCCTGTCCTGCTTATCCGAATCGTAGAGAATTCGGGCCTTTAAGTCAAGAGCATAATTATTTTTTGATATTTTTTACATTGTGACCGCATCGGCACGAACCGCCGCAGCACCCGGCGTATTATTATCGCACAGGACCCAGTCACCGCCCACACCACGAATGTGAACCGTTCTGAAATGATTCGGCGTGGCGGATATCAGCAATATTATTACGCCCGCCCAGAAAGTGAATTTTGTAAACTTCCATATATTTGAGAAAGATTCACGCTTAAACTTGTCATTCAACAGATTCTGGTACATCGCCCAGCCCCAGTTAAACAGCAATATCATTACCACAAAAAAGAATCCGATAATAATATAGCGGTTAAACGGACGCATGGCGACGGCAATGGAATCCCATGTCTGGGACGCCGCATGGCACACGTACAGCTCCGAGCCCGCGACGGATTCGGGAATAACAATCGGATTGTGCGGCGACATCTGAATACCGAAAGAAGCGGCCACGACAATGGCGACCAATGCAATAATAGAAAAGATAAAAGAAGGTTTCATTCCGCCACCCTGCTTTGCAACAAAATCATTATATCATAAAAAACTAAGCGATTGCAATTTTAGAAACTTTTAATTAAAATTTCCCGTATGTTGCGTAAGAAAAATCTTGTCGTGGTGGCGGTAACCACATTTAATACGGAAATGCTGAAATTATCCGTTACGGCAATCGCACGAATAAAATCCAAATTCACACTGATTATTCATAACGACAACCCGGCCCAGACCGTCACACCGCGCGACATACGCAAAATGGGATATCGCGGCGGCCTGCATATTATCAACAGCACGACAAACGTCGGCCTGCGTACGGCGCGGCTGCGGATACTGGATGCGGCGGCGAATGTTGCGCGTGATGCGGAATGGATTATTTACGTTGACGATGACGATATTTTATTATCCGCGGACATTCCGGCGGTTGACGCAAACAATTTTGCCGTGATACAGAACGCTTTGGTGGTGCGGCGCCGCATATCCGACATGATAACCGCCGTCAAATATCCAGGGCGTCTGGCGCCTGACGGCGACAATATTATTTTAGAGCGGCCGCATCTGGGCCTGGGTGCGAACGCAATCAGAATAAGTGTTTTGCGCGGGCTGGCAAACATATTGCATGCCGCGGGCGAACGCTTGGACGAGATTGACGCATCACTGGACTATCGCCCGCCCGTGGATGCGATGATGTGGGACGCACTGAACATATATGCACGCCAAACGACCCCGTCGGCAACGCCGATTTATATGGATTCTGTGAACGTTGTTCGCAACGGAATTGACACGGACGCTGAAAAATACGGCCGTCCGGCACCCGATGCGCGCCACGGCGCGGCCATACTGGCGCGGGCCATGGCCCGGTATCGCACGGCGATAGCCAACGCATCGGCACAATCTTAATTTTTTTCAAATATATGATTGAAAACCAGTCATAATATTTCTAAACTTGCCCATAAGAAAAAGGAATACCAATTATGAAGTACAATGAAATCAGAACTACATTTTTAGATTTTTTCGAATCCAAGGGCCATAAAATCGTGCCGTCGGCATCGCTGATACCGAACGACCCGACGCTGCTGTTCACGGTGGCGGGCATGGTTCCGTGGAAAGGTATTCTGCAGGGCGCCGAAGCGCCGTTTGCCACGCGCGTGGCCGACGTTCAGAAATGCATTCGCGCCGGGGGCAAGCACAACGATTTGGACGAGGTCGGATTTGACGGACGTCATCACACATTCTTTGAAATGATGGGGAACTGGTCTTTCGGTGACTATTTCAAAGAAGGCGCGATTGAAATGTCGTGGGAACTGCTGACACGCGTAATGGGGCTGGACCCGAACAAGATTCGCGTAACGACACACGTATCCGACGAGGAATCGACCGAACTATGGCGTAAAATCGCCGGGAAAGAGGCAATTCGACTGGGCGACAAAGACAACTGGTGGTCGGCGGGCGACACCGGCCCGTGCGGTCCATGCACCGAAATGTTCTATGATTTCGGCGAAGACATTGAAAATGAAGACGACCGCTGGGTCGAAATCTGGAACGACGTGTTTATGCAGTTTGACCGCGACGCAAACGGGAATTTAAGCCCGCTGCCGAAACAGAACGTGGATACGGGCGGAGGACTGGAACGCTGGGGCGCGATGATGCAGGGTGTGCGTGATAATTATGACACAGACCTGTTCCGCGGTTTAATTGGCGCGACCGAAAGCGTTGTCGGCGTAAAAAAGACCGCGGACAACACAGCATCGTTCAAGGTTATCGCAGACCATCTGCGCGCGGTGGGCTTTGCCATCGCGGACGGCGTTATTCCGTCGAACACAGACCGCGGATATGTTATTCGTCGCATACTGCGCCGCGCAATGCGCCATGGCCAGATTTTGGGACATAAAGGCGCCCTGCTCTCTAAACTGTATCCGGCGTTGGTGACAGAAATGGGCGCGGCGTATCCGGAACTGGCCGCGCAGCAGGCACGCGTTGTGGAAATCATTCAGAACGAGGAAAACGCGTTTGCAGACCTGCTGCAAAACGGTATGAAATTGCTGGACGCGGAATTACCGAAAGTCAACAACGGCATTTTGCCGGGCGACGTAGCGTTCAAGCTGTTTGATACGTACGGATTCCCATTGGATTTAACCCAGATGATTCTGCGCGACAAGAACATGGATGTAGATGTGGCGGCATTTGAACGCGCAATGGCCGAACAGAAAGAGCGCAGCCGCGCCAACACAAAAGGCACACGCGTACTGTGGGAATCACAGGGCGACCTGCCGGCGACAATTGACACATCCAAATATGCGCCGAACGCGGAAATGGACTCTGCGGTTTTGGCAATTCTGCGCGGCGGCGAATTTGTACAAAGCGCCGCACCCGGCGACGAGGTTGAAATAGCACTGGACAAAACCAACTTTTACGGCACCCAGGGCGGCCAGGTTGGCGATGCCGGCGAAATAACAAAAGGCGGCGACACGGTTATGAACGTGGCCGAGGCCGCACGCGCCGGCGACATTGTTACTCACAAGGGCGTCGTCACCGCACCGATTGCGGTGGGCGACAGTGTACGCACATCAATAAACGACAACACGCGCGCGGCGACGGCGCGTGCGCATACGGCGACGCATCTGTTGCAGGCGGCACTGCGCCAGGTGCTGAACGAAGACGTGGAACAGCGCGGTTCCAAAGTATCGCCGGATTCCGTTCGATTTGACTTTAGCTTTGGCCGTGCGATGACGGCGGAAGAAAAACAGGCGGTAGAGGATTTGGTTAACAAATGGATTGCCGCCGACATGCCGGTCGAGCATGCGGAAATGTCACTGGACGCGGCGAAACAGCGCGGTGCGATGGCGCTGTTTGGCGAAAAATACGGCGACACGGTACGCGTTATAAGTGCGGGCGACGTTTCATGCGAACTGTGCGGAGGAACCCACGTTTATCATACCGGCGAAATTATGAAGGCAAAGGTAAACAAGGAAAAATCAATCAGCAGCGGCATTCGCAGAATCACAATGTCCGTGGGCCAGCTGGCTGAATAATCCAAAGAACCCGCCCATGGTGGCGGGTTTTATTATTTGCTTGATTTATGGGCGAAAAACACTATCATATACTTGTTGGAAAGAGAGAAACGGGCACGAACGCCCGGCAAACACCCCACAGTGATTTAATTTACAAACAAACACCACATGGGGCAACATCGCCGCGCGCGCCACAGATTCACTACAAATAAAGTACCGCTTTATTCGCAATGAATTGTGTGGCCGCGCAAAATATGAACATATAAAAAAGGATTAAGTATGGTAAAAGTTCGAGAAAAAAAAGCGGCACCGGCGCCCCAGGCGGCGGCGAAACCGCAAAACAAGCCTCAGGCACAGGCAAAATCCGGGCCGCGCGCACCGAAAAAGGGACCGCGTCCGGACGCGCCGGCAAAAATTTCCGGCATGCCCGCGCACGAGGGGGACAAAAACGACAACAAGATGTACTTTATGGCGCTGGGCGGATTGGAACATATCGGCCAGAACATGTATGTCTATAAGTACAAGGGAAAGTATCTGGTCGTGGACTGCGGTATGGGATTTCTGGAAGAAGAAATCGGTGCCGGCGACGTTCAGTACTGTGACACACGCTGGCTGGAAAAGCGCAAGAAGGACGTGGTCGGGTTCGTTATCACGCACGGTCACGAAGACCATATCGGCGCGCTGAAATTCATATGGCCGAAATTTAGAAAGCCTATTTACTGCACGCGCTTTCCGGGCGAAATAATTCGCCGCACGTTCGAAGGGGTTGAGATGGATTTCAATCCGAAAAAGGACATTGTTGTATTCGACCACAATGGCGCGACACTGGATTTGGCCCCGTTTGAGGTTGAAACATTCCATGTTTCCCACTCTGTGCCAGAGGCGCAGATGCTGATTGTAAAAACGCCCGCAGGCAAAATCCTGCATACGGGCGACTGGACATTCAACGACGACAACCCGGTGGAAAATCCGACAGACTTTGCGCGGTTGCGCGAAATAGGTTCGGACCCGAAACTGTTGGCGTGCGCATGTGATTCCACATCCGCATCGCGCCAGGCAAAGCAGACGACCGAGACAGAAGTTCGCGAAACATTTGAACGCCTGATGAAAGAGGCGCCGGGCCGCGTTATCGTGACCGGATATTCACGCAGTATCGCGCGTCTGAAAATGTTTGCAGAGGCCGCCCGCGCCGCAGGCCGCGTTGCCGCGATTAAAGAACGCAGCAACCCGAACCCGGTGCCGTACGTCGGTCTGCCGGAATTCCGCGAAATGGGTATCAAATTCGGGTATCTGGGCAAGGAAGAAGTATATCTGCACAGCGAAATCAAAGATTTGCCGGCAGAAAAACAGGCAATATTCTTAACCGGCTCCCAGGGCGAACAGTTCGCGATGCTGACACGTTTGTGCCGCGGCCAGGTAAAGGAAATGAAACTGCAGCCGACAGACACAATTCTGTTCAGTGCGATTATTATTCCGGGCCGCGAACAGGACGTTTCGTATCTGTATAACAAGCTGGCGCGAATGGGCATCAAAACGCATACGATATTTGACACGGACCATCTGCACGCCAGCGGACACGCCGGTCGTCCGGAACTGGAACGCTTTTACGACATGGTGCATCCCCAGGTCTCAATTCCGATGCACGGCGATTATATAAACGAAATGCTGAACGGCAAGATGGCGATGGAACGCGGCGGCGCAAAGTACATGATGGTTGTGCACAACGGTGAAATGATTGCCCTGGCCGATGGGAAAGAACCGTATGTCGCCGAAACAATCGAGACCGGTTTTGTCGTTATGGAAGGCGAAACCGAGCGCAGCAAAAACGACCAGGTGTATAAAAACCGCAAGAAAATCGCCGCCAACGGCGCCGTGTTCGTCACCCTGCCGGTGGATAAACGCGGATTCTTGAAAGGCGTGCCAGAGGTATCCAGTGCGGGTATATTTGAATCCGACGAAACAGGATTTATGAAGCGCCAGATTCAGATTGAAATCACAAAGGCAATCGACGATTTGTCCAAGGCGGAGCGCAAGGACCGCGACAACCTTGTCCGCGCGGTGCAAACTGCGTCCAACAGGGTTGTGCGCGCGGCGTTGGGGCCGGATAAAAAGCCGCAGTACAGCGTTCATTTTATCCAAAAATAAGCGCAACAACTTGAATCCGCCTGTAAAAAGGCGGATTTTTTCTTACAAAAAAATTCTGGCAATATTGTCGAAAATATGAAATAATTCTGGCAACGTAAAGAATAGTGTATTTTGGCGTGGGGGGAAATGATGCGGAAGCGCTATCTTTTTTTAATTCCAATTGTTACGACGACAATTATAACAAGCGGCGCATATGCCGATGAGGGGAACGCGGCACCGGCGGCCACGTCCGGAATCGGGATTGCCAGTTCCGCGTATGTTCATCAAATCGTATCGTCTTTGGGCGTACCGGCAATATCTGAGGCATTGGCGGCACATACGGGCAACACTGAAAATCCGCACGCGGTAACGGCGGCACAGGTGGGTCTGGGCAATGTAAAGGACGTGGACAATACAAATGCGGACAATCTGGTGTCCGGGACGGTAAATATTGCGCGCCTGCCGGTGGGCGCGACAGACGGCACGGTGGCGGCGGGTGCGGACACCCGGTTTGATACCGTTTCCATGACCGAGCCGGCCGGGAATCCGCCGGACGGACGCGCATACGTATGGTTTAATTAAAAAAATCCCCCAACCGGGGGATTTTTTATCTGAAAATTATTTTTTCCAGAAAGCAAAACCGCGACGCTCGCTGCGCTCGGTGCGGGCTTTGCGCTCTTCGGTGGAACGGCGGTGTTCGGCACGGCGTTCGTGGAAACGGCGCGCAGATTCTTCGTCGCGCTGAATAACTTTGATTGTCGTGACGGACAGTTTGTCGCCGCGAACCTCCTCTTCAAACTCTACGATATCATTTTCATTTAAAAATCTGATTCCGGCTTCTTTCAAAGCGCTGGAATGAACGAAAACATCATCCATATTGCCATCGGCATTCGGCGCATCCGGTGTAATAAACCCAAAGCACTTTTTGCCGTTATACCATTTTACTTTACCTTGACGCATAATCTTGTCCTTATGTTATGCTTGTTATGGCCGCACGTTTTCCCGCATGACCTGAATACATTGTTCGTTATTTGGCAAATTAAAGCAAGAAAATAACGGGCGACGCCCGTTAGTTTGATTTCCTAGTCATTGGTAGGCTTTTTATAATAACGCTGGACCTCGTTCATGACAAAGTTAAACAATTTGCCCGCCATGGTGTCGGACGGCACGGCCCAGCCGCGCTGCATATACGGCATGGCGGCAACCAGTACAAAACGCGCCATGTAGTGGAATATCTTGGACTCTTGGGCCTGGGTTAGCTTTGCCGGTGCGGTCGTTACGTGAAACACCTCGTTCTCAAGCGCGTTGTCAAGCTTGTCCATAATGACATCATATATCTTTTGCGGATAATGCAACGTACAGTCGCGCGGGAATCCGTCAAACATTGACGCGCCGTTATCCTGCATATATAAAATATTCCAGCCCACACGCTCGAACAAATCTTCAAGGCAGTTGCAGACCATCAAATTGTATTCTTTGACGCCCCCTTCCATGAAGTCCGCCAGGCGGCGCTCTATATTCTCGCTCTTTTTGCCGCTGGCTTTGCGCGAAACCTCGTATCCGCCGTGAGTTTTGCGCTCGTATTCAAAGAACGTGCGCACCTGGCAGATGATTTCCATTGGAACAACATCGTCTTTGGTGCCGATATTTATGATAAGCTTTGCATCGCGATAATTACGCGGGTTGTCCATATCATAGAAATTATCACGCACGGATAACACGCGGTCCGGCATCATTTGATGAACACGCTCGATAAACGTGCGGGCCTGGGGTATCAAATCAAACAGGCACTTTACGCGCCATACGTCCTGAAGCCGCGTGCGCGGGCGCGGCACACGATCCAGTGCGCGCACCAGTTCCACCGCGATATTCTCGTGACCGCGGCCGATGATTGACAGCACCGCTTCAGATGCGGCGGAAATATACTTTTCCGACAGCTTTGCACGAACCTTGTCCGCAACAGCCTTGGCGGAAGCCTCGCGCTCGTGCGAGGCTATGACACGGTGTACCGTGTCACAAACCTCATCGACGTAACGCGCGTAATACTTTCCCGTAACCTTGTCCAGGGCGCGGTCCACACTTTTCTGCGCGCCGACAATTACCGTGACGATTGACGATACCGCCAAATCTATCTTGTGGCCGCGGCCGCTGTTAAAAAACTGATTGCGCATCGGGTCGGCGTCCAGACGATGCTGAACCAGATACGGAGTCAATGGATTTATGTCGGCAATCTTTATCGGTTCGTCAATCGCGCTGTCCGTTTCATAGTCGTAACGCATAACCGGTGCCTTTGGCGCACCAAAGCATTTGCCTAAGAAATAAAACACCTCGCGGAACCAGCCCAGGCCATCGGAATATAAAACGGAGAGATAACGTGCCGCCTCGTCATTGATGCGGCCCGAGGCGCGCGCACGTTCAATTACAGCCAGATTGCGCCGATCATTATCGGCAACCATCGCCTGAATTTCCGCATTACTTTCCACAATATCCTGGGTCATATAAAGCCCCTTTGTTTCCTTACTTCATAATTGGGAACAATATCACGTCGCGCAGCGTCGGCGCGTCCGCGATGATTGAAAAGAATCGGTCAATCCCCAGCCCCAGCCCTGAGATGGGCGGCATGCCGTGCTCCATGGCGCGCAGGAAGTCCTCGTCCAGGTCAAACGCCTCGTCGTCGCCGGCGGCCTTGTTGCGGGCCTGCTCTTCGAATGCCGCACGCTGAATAATGGGGTCTACCAATTCGGAATACGCCTTTATCAATTCCGCACCGCATACAATTAACTGGAATATGTCTATGCGACGACCGTCCGCATCATTGCGACGTGCCAGCGGTATCATGTATGCCGGATAGTTATAAACAATCGCAGGATTAATAATCTGGTCGCGAACCTTGCGCTTGAACACATAGTCCACAATGGCAGGGACGGATTTTAAAGGTTCCAATTCGTCCGCCGGGAACATGCCGGCCGCAGCCAGGTTTTTCTTTAACACGTCGGCGTCTTTGAATTCCAAAATATCCACACCCAACAGCTCGTTCATGCGCGCGGTGTAATCGATTTCTTCGTAACGCGAAAAGTCCAGTTTTGTGCCCTGGTATTCTATTTCCAAAGTTCCGCGCAAATCCATGATGATTTTCTGAATCATCTTCCACGAGAAATCTATGTTCTTGCGAAAATCCCAATATGCAGCGTACCATTCCAGCATTGTGAATTCCTGAAGGTGCATGGCGTCCATGCCCTCGTTGCGGAAATTTTTGCCCAGTTCAAACACACGGTCGAAACCGGCGGCAATCGTCTGCTTTAAAAACAATTCCGGCGCAATGCGCAGATAAAAGTCGGCATCCAACGCATTGTGGTGCGTGACGAACGGGCGCGCGGCGGCACCGCTGGCCACAACCTGCATAATGGGGGTTTCAACCTCTACAAAACCGTTGTCGTTCAAATAATCGCGTATCAGGCGCAGCATGCGAAAACGCATCTTCATCGTGCGGCGCGTGTCTTCATTGGCGATGATGTCCAAATAACGCTGGCGGTAACGGGTTTCCATATCAGTCAGGCCGTGGAACTTTTCCGGCAACGGACGTAAAGCCTTGGACAAAATATCATAATGCGACACCTTTACGGTCAATTCGCCCGCCGTGGTATGATACAGTTCGCCGGTGATGCCGATAAAGTCGCCCAAATCGACATTGGCCTTCATAAAACGATATGTTTCCTCGCCCAGTTCTTCACGGGACATGGAAAACTGAATTTCCCCGTCAATGTCATAGATACGCCCGAACATCAGCTTGCCCAGCCAACGCAGCGCCGTAACACGTCCGGCCAAGCGCACCGGCGCGCCGTCCGCCATTTCGCGCGCCGCGGCGATGGTTGCGCTGCGGTCAAATTTGTCTTTCCAAACAACGCCGTCGCGTGCACGAATATTTTCAGCCTTTTGCAGGCGCGCTTCCAATTCATTGGTGGACATTGTTTTGTTTTCTGACATATCTTTTCCCTTTTGATGCGGACTAAAAAAACGGACGCCGAAAAGTGCGTCCGTCATTATTTCTTTTGATGGTCGCACGTATCAATTCAAAATTTTTTTCAAATTTAATTTCATTGTACTTTGACCTTTAAACTTTGGTGCGAGCAAAGGGGCTCGAACCCTCGACCTCAACCTTGGCAAGGTTGCGCTCTAGCCAACTGAGCTACGCTCGCACTGCGGAATGTATTTTTACACATATTTTTTACCAATGCAAGTATTTTTTATCGAATTTTGCGATTTTGTTCCAAAGCCATGGAATCCATCGCCAACTGGCGGCGCGCAAGCTGAACCTGCTCTTTCTTTACCTTTATTTCTTCTTCTTTTAATGCATTAGACTCGCCAATCTTTGCATTGATATTTGATAATTCAAACAAAATCGCAATTGCACACCCAAGAATAATCCATTGTCGCCCACCCCATACAGACTTCACACGGATGGAATCTTTAAAGGGACATGTTACCATCTTTACTTTTGCATTAACAGAAGGGGTTGTAATTTTTACATCTTTTGGCTCAATCATAAAATACCTCTTTTTAATATACCAATAATCTATTATGCGAAAATCTTCAAGATAAAAGCCGCATAGGCGGCCTTTATCAACACCATTTCATCAGAACCATTTCCAGGGCTGCAACATCTTTATGAAGTTCATTGCACCACGCTTGTCCACAAACGTATGGCCACAACGCGGACATACCTGGAACGGCGCAATCATCATCTTGACCTTTTTCTTTACCATTAACCAGATGTACAAACCTGCAATCCATGCCGCCGCGACCAAGCCCCATGCGACATAGCCGAAATATTTATCAACCGTGTCCGTTATAATGGTAATAACCGTCACGTCCGATTTTGCCAGGTCATTGTAAATCTTGGTCGCGACCGGCCAGGACGACGGACGCCACGGATACACGTGCTTTATTCCGTAGTTGGTCAGCAATGTCGTCCCCAAACCGCCGGTGTTTTTATCCAGCTGGTTCTTTATGGCCTCGTCTATCATTTTATCAAATTCAACCTGCAGTAATGCGGTCAAATCATTTTCAACCTTGTCCAGCTGGGCATTAACCTTGGCGGCGACATCGTCAACTTTGGCGATGGCCTGGTCCGCTTTGCCCACGGCCGCATCAACCTTGTCAACATTTTCATCGACCTTGTCCAGTGCACTGTCTATGCCACCGGTATTTATTCCGAACTTGCCCGCAACGCCGCTTAACCGTTTCAGACCCGCAGTCGTTTCCTTGGTCTTGGCATTACTTTCGTGCGCCTTGGCGGTCACTTCCTTGGCCTGGGCCGTGGTGTCGGTCACTTTGTCAACCGCGCCTTGGGCCATTTTTACTTTGTCGATTGCAAAGGCAACAGGCTTTTCCAAGTTAATGGCGTCTTTTATCCCGTCCAGCAATTTTTCATACTGTTCCACGATATTGCGCTGCAGGTCAAAGAACATTGATACGACGATTGATTTCTTTATCGGCTGTGAATACGTGTTTTTCACGTGCAACGGCGCCCATATTACCAGCGCCAGCCATATCACGGTTATAACAGCAAATATTTGCTTAACACGCGTGACATAAGACGTCTTTTTTGCGACAGTCTTGGCGCCACCGTGGTCGATTACCTCGACTTCTTTCTTTTTACGTGCCATTGTTTCTCCTTTCCTTGATAGAGATATTATTGCTTATTTTTTGTGTATCGGTCAATGAATTCTTGTTTAAACTCGGCAAAGCGCCCCTGCTCTATGGATGTGCGGATGCCGCGCATCAAATCCTGATAGAACCACAGGTTATGCTGGGTTAACAATGTCGCCCCCAGAATTTCGTTGCACTTTATCAAATGATGGATATACGCACGCGACAGTTTGCACGCCGGGCACCCGCATTCGGAATCAATCGGCGCCGCATCGTCGCGGAAACGGGCATTCCTCATGTTCATGGTGCCGTCACGGGTAAACGCCTGGGCGGTGCGGCCGGCACGCGTCGGCATGACGCAATCGAACATGTCTATGCCGCGCTCAACCGCCCCCAAGATATCCAGCGGCGTTCCAACACCCATCAGATATCGCGGCCGGTCCGCCGGCAGGTGCGGCGTGGTGGTCGCAATCATGTTGAACATGACATCCTGAGGCTCGCCCACAGCCAGGCCGCCAACAGCGTATCCGTCAAAACCGATTTCGGTCAGCTGTTTTGCGGATTTTTCACGCAAATCCGGGAAATCAGCGCCCTGAACAATGCCGAATATGCCGTATCCGGGGCGGTCAATGAACGCATCTTTGCTGCGCCGGGCCCAGCGGGCGACCATATCCACATTTTTTTCCGCACGCTCGCGCGTGGTCGGCAGATGCAGACACTCGTCCAGAACCATTGTGATATTGGAATCCAGCTGATGCTGAATATGAACGGAATCTTCGGGGCGCAGAAAATGCTTTATCCCGCCGTCAATGTGAGAGGTAAACTCAACACCCTCTTCCCGCATCTTTACCAAGTTAGACAGCGACATAACCTGAAAGCCACCGCTGTCGGTCAAAATGGGGCCCGTCCAGCCGCCAAAGCGGTGCAGACCACCCATTTTTTCCACCAAATCACCACCGGGGCGCATCATCAGATGATATGTATTGCCAAGGATAACCTGGGTGCCGGTGGCGGCAACCTGGTCCATGGTCAGTGCTTTGACCGTTGCGGCGGTTCCCACCGCCATGAATGCCGGCGTTTCAAAATCCCCATGCGCGGTATGCACGCGTCCGCGCCGCGCACCGCCGTCTGTTTTCAACAAATCAAACTTTAATGACATTGATACTTTCCCCTACTTAAAATTAGCGTACGCGGGCGGCGGCCATGGCCAGCTGCATCTGTTGCAACTGTTGCTGCAGTTGGGCGTAGAGGCGTTGCATCTCCACCACCTGGCGGCCAAGCGTAAATGTCGCCGTCTGCAGCTGCGCATCCGTTGCGTTTCGGGCGTCCACCTGTGTCTGCAGGGCGTCAATCTTTGCCTGTAATTCGTTATATTTTTTCTCGGATGCGGCAAACTGCCGGTCACGGCCGTTTTTATTTAAAAACTTTTTAACGGAATCCTGCGCCGTTTTTGAATTTACCAGCATTGTGCCGTATTTCAGCGCCGCCTTGCGCCCGGCCTTGGTCCGCATAAAGCGCGCCAACAATTTTGGATTTGCCAACAAACGTAATAAAACCGGCATTTCTAACCCTCCTGTTCCTGTTTGAATAATAGGCAACAATCCCCGTACGAGAAAAAGCGATATTTTTCATCGATTGCGTGCCGGTATGCCGCACGCATGTTTTCCAGCCCCGCAAACGCCGACACCAGCATAAACAACGTGGATTTCGGCAGATGAAAATTCGTAAGCAAAACATCCGTTGCACGGAATTTATAGCCCGGCGTTATAAATATATTTGTATTTCGGCATATCGGCACGACACGCCCGCCCGCCCCGTCATTACCGGCGTCCATTGCCGCACTTTCCAGTGTTCGCATCGACGTTGTTCCAACCGCAATTACACGCGTGGCGTTGTTTATTATCGCGGCCTGCTCTTCGGTAATACAGCACCATTCGCTGTGCATTTTATGCTGGGACAAATCCTCGGTCTTGACCGGCATCCATGTGCCCGCCCCGACGTGCAGGGTTACCTTTACGATTTTTGCGCCGCGCGCCTCTATTTCCGACATCAATTCCGGCGTGAAATGCAGGCCCGCCGTCGGCGCCGCCATCGACCCCACCGGGTCGGCATACACAGTCTGATAGCGTTCACGATCAGCGGCCTGTTCTTCGCGACGCATGTATGGCGGCAAAGGCATTTTGCCGACCTGGTTCAAGGTTTCAAAAACGTCGTCGCACAGAAATCGTATTTTTATACCGCTTTCGGAATTTTTATCCAGAACCTTTATCATAACGCCGTTTTCCAGTTCCAACTTTGTCCCGATGGGTATACGTGTGAACTTTTTACACAGCCCCCACCATACTTTTTTATTTTCGGCGGTATGCAGCGTTATTTCATGACCCGCCGCCATGAAGCGCGCGGGTATAACCTTGGAATTATTAAACACAACCACGTCGCCGGGGCGGATAAATTCCAAAAAATCACGAATGTGCCGGTCAGATATGCGCGGCCCGTCCACCACCAGCATACGCGAGGCGTCACGGCGTTCCAAAGGACATCCGGCAATCAATTCCGGCGGCAGTTCAAAATCAAAATCAGAGGTATGCAGCATTTTTATCTTTGTTTCGTTTTTATTTCCCGCATCAGGCTGTCGCGGCGGGCAATTTCGCGCAATTCATTCAATGTACGACCGTTCGCCGTGCGTATTGTAGTCATCGGGACCGGCGGCCGCAAGCCTTGATAATACCAAGAATTATTTACCGGGTCATTCATAAAACGCGTATTTCCATGAATGGTATCCCCAACATTTAAATACGGATAAAATCCGCCCGCGCGGAACACGGTATCGCCATCAAACGTCATGACATGATTGACGCCGGGGTTCGCAATGGAATGATACACGATTTTGTTTGCGCCCTTGTCAGTGATTATATAATCATCGTTGCGGTTGTCTGAATCACATTTTGCAAACGCCATTGCCCCTACTATGAGCGCAGCAAACGGCACCACAAACACAACCATGCCCGCATTAAAATTTTCTTTTTCCATCATTTTTTAAACTCCAAGCCTTGGTCGGTATAGTTTTCGGCCTTGTTTTCCCAATCGGGTTCCACACGCACAAACAGGTGCAGGCGCGCGTTCACCCCCCACTGATTCTGAATATCATGGCGGGCGGCCATGCCAATCTGCTTTAACTGCGCCCCGCCGCGACCGATTACAATCTTTTTATGCGCGTCGTTTTGCACAACGATTTTCTGGTAGATGTCCAAGACACCCTCCGGGTCAACATCAACGCGTTCGGTCACAACATTGATATGATACGGCAATTCCTGATGAATATATTTATAAACCTTTTCACGCGTCAATTCCGCCAGATACAGTTCGTCCGGAACATCGGACGCGTCAACCGCGTCAAACAAATAAGGACTTTCCGGCATTACGGCGGACAACGCCGTCAGCATCTGCGCGACGCCGTCGTTTTTCAATGCGGAAATCATAAATATTTCTTTGAATTCGGCCAATGCGGACAACTCCGCAACAATCGGCAACAAGTCCTGCTTGCGTACGGCGTCAACCTTGTTCAATGCAACAAACAGATTTTGGCGGCCTTTGATTTTTTGGGTCAGTTCACGAATTGTGTTTGTCACACCCTTTTGAGCGTCCATAATCAGCAAAACGGCGTCCGCGTCGGCAACCGCGTCCATCGCCGCGCCGACCATTGCGCGGTCCAGACGGCGGCCGGGCTTAAACACGCCGGGCGTGTCGACAAATATCAACTGGCGGTCGCCCACCATTTTAATCGCCCGCAGGCGGGTGCGCGTCGTCTGCACCTTGTGCGAGACAATCGAGACCTTGCGCCCCATTATTTGGTTAATCAGCGTGCTTTTTCCGGCATTTGTCGGACCCACGATTGCAATAAATCCTGAATATGTCTGTGTCATGCCCCAACAATAGCACATAAAAATAAAAAATCCAGCGCATGGCCGGATTTTTTTATTACAGTTCGTCCGATTTGTCTTCCAGTTTTTTGGTCCAGTCATTATCCGGGAAATTCAACTTTAACATTTGTGAATATCCGGCAGACTGGCTGGGCACACCGATGGCAGTATAACATTCCGACAGGCGATAAAGCGCCTCCGGCGTCATGACCGTCTCCTGGGCATCGGCCACGACAGACTGAAGCCGCGAAATCGCCGACGGCCAGTTCTGGCGCTGCATATCCTCGCGCGCGGCATACATGACCTTGCCCGCAATATAATTCTTTAGGATAACGATTTTATTTTCGGCGTTTTTGGCATACGGGCTCTTTGGGAAGCGCTGGACCAGCTGCTGAAACTGTTGCAGGGCGTATGTGGACATGCCCGGTTCACGGCGAACGTCGCTGACCTGGCGGTAATAGCACATTCCGCGCAGGTACAGAACATACGGAACGTCCGGGTGCCCCGGGTGGAATCGCATAAAACGGTCCGCCGCAAGAATGGCACCGGCAAAATCCTTGTCCAGATACTGGGAATATGCCGCCATTACCAGCGCATCGGCCGCCCACGGACTGGACGGGTATTGCGTTTCGGCCTTTAAGAACTCGGCCGCCGCCTGCTCGTAATGCTTTTTGTTAAATTCATCATATGCGCGCTGATATATCTGTTCCAGCGGCTCTTCAACCATAATCTCGGTCTTTTTGCCGCCGCACGCCGCCAAAGTGGCGCCCACCAAAAACAGACACAATATTTTCTTCATTGGTTTCATTCCTGTCTTGATTTTATTTTACAAAGGGCAGTATAATCCATTCCATGAAACTAGGCAAACATATTTTCGGGGTTGGCGCCATGACCGGCGTCAGCCGTATATTCGGCTTTGTTCGCGACATGTTAATCGCACGCGTTTTGGGCGCGGGACGACTGTCCGATATATTCCTGGCGGCGTTTAAGCTGCCGAATCTGTTTCGGGATTTGCTGGGCGAAGGCGCCCTGTCGTCAATATTCATCCCGATGTATGCGGATTCAAAAAAGGACGAGGGGTTTGCCAAGAATGTTTTCTCGTGGCTGGCGCTTAGTCTGCTGGGGATTGCGTTGCTGTTCGAAATATTCATGCCGCTGGTCATATGGATGCTGGCGCCGGGATTTGACGCCGATCCGGGCAAGATGGAACTGACCGTTGTCATATCGCGCATAATGTTCGTGTATGTGATATTCGTATGCGCGGCCGCGTTCCTGTCAGCGGTGCTGAACGCGTTTTCGCGCTTTCTGTTGGCCGCGTTTATGCCGGTACTGTTAAACATAATGCTAATCGGCGCATTGTTGCTTAGCTCGTTTTACGCCCCGGGAACCATTCTGTACATTATGGCGGGAACGGTCGTTTTGTCCGGCGTGATTCAGGTGGCCGTATTATGGCACCGCATTCGCCGCAAGCATTTCGGGCTGCGTCTGGTTATTCCGCGCTGGACCCCGGGGATAAAAAGCATGTTGAAGCGCTTAAGCATCAGCATCGTCGGCAGCGGATTTTACCAAATAACAATTATCGTCGGCACACTGGTCGCCAGTTTCCAAAGCGGCGCCGTATCATGGCTGTACTATTCCGACCGCATCGTACAGTTGCCGTTTGCGATGATTGGACTGGCGGTGGGGACCGTTTTGATGTCGTCGATATCAAATGCGTTGGCTGACAAAAACATGCGCAGCGTATATATTCAGCAAAATTCGTCCATGCGGCGGTCGCTGATGCTGTTGATGCCGTGCGTGGCGGGCCTGTTCGTATTGGCCGAGCCTATTATCAAATACCTGTTCGAATACGGCGCATGGACGTCCGCATCGACCCATGCCGTGGCGATGGCGATTATGATTCAGGTGTTCGTATTGCCAGCGATGCTGGTCAGCCAGATTTACAGCAAGACACTGTACGCCAGCCAGGATGTAAAGACACCGGTACAGACCAGCATGGTATCTCTGGGGGGGGCGGCAGCCATATACGTTGCAGCGTTTCCGCTTATCGGATACTTGGCGATTCCGGTCGGAATCGTAATCAGCGGGTATTTAAAGAATTACCTGTTGGGACAGGCCTGCCGCCGGCGCGGTCTGGTCCGGATATATGGCGGCACCCTGCGCGCAATTGCGGCGTTCGGCGCACTGTCCGCGGTTATGGGCGTGGCGCTGTGGTTCGTACCGATTGCCAGCATTTGGGCACTGTTTGCAGCAATCGCAATATTCGGCGTCATATATTTGCCGATTGCGTTCTTAATCAACCGTCGCATCGCCACAAAATAAAGTTGAAACCAGCTTTTTTATGTGATAAAATCTTTATTAAGAATGTAAGGAGTTCCACATGAAAAAATTAGTTTCCTTGGCGGCATTGGCCGCATTGCTGGGGGCATGTACAACCGGCACGAACAACAATACCGGCGGCGGATACGGCACCGACGGCTTTGGCGAAGAAACATTGATTACAACGGCCGATTCCCAGACATTGAACAACGCATACCTGTTGGCGGCGGCACCAAAGTACTATATCGGCAGCGCATACAAGGTTGAAGATGTTCAGTACATCCCGGTCGAAGACATGACATACAACCAGACCGGCGTTGCGGGTATCATCCCGGCCGAACTGAACGACACAAAAACCAGCAACGGTGAAACGTTTGACGTTAACCAGATGGTTGCAACCAGCAAGACGCTGCCCCTGCCGACGATTGCACGCGTAACGAATTTGGACAACGGCCAGTCCGTCGTTGTTCGCGTGAACAACCGCGGCCCGTTTGTTAACACTCGTATTATGGACCTGTCGCCGGCGGCGGCACGTCAGATTGGCATGAACGGCCAGGCAAAGATTCAGATTCAGGTATTGCCGGAACAGTCAATGCAGGTAAAAAATGCGACAATCGGCGCATCGACACCGGTTCAGACAGTGACCGAGACCGTAACCGTTACGGAAACGGTAACAACACCGGCACCGCAGCCGGCCGCGGCACCCGCCGGTGATTACAGCGTACAGCTGGCGGCCCTGTATTCCGAAGACAGCGCGAACGCCATGGCGGCACGCATGCGCACATACGGCAACGCGGTTGTTGTTAAGGAAGGCGATTTGTACAAGGTACGTATTGTCGGCCTGAACGCGGCCCAGGCACGCAGTGTGATTGATTCCCTGCGCAGCAACGAGGGTATGGCGCCGGGTCTGTTGCAGAACGGCCGCTGGATAAATGCCGACAGCATTTAATCCATGCTTATAAAATAAAAAGAAACGCCCGACCGGGCGTTTCTTTTTATGCGTTCAATGTAAAATTTTTATTTTTCAATGTTTCCAGGCGCGCCTTTATCTTGTTCAAGACACCGCACCGGCGCATCATTCTGAACGCCATTGTTTCGGGCGTGATGGGCTGTAGCGGGCTTAAAGAATATGCCTCTCGACGTTCCGACCAGAGGCGCGAGAGGAACGTGTCCAAAAACGTGTCGGACATTTTATTCTTGTAACACTCCCGAAACAATTTTTTATAACGGCGATATATCTTGCCAGCGCGCCGGCGCAACACGCGAATTTCCGAATTACTTAGACGCATGGGACGCCGAACCCACATGTCGCGCGGCAAAGAATACGCCGGACCGACCTTGTACATGCCGGGACCGTACTTCGGCTGATTCACGTCAACAATACTGATATCAACACCGCGACCATATATGCGAATTCTGCGGCTGCGCAGCCATGCAACTTTCATGGCCGTAGTCAGCGCAAATATATCAATGCCGGGCAATTCATCAGAAAGCCGCCGCATATCCATAACAATACAGATATCTATATCGCTGGTCGGGTCGTAATAATAATTTGATGAAGAGCCATGCAGAAATATATCCACAACATCTTCATCTTTGATTGGCAGTCCAACATTTTGCATATACGCAATATAATGCCAGACAATCATCTGCAACGAATTTGACGGCATTGTGCGCAGCTGCATATCGGGGGCCCATAAATTCGGCTCCAGCTGACGGTTATACACAAACGCCGGCGCAAATATATTATGCTTCAGAAGATGACGACGAAGAGCTTTCTTCAACTTCATATCCTTTGCCATTGGAAATAGAGCATTCTGCGGTACAAGAACCATTGATTTTTATATATCCCGACTTGCAATTACCCCATACTTTTACCCCCCATACACCACCGGTACAGGTCTGGGTGCAATATTGCGACGCTGTGCTACAGTCTTTTGTTGATCCGTTTGGCGAACACGCGTTTAAAGAATAACAGCCACTCTCCCTAAAATATGCCTCTTCATATTCATGATTCCAAGCGCCACGATATTCAGGGACACATTCCAGGTCATAGACCATGGACGAATTCGTAAGACACGTACACCGAATTGTCTCACCGCCCTGAACATTTCCGCTGTGCCCTGCGCACTCCCGCTTAGTCGAAGAATTGTTTTCGCAATATACTGTTCCCGCATATGCTTTTCCCGTATTTGTGCGTACGCCAAACAGCGACAATATCAAGTGACCGATTGGTGCAAAATACAATGTAAAAAAACAAGCTGTTAGCTTTAACCAAAAACTTTTTATCTGCTTTGCCATTACCGCTCCCTCCTTTATCGTGAATAATTACAGTTTGATACGAATTCAAACTCGCCGACGGCATCTTTATACTTAACACCCGCCGGAACATAGCACGCGGTAATATCCGACAGCCCCGCCGATGCTGTTATTCCATATTGCATTCCACCATCTGCACGCTGCAGCGCCGGACATCTGGGACAGGAATACTCTGAGGCAAAGTACCCGACATTACAACTATATACTTTGCATGCTATGGCACCGTATGCCCTATTCCCAGCCAAGGCGACAAAGGCCGCCACGCAAACATAGAACAAAAAACGTTTATTCATCCTCTTCCCTTTTTTTTGCTTTACGCATAAAAACCTAGGATTATGTTCAGCATAAAAACAGGCTTGACAAGGGCGCTTTTGCGGCGTTAAAGTTATGTTGAAAAGAAACGTACGTTTTAATTAGGCATATAAAACAACTATTTTTTTACGTACTATCAACATGCTATATACAGATAAGAACAAACGCCCAAACGGGCGCTTGTTTATTTTGAGACTTTCTTTTTCTTTGGCTTTGGCACCGGCAATACGCGCGCCAGTTCACGCACCATGTCAACCGACAAATCAATATTTTCGATGTCCAGAATCCAATGTGGACGCGCGCCATTATACGGAACGCCCGCATCCGGCGTGATGCCGTGCGCGGCAAATATAGACATGGTTTCGGGAATCTGCTTTACATACACCGTGTCGTCGCATATCAGCAACACCGGACGGTCATCACAATAAAGCATATAATCGCCAAACATTTTGCGATAACGGATATTGTCGCCCGCGGTCGACACCTGGTCTGAAACAAATTTTATAAATTCCGCACTTGATGCCATATTTTCCCCCTTATTAATAAATTAAAACCGACACAAGGTCGGTTTAATTCTGGCGCGTCCAGGAGGATTCGAACCCCCAACCTTCTGATCCGTAGTCAGATGCTCTATCCAATTGAGCCATGGACGCAACGTTGTTATATTTTATACCTATTTATTTAAAATGCAAGAAATAATTACGAATTATTTCGTCTTTTCGTTTTTACCGTAATACATCCGGTTATAATGCATGCGGCAGACCGATTTATAGTTGCTGTCACCGACGGCAATCTGGGCGCCGGCGCGCACAACGCGACCATTCGCATCAAAGCGCAGATGGTGCGTCGCCAGGTGCATGCAGCCCGGCATTTGGCACGTTGATTCCATGCGGTGCAGTTTGGCGCCGACCTCTACCAACCGGCGCGAAGCGGGAAAAATCTGCTCGTTGCTGTCAACCATTAGGCCATAGCACATTACGATTATCGGCGTGTTATCGGCAATGCGAACCAGCGCATCGATATCGGACGGCGCGAAAAACTGTATTTCGTCAATCAACAGCATTTTGGTATCCGGGTGCGGCGCGTAACCGTCCAAAGTTTTTAACACCGTGGCATTGGCCGATATGCCGACGCGGGAATTTACCTTGTCTTCACTGAAACGGTTGTCCGTCTGCGGTTTGATTATTTCCGTCTGTTTGCCCTGGTTGTTCAAATTATAGGCGTTGATAATCAACTGGGCGGATTTGGAGCTGCTCATCGTTCCATAGTGAAAATGTAATTTTGCCATTTTATTATTCCTTATTGTTTCTGCATGGATTCCAGTCGCGCGATACGCTTTTCCACAGGCGGGTGCGTCGCCAACAGGTCACCGATGAACTCACGCGGGCCGCGCGGGTTTGCAATGCACATTGCGGACATTGCCTTTACCTTGTCCAGGCATTCCACGCGCGCGTCCGTTGTAATTTTACGCAATGCCGACGCCAGTGCGTGCGGGTTGCGTGTAATCTGGGCACCCGTGGCATCGGCGGCATATTCGCGATTACGGGAAATCGCCATGCGCAGCAACGGCGTTATGATAAAGTTAAACACCATAAACGCCAGCCACACCATCAGCAGCACGGCACCGGCGGACTTGTTATCGTCATTATTACTGCGTGCGCCGCCGGATGCGATGACGCGCAACAGGACGTCCGCGGCGAACACGGTCACCCCGACGCCCGTTATCAAAAACATATCCAGACGAATATCGCGATTGCCGATATGAGACATTTCATGGGCGATGACGCCTTCGAGTTCCAGCCGGTTCAAGCGCTTTATAATTCCGCGGGTTAAAGCGACCGACGCGTCGCGCGGACTGCGCCCCGTGGCGAACGCGTTCATCGAATCATCGTCAATAATATACACACGCGGTGTCGGCAGGCCCGCCGCCAGGGCCACGTTTTCCACACTGCGAAATATTTCACGGTTTGCCGGGTCCGTATCATGGATTTCATGCGCGCCGGCAACGCTTAATATCATGGAGTCGCCAAAGGCCCATGATATACCGCTCCAAATCAGACAGGCCGCGGCGGTCGGAATCGCAACACCCAGCGCAACCTGCAACGCGTCGGACGCCGGGATAACAATCCACGAGAACAAAAACACCAGCACGATAAAGATTATCGGAAACAGCGCGACCAGCAAAATTGTCTTTAAATTATTACTGCGTATATGGTCATATACAGTCTTGACTTTCTTCATAGCAAATGGTTCCTGTTAAAATTCAATCGGGCCGCCCGTATCATAATCAAAAAAACGGGGCGAGTCATGAAAAAAATTTACATATGTGCCATGCTATGTTTTAGTGCCGCCGCGCATGGGGCGACAACACCAATGGGCAATACGATTGCGGAATACAGGGACGCCCCGCAATACTTGGTTCAGGCCGCGGACGCATGGGACAGTCTTATTGGCACGCCGATGCGCGGCGGGGCAATCGCGGCCCGTATGAGCGCAATGAACGACGCTCATAACGACGCGCGCCTGTATGACGTTATGTCCGTGCTGGCCTTTAACAACACGGCAATGACAATATTTGAGGCCACGCGCCATCTGGACGCGGCATACGCGGCGGCAGCGACACCATTGGAGTCACGGCGCGACGGCGGGACAAAGACATTCGTCCTGAACGCGCACGGCGGCGGTGGAACAGACAAGTTCGAACACCACAAAAACGACGATTTTGAAATGCGCACCAGCAGTGCCGGGGTCAGCGCGTACGCATATGTGACGGACGGTCTGGCGTTCGGCGTGGGATATACTTATGCGAAATCCAAGACGCACGACATGCCTCTGAAGGCGGACGGCGCCAGCGATATAATCAGTCTGTTCACAAAATACATGGGCGAGAACGGATGGTACATGAATATCGCGCTGGCCGCAGGTCAGACTCAATGGGACCTGGACAAGACCGTCGCGGGGGTGGCGAACAAAACATCTTTTGATACGGACCTGTATTCTGGACAAATTACCACCGGAATGGTGCTGGGGCGCGGGCGTTTAACGCTGGTGCCGGAAATATCCACGCGTTACACGCGCCTTATCAATGAAAAACACGTTGACGCCGCCGCCCAGGATTTCAAAAAGTGGTGGTACAACACGCTTAGCGTTGATGCCGGCGCCAGCGTCGGATTGACATTCGCCGTCGGCGGCATGGTTGTGCGCCCCACGGTAAAGGTCGGCGCCGGATACGACATAATCCACAACGGAACCGACAGGGTTGCAACGCGCCTTATAACAAACCAGCACTATGACATGCCGGTGCACGCGCCCAACAGAACCGAACTGCGCGCGGGCGGCGGCATTGGATTATATGGCGCAAAAATCGCCGCCGAGGCGACATACACTCTGCACAGTCGCAGCGACTATACCGCGCATGACGTACACGCGACCGTTAAGATTGCTTTTTAAATTTAACCGCAAAACTGCCGTTGTTTATGGGGGACCACGATACGATATACGGCGTCAATACGCTTTCGGTCGCCCATACGGGGAACAGGCGGTGTAAAACACCGCTGGCCCCGGTAATGATTACGGCATCGCGCGCGCCGGATTCGGCCAACGACATTATCGCGTCCCAGGCCTGTTGCTCCGTATATTGATGCAGGTCAAGGCGCGGACACTTTGGAAGAGGTTCCGGCGCCGGCGGGATTAGGCGCCCCAGGCGCAGCTGGCCCCGGACCGAGCGGTTTACGCTTTTAAAGTCTGGGGTAAATTCCCCGGCAGACATTTTTTCAATATCACTGTCCGTCAACTGTTTCATTTTTCAAACACCAGGACGCGGGTTATGCCGGCCAAATCCTTTTCCGCGCGGACAAAGCGCCAGCCGGCCGATGTAAATATATCGCGGACGCGGGGGGCCATGCCGTCCCCTATTTCCAAATAAATGCGCCCAGCCGCGCGCACCCAGGCGCGCCCATTGCGCGCAATGACTTTATATTCCCCGTATCCATCGTCGGACGCGTACAGGGCCATGGCCGGGTCGTGCCGGGCGCCGGCGTCAACACGTGCGTCGCCGCGCGCAATATAGGGCGGATTTGACACGATTATATCAAACGGCGCGCCGGGCATTTGCGGGCGGTGATAACTGCGCCGCATGATGGTTGCGCGCCCCGGGCACAGCGCCCGGACATTGCGCCGTGCGACGCGCGCCGCACCGCATGACAAATCCACGCCCGTGCCACATGCGCCGGGAATATTTTTTATCAACGATATCAGTACGCAGCCCGTACCCGTGCCCAAATCCAATATGCGCGGCGTCGGCGCCCCGTCGGCAATTACCGCCGAGACCAGCGTTTCCGTATCGGGCCGCGGGTCCAGGGTGCGCCTGTTTGTGTAAAACGACAGGCCATAGAACCATTTTTGATGAATTATTTTTGCCACAGGGGTCCCACGACGCAGTCGCCATGCGATAAAATATGTTCCAAATCGCGACAGTTTCCGATTGTTATCAGTTATAATTCGCGCGGCACGCAGGCCGCCGGCACGCTGCAGGATTGTGAAGGCTTGATTTATTTTCATGAAACGATTATAATCGGGCTTATGAAAAAAGCAAAAGATATTATGACAACTAAAAACCTGACGCGCCTGGTTATCGGCATGGCCGTCCTGATGACACTGGTGGCGGCATATGTGGTTGCCACAAACCGCCGCGGCCCCATAATTGGTGGCGATGTGGTCGGCAAAGAATGTACTTCGGTGGTGGTGGTCGCATCCGGCGACACACTGTCAAAGCTGCTGTCACAGCAGGGGCTGAGCCACAATGAAATCACGGCGATTGCAAATGTTCTGAAATCCGATGCGGGTATTTCCACCCTGCGCGCGGACAAGGACAAGATTGAATTCCGACGTGCTCAGGACGATTCGCCGGTATCCAAAATCGTCGTTATTCCGTCCCCGTGGCGCCAGGTGGAATTAACATGCGGCGAAGACGGCACGTGGCAGTGCAACACGATTGACATTGAACGTGACACGCGCGCGGTTTATCGTGCGGGCGAAATTCTGGATGGCGACAGCTTTTATCTGGCGGGAATGCGCGCGGGAATACCGGCGGGCATACTGGCCGATGTGTATGACCTGCTGGCGTTTGAAATGGACTTTGAACGCGATATTCGCGCGGGCCAGAACTTCTCGGTGCTGTACGAAGAAAACTATTCCAACGGCCAGAAAATCGACAACGGCAATGTTATCGCGATTTCGTTTAAGTCTTTGCGCGGCGACGTAAAAATGTATCGCTTCCGCAAGGCGGACGGAACGACCGGCTATTATGACGAAAACGGCAACGGCGCAATCAAATCGTTGAAGCGCACACCTATTAACAATGCAAAAATTACCAGCAGCTTTTCCGGCGGCAGAAAGCACCCGGTTCTGGGATATACCCGGGCGCACAAGGGCGTTGATTTCCGCGCACCGACAGGGACCCCTATTCCGGCGGCGGGTGCGGGACGCGTTGTCGCACGCAGCTATAACCGCGGGCACGGAAATTATGTAAAAATACGCCACAACGGAACATTTGAAACGCTGTATGCGCATATGTCACGCTTTGCCAAGGGCGTAAATGTCGGCACAACCGTACGCCAGGGCCAGATTATCGGATACGCCGGTTCCACCGGGCTGTCAACGGGGCCGCATTTGCACTATGAAATTATCAAAAACGGCAAGCATGTAAATCCGATGACGGTAAAGTTGCCGGCGATAAGCAACCTGGGGTCGGGGGACAAGAAAAAGTTCATCGAATACCGCAAGGTTGTCGATACGGCGATAGAGCAATTAAAAGACAGGCCCAACCTGTTCATACAGATGTAAATCGGCAAAACAAACCGGCGGGATACCCCGCCGGTTCTTTTATTTTCTTTTTTCTAAATCGCACGAAAATACGGGTTGGATTCTTTTAACCCGGCAATGGTGGAGTCTGCGCCATGGCCGTGAACGACATAGGTATCCGCCGGCAGGTTCATGTTATACAGATTGGAAATCGATTGGAACAGAACCTGCTGATTGCCACCGGGGAAATCATATCGTCCGAATCCGTCGTGAAAAACGGTGTCGCCGGTTAACAATATTTTTTCATTTGGGAAATAAAAGCACAGTCCGCCCGGCGTATGTCCGGGGGCGGCGATTATATCCATCGGTATTTTACCCAGCACATTGCGGCGCCCCGGCACAATCGGCGACGGATTTGCCGAGTGCGCGCAGATATGCGGAATGGAAAAGAAATCCAGCAGCTCGCTCCCCCAGCCGATAAGCGAATTGTCCGCCGGCGACATATACCATGGCGCATTATATTTATGCGACAAGTCCGCCGCAGCGGAAATATGGTCCGGATGACCGTGCGTCGCATATATCTCGCGCAGGGTTAATCCGCGCGCGTCCAGCACGCGCGACCAGTCGTCGGCGCGACCCCACGGGTCGAAAATCGCCGCATCCGCGCCGCATGCCACCAACACGGAATTCGTGTTTTCCGGCGGCATGCGCAGTATTTCAAACTTATTTTGATTTTGTTGTGGATTTTGCATCTTTGCGTCCCCGTGTGGAAGCTTTCTTTTTCCGGCCGGATACAATCGCCTTTATCTGGTCGCCGGTCAATGTCTCCTTGGCCAGTAACTCTTCGGCCAGGCGACGCACCGTTTCACGGTTTGCGCGCAATAATTTTGATGCGTCGGCGTATGCACGGTCCAGCCATGCGCGAATTTCGCCATCGACTATCTCCGCGGTTTTTTCAGACGCATTTTCCAACGGCGCGCGCGAATTGAACGCGGCGGCCTGATTTACCGCAACCATGCCTATCTTTGGCGACAGGCCCGCCGTCGTTATCGAATAACGCGCCAGACGGGTTGCAGATGCGATATCCGATTCCGCGCCGGTCGTAATCTTGTCGGCGCCAAAGAAAACCTCTTCGGCAGCGCGGCCGGCCAATGACACGGCCAGATTTGCGCGAACCTCGGATATTGTCATTGATACTTTGTCGTCTATCGGCAAATGCTGAACCATGCCCAGTGCACGTCCGCGCGGAATGATCGTCGCCTTGTGTATCGGGTCGGTGACGTCCGCATACACCTGGGAAACAAAGGCATGGCCGGCCTCGTGATATGCAGTTAACTTTATATCCTCGGGGCGCATTTTGCGAATCTTGCGCGGGCCCATTAAAATTTTATCACGTGCCTCTTCGATATCCGCGGGGGCGATTTCATGGCGACCGCTGCGAACGGCATGCAGCGCGGCCTCGTTCAACAGGTTTTCCAGGTCGGCGCCTGAAAATCCGGTGGTGCCGCGGGCAACGTCCTGCAGGTTTACCTTGCCGTCAATTTTCACTTTTTTGGAATATAAATCCAAAATCTCGCGGCGGCCCGCCATATCCGGCAGTTCAATATAAACCTGGCGGTCAAAACGGCCCGGACGCAACAATGCAGGGTCCAGCATATCCGCGCGGTTTGTCGCACCGATTACAATGATTCCCGTATCGTTCGAGAATCCGTCCATTTCAATCAACAGCTGGTTTAATGTCTGTTCGCGGTCTTGGTCGTTGAATGAATGCTGGCTGCGGCGCTGGCCGATGGCGTCGATTTCATCGATAAACAATATGCACGGCGCATTGCGTTTCGCCATTTCAAAGATTTCTTTGATTTTCGCCACGCCAAGTCCGACGATGATGCCGGAAAAGTCACTGCCCGAGGCGGCAAAGAACGGAACGTTCGCCTCGCCTGCGATGGCACGGGCCAGCAATGTTTTACCGGTACCCGGTTGGCCAGACAGCAAGATGCCCCGCGGCACGCGCGCGCCGACCGCCTTGAACTTGTCCTTGTGTTTTAAGAAGTCGACAATTTCCATTAATTCCTGTTTTTCGGAATCAATTCCGGCGACATCTTTGAAGGTGGTCTTGCTGCCGGTGGCGATTTTGGTCGGGTTTTGCCCCATGATACTGCGTCCGATGCCACCGCCCGCCGCGCCGCGCATTCCGCGGAATATCCACCATATAAACAGCAGCCCCATCAAAATCGGAACCCATGTTCCCAAATGGTCCAGCCATGTCTTGGACGTATCAATAGAAATAGATGCACCGTTTGAGGCCAATTTCTCCAGCAATTCCGGATCGTATGCGATTGTTGCACGATAATTTGTTCCGTCGTTTAAGGTTCCGCGCGCGTCCTGGCCGTGAATCTGCATGGTTTTGATATCCGGCGCGCGGCGCAGTACGTCCGAAAAAGACAGTTCTATCGGCGCCGCACGGTTCGCGCCCATGCTCATCGGGGCGCCGCCGCCCGTCATAAATGCACGCAGCATCACCGCAACAAACAATGCGACGAAAATTACCAGAAAGACAGACGAACCGTCGCCCTTTTTATTTCCAAAGAACTTGTTTTTCTTATTTTTTATGCTTGTTTTCATGTCTTTTCCTAAAACTTGTACGCGCACCTTCGCGGGCGATTAAAATTTTATCGCCAAGGCGTCTGACAACACACCGCCCCAGCGTAAATTTACAATCGGACGTTAGTTTATCTAATGCCATTTCCAATGATTTCAAGCGCGGCTGATATTCCCCCCCACCTATCTTCATGATAAGCGCCGCGATAAACTGTAATCCAATATCGGCGCCCAGGTCAAATAGAAAAGAATCAGAAAAAATCGCACGGTCGCCATCCATCACACTTTCGACCGCCGCGGCGACATCCACGGCCGCCGCATCGCGGGCGCGCCCCAGATTACGCATGGCAAGCAGGATGCGCTCGTCACTGATGCCAAGCATTTCACGCAACACATGTCTGTTTTTGCGAATGCGTACACGCATATAACGCGCGTCGTCATTCATTTCGTCATGAAAATACCGGATATTGTTATCCTTGCAATACTGTTCCAGCGCGGCGCGCGGCACCTGAAGCAAAGGGCGCAAGATTTTTACCCCGTCGCGCATTGTCACGTCGCGCATTCCGGAAAGACCCGCGACACCGCTGCCCCGGGCCAAATTCATCAAAAATGTTTCAATCTGGTCGTCGGCCTGGTGCGCGACGGCCAGGTATTCCAGACCGTTCGCCCGGCAAAAATCCGTCATCATGCGATAGCGGGCGGTGCGGGCCGCCGCTTCAATCCCGGCGGCCGGCTTGTCCCCGTTCCAATGGAACACATGGCACGGCACGCCCAGATGCGCGGCGGTGGCGCGGACATATTCCTCCTCTGCATTTGCGGCGGCGCGCAGGCCGTGATTTACATGCAAAACCACAACGTCGGCCCCCGCCGCCACCAGCCAGTGCAACAAAGCGACGGAATCCACGCCACCACTGACCGCAACAGCCATGCGGGCGGATAAAAATGGCTGAACAAAATCCAAAAATTTTTGGTTCATAGCGTGGCTATTTTATGCTATAATTCGCAAAAATAAAGGAAAAACATGGCAGGGAAATTAAAATCGGTTGCGGTATATTGCGGGCATCAGTACGGTACAGACCCGGCATTTGCGCGCGATGCGGCAAAAATCGGCGCGATGCTGGCACAAAACGGGATAAAAATGGTATTCGGTGGCGGAAATGTCGGCCTGATGGGAACGGTGGCGACGGCGGCGCTGGAAAACGGCGGCCATGTAACGGGCATCACAACGCACGACGTCGTGGCAAAGCAAGAGCCCATGCACGAAGGGATTCAAGCATTTGAAATTGTCAACGGTGTCAACGAGCGCAAGCAGAAGATGTTCGAGTTGTCCGATGCGTTTATTATCCTGCCGGGGGGAACGGGAACGCTGAACGAATTGACCGACATTATGACAATGCAGCAGATTGGCGAGACGAACAAGCCCCTGTTCTTTATGAACACCGCACATTTCTGGGCGCCGTTTGCACGCCTGTTGGTGCATATGAAAAATACGGGCTTTTTCGTTCATCCCGAAGATTATAACCTGCACGGGGCGACGACGCCGGAAGAGCTGATGGAAAAAGTACTGAATTACTAATATTCAATAACTTTATCGCGGGCGGTTTGCCCGCGAATTATTTTTATTGTGCTTTTGGGCACCCCAAGGTGCTTTGACAGCATTTTTATCACCGCAGCATTGGCATCGCCGTCGGCCGGCGCCGCGGTGGTATAAACGCGATAAGTGCCGCCCTGTTGCGGTTCAACCGCATTACGACGCGCACGCGGAACAACACGGACGCTTATTTGCACATGTCCCCCACAATCTTGCGAAACATGTCATTGCGCGGGCCAGACACCAGATGCAGATGAAAATGAAACACCGACTGGGTAAAGAACGGCGCGGCGGCACCAGAATTGGCAAAGACATTGAAATTATCTTCTATCCCCAACAAACGGGCGCTTTCCTTGAAGCATTCCCAGAAACCCGCCTGCTCGGCCGGGGTGGCGTTTGTGGTAAAATCCAAAATGTTCATATACGGCCCCTTTGGGATAACCAAGACATGCGTCGCAAACAGCGGATTTACATCATTGAAACTTAACGCGTGTTCATTCTCGAACACCTTTTGGCACGGAATTTCACCGCGCGCGATTTTGGCAAACACATTGTCTTTGTCATACATATTTATTCCCCTTGTCTGATTGGGTTCAGGATAGTACACTGAAGACCTGAAAGCAAGACTTGAAATCGGGCAATGCTGAACTATATCAAGCGTACAGCAAAGGAGACAAAATGCTAAAACCATTAAACAACTATGTTCTGCTGGAACGGATGGAAGAAGAAACCAAGACCGCCGGCGGTATCATAATCCCTGATAACGCAAAAGAAAAGCCGTCTCGCGGACGCGTAATCGCAACAGGCGACGGCGAGGTATCCAACGGCACACGCATCCCCATGACAGTGGCCCCGGGCGACGTCGTTATGTTTGCCAAATGGGCGTCCAGCGCGAACGAGGTTAAAATTGACGGACACGACTATGTCATTATCAAAGAAAGCGATATCCTGGGTATTTTGAAATAAGAAAGGAATAAGACAAATGGCAAAAGAAATCGTATTTAATACAGACAAACTGGCGGCCGGGGTAGATAAACTGGCCAATGCGGTAAAAATTACAATGGGCCCAAAGGGCCGCACGGTCGTTATTGAAAAATCATACGGCGCGCCGGCGGCGACCAAGGACGGCGTAACGGTTGCAAAGGCGGTGTCCCTGAGCGATCCACAGGAAAATATCGGTGCACGCATGGTTCAAGAGGTTGCAAAGAAAGCGGGCGACGATGCGGGCGACGGCACGACAACAGCGACTGTTCTGGCCCAGAAATTGATTCGCGAGGGCCGTCGTGTCATCGCGGCGGGCATGAATCCGATGGACATCAAGCGCGGTATCGACATTGCGACGGCAAAGGTTGTGGCGGATATCGACAAACATGCGCGCCCGGTCAAAGACAGTGCGGAAATCGCCCAGGTTGCGACAATATCCGCCAATTCGGACCGCGACATCGGTGAAAAAATCGCCGCGGCGATGGAAAAAGTCGGCAAGGAAGGCGTTATTACCGTTGAAGAGGCCAAGGGTCTGGATACGGAAATCGACGTTGTTGAGGGCATGCAGTTCGCGCAGGGCTTTATGTCGCCCTATTTCGTGACGAACAGCGAAAAAATGCTGGCGGAACTGGAAGGCGCCCAGATTTTGGTGTCTGAAAAGAAAATTACGGGGCTGCAGGCGCTGTTGCCGATACTGGAACCGATTGCACAGTCGGGGCGCCCGCTGCTGATTATTGCCGAAGATGTTGAGTCAGAGGCGCTGGCGACACTGGTTCTGAACCGGTTGCGCGGTGGGCTGAAGGTATGTGCGGTAAAGGCGCCCGGATTTGGCGACCGCCGCAAGGAAATGCTGAAAGACATTGCGATTGTAACAGGCGCGACGGTTATTTCCGACGATATGGGAATGACGTTTGACAATATATCAATGGACGTACTGGGGACGGCGAAAAAAGTCGTCGTCGGCAAGGATTCGACATTGCTGGCCCATGGTGGGGGCGACAAAAAGGCGATTGCGGCGCGCGCGGATGAAATTCGTAACGCAATGGCGACAACCACCAGCGATTATGACCGCGAGAAATTGGCGGAACGCCTGGCCAAACTGGTGGGCGGCGTCGCTGTTATCAAGGTCGGCGGCATGACCGAGGTTGAGGTAAAGGAAAAGAAAGACCGTGTTGACGACGCACTGGCGGCGACACGCGCCGCGGTTGAGGGCGGAATTGTCGCCGGCGGCGGCGTTGCGCTGGTACGCGCGATTGCGGCGTTGGACGGCGTTACCGGTGACAACACCGACCAGAATGTCGGTATTGACATTGTTCGCCGCGCACTGTCCGCACCATGCGCCCAGATTGCCGAAAACGCAGGCGTATCCGGCGAAATCGTCGTCGGCAAGGTATCCGAGGCCAAAGACTATAACATGGGATACAACGCCCAGACAGGCGAGTATGTCGATATGATGAAGGCCGGCATCATCGACCCGGCAAAGGTTGTAAAAACAGCCCTGGCGGCGGCAGCCAGCACCGCGGGCGTACTGTTGACGACAGGCGCAGTGATGTCTGAAATACCGGAAGAAAAACCGGCCGGCGCACAGATGCCGGCAGGCATGCCCGGAATGATGTAAGGCGATGTAAAAATCCCCGCGGGTTGCGGGGATTTTTAATTATCTGACCTTTGCAATGTTTCGAACCAGGCTGGACCGGACAATATCCGATAAGCCGCATCCACGGCTAATAACAATATTTTCCCCCGCCGCATATCCGACAATCTTGCTGTTCACGTCAAAATATGCGAACGCGGGCAAGTGCTCTTTATTTATCGCCGCGGCGTCAAAGTCCGGGCTCAATGCAATTAGCTGTTTTGTCATCGCACCCGCGCATTTAAATACCGGCAGGCATTCACAGCGCGGCGCATTTGGCAAGGTCTTGGCGTAAACATTGCTGTACATATTGCTGTAACCGTGCGCACGATAAAAAGGCTCGGCCTTTACCAGGGCGGTCAATTCCACACGATTGGCGAACAATGTGGCCGCACGCTCGACCTGTTGCAACAAGCGACGGCCGATGTGCAATTTCTGGTAATCGGCCAACACATACAGTGACTGTATGGTCGCGCAGCGACCAGTCGCATCGCCCTGGATATATCCTATCATTTCATTATCGTCGTATGCACCAAATGCAAAATGCGTACCGCGGCGCCACTTGGCACGGTCTTTATTAATCGCCTCTGTGATTTCAGCGCCATCAACTTTATAATTATAATTCGTGCGCATTGTATCTGCGCAGATGTATGCAAAATCTTCCCAGACACCCGGGACCGACTGATTAAAAATAGGAACAATTGTTATATCTTTCATACTTAAAATATAATACAAATATTATATTTTGTCAATGTTTAATATACAAAATCAATATTTCTCTTGTACGGCCGCGGCAATATATTTAATATTAAACACATGGCAATTGTTTTACGCTTCTTATTCATTTCGGGTATTTTGACGGTCGGTACAGCGAACGCCGGATTTTTAACCGCGGAAAAATTTCCGACAACCGCTGGCGACGTTTCTTTTTCGGCCCAGACCGAAAACAAAGCGGCCGGATACGCCCCCTATAAAGACGCCAGCGCATATATGAGCATTCAACTGCAACCTCTAAATGATGCATTGGCGGACGAAGTGGAGCGCATAGAAAAAGAGCACGAGATATACTGTATGGGACCGGGTGCAAACGCGCCCGAATGCAAGCCTTATGTTCCGGACACGACGGTTGTCACGCAACAGGCGCCGTCACAAAACACCCAGCAAAATTCAAACGCCAATAACAACAATAATAATGTCGCCACCGCGCCCCAGGCGGCGCCGACCGCACCCGCCACACAGCCCCCGGCCACAACACCGCAGACACCGACAGGCGCGCCGGGGACATATTGTGCGACGACGCACCCACACATTCCGCGCGGCCAGACATTACCGCTGGGGGTGCCGGTGGCGCCGAATCTGGATATTTATGACAAGGCACAGCGCGGGCTGGTATGTTCCGGATTTGCGGTTAATCGCGGCGGCGGCCACACCCATCAGGGGAATGATTTGGGATGTAATAAAAAGTATTTTGACACCCCGATATTTGCCACCGCCGACGGCGTGGTTTCAATAGTTAAGCGGGACACCCCACAGTCAACAGCCGGCAATTATATCGTTATAAAGCATGCCGACGGATTTGAATCGTGGTATATGCATTTGAACTCTGTACTGGTGACCCAGGGGCAACGTGTTCAAGCCGGCTGTCAAATCGGGACAATGGGATACACCGGTGGCAGTCTGGGGCTGAAAAAGCAAGGCAAACCCTTCCGTATGGGCATCGACATAACCCATTTGCATTACGAGCTGCACAATACAAATCATGCGGCGACCATGAACACGCCAAAGGGGCCGATAAAATTGAAATACGGGCGCAACAAGGCGTTTGATCCGATTGATGCGCTGAAATACAAATAACAAACGGGGGCAAGCCCCCGTTCTTTACTGTATCGTCACAGGAATTATCGTTTCACGTTCGACGCTGTCCAGCGGATGCCACTGGAACTCGACATTATCGAAATCGATATCGTTCATGTTTATGGAACGAATTACGCTGTTATACATTGTGCGATAGTATATCATACGGGCGCGCATGTCGGTGGCTATCGTCCACTGGGTCGCGGACGGCATATCCGGCAGTTTGGCGCCACGGCTATACTGCACCGCCAAGGGCACATCAAAATTATTCAAAATATGGAACGCATGCATGGACGCGTCATATCCCGTCTTTAACGGAATGTTAAAAGACGACAAAAATGCAGCGCGCACAAAACGTGATGGCGGCGAGAAATCACCCGGCAGGCCGTGCATCCCACTGCCGGCACCAAACGCCCGCAACGTTAACGCCCCCAGCTTTGACGGCCCCGCCGTTCCGGGGTTTAAATTTACATAATTGTTCAGATTTGTTACCTGCCACGGATAGCTTGGCGAATTTGTTAAGACACCGATTTCACTTTCATAAAAGTGAGGGACGCCGTCTTCTATCTCCAATACGACCTGGCGGCCGGTGCTGTCTGTTATACGCCAGTGGACCGTCAACGCATCGGGGTAAATATTCACGATATGGACGTTCTTTATCGCATCCTGGACTTCATCAATGGTGGAAAAACTGGAAAGAATCCATGAAACCAGCTGCAGGTCGCCTATCGTGCTGTCGGCGGTGTCACGATTAAAGGACTCGTACCCGCCATAATTGGGGAAATAAAACAGCGCAGCGGACAGGCCGGCCTCGTTCATGCCGTCAACGACAAATTCAGACTGTTCCATACCCAGGCCTACAAACCCGTATTTTGAGGTAAATTCCAGGCCAGTATCCGCGCCGGCCGGCGTTATGGCACGAACAGTATGATTGCGCGGCGATACAACATAAATGTTGTTCATTTTTGTGCCGGACCAGTCGATTGTACGGGCGACAACAGTTGAACCGTCGTCGGATTTCAGGGTGATACCCGTACAGGCATCGGCCCTGTTCGCATGCATCAGGGATAAACCCACCAGCAGCGCGGGAAGTATTTTTTTCGTGGACATACCTTAATTATGGCGTAGCGGCATATCCAAAGTATATAGGAAGGATATGCCAATTACGGACGGCGTCGCAGGAATCTTTTACGCAGCATATCCAACGGCAGAACCATTATACCCAGGCCGAATACAATTCCCCACTGCAGCGGCCCCAGCGGCGCCACACCCATGGCCGCGCCCCCGAACGATACCAGCAGCACCGCGGCGCCAATAACGCCGACCGCCACATACAGGAACATCGGATTTTGGCGCAGTCCCGACAGCAGGTTGTATCCGTCAACCCGGATATTAAATCCGTTCAATATCGACATTATGACCAGCAGTGCGAATCTGGCCGCATCGTATTGTGCGGGGGCAGGAAACATTGCGCGCACCGGCGGCGTCATTATCACCGCAAAGATACCGATAAATATAAGCGTGGAAACGGCGACATCCCCGATAACGCGACGCGATAGCAGCGGCGCATCCTTTGGCGGGGCCGGATGGCGCATGTATTCGTCACGGGGCGCCTCGCCACCGAATGAAAGCGAATTTAGACTGTCCATTACAATATTGATTATCAGTATCTGGACCGCGGTTAATGCCTCGCCCCCGATTATTAACGGGAACGCGATGCACAGCGCCACCAAAGAGAAATTTATAGGCAACTGGAACCGCAGAAAGCTGACGACATTATGCAGGAATGTGCGCCCGACAAGCACGCATTTGGCAACCGATACAAAATTGTTGTCCGTGATGATGATATCGCCGGCCTCTTTGGCGACGTCGGTCCCGTCGCCCATTGCAAAACCCACGTCCGCACGGCGCAATGCCGGCGCGTCGTTCGTTCCGTCACCGCACATGCCGATGCTTTTATTCATGGACTGGGCCACCGATACCACACGCAGTTTGGCGCCCGGCGTCGCGCGCGCAATAACCTTTATCCGGCTCAGATTTTTTGCCAGCCATTCGTCGGTATGCCCGTCCATTTCAGTTGCGGTTATCACAATATCATGACGCTCGTTTATTATTCCACAGTCGGCCGCAATGGCGCGCGCAGTATCCGGATTGTCGCCGGTTATCATAATTGTCTGAATGCCCGCACGCCCCAGCATGCCAATCGCATCCGTGACACCGGGACGCAATTCGTCCCGCATTGCGGTAATGGAAACCAGCGTCATATTTCCCGGAATATTGTCATCATTGTCGGCCCCGTCGATATATGCGGCGGCGACCATGCGCAATGATTTCGCGGCAATACGTTTCTGTATTTCATCTGTTAATTCAGGCTTTAAACGATGCCTTTTACCATTATGGTCAATATAATGCGTACAGTGTTTCAAAATGATTTCCGTGGCGCCACGAACGAACGTTTTTTCGGTTCCCGTCCCCGCATCGCGCACGACCGTTTTGGCGAATTTGGTCGCACTGCTGAACGGGACATTACGGATTATGGCAAAGCGCCGCATTATATCATGCGCAACATCCGCCGGTACCGACGCCAGTATGGCACGGTCTGTACTGTTCCCGCCGGCGGGGTTGTCCGCCGCATCATATACGGCGCCATTGTTTAGCACGGCACTGTGCGCATATATATCCCATGCCGCGGCATCCTGCCCTAATATCGTATCATCCCCTAAGAAATTTTCCGTTACCGACAGGCTGCCACGGGTTAACGTTCCCGTTTTATCCGTGCATATTATATGCAGGTTACCCGCCGCCGGAATCTTTTGCGGATTTTTCGGCAGGATATGATTCCGGGCCATCTGGGCGGCATTGCGGCTGATGATTATGCTGATGATGAACGGCAGCCCTTCGGGAACCGCCGCCACAAATATGGTCAGCGCCACGGTTAAATCGCCCAGCAGCATACGAATATCATTGACATTTCCGGCAAAGGAGCCCGCCAAATACTGCGTCAATATCAATACTGCGAATATTGCCACCGCAGAGACCGAGCCTATTTTTCCAATACGCGCCGCCAGATTGTCCAGCTGTATCTGAAGGGATGTTTTTACCGTTTCTATTACATTTAAACTGCCCAATATCTGGGCGTTCTGGGTTTGCACGCCGACATGCGTTACACGCATCAATCCCGCGCCGCTCTGCACGGTGGTGCCGGCAAAAACGCTGTTTTGGTCGATATAGTCTTCGGCGGTGACGCGCTGTTTGGGCCGATATACAAATCCGGGAACGGGGCTTTTTTCACAGTCGTCGGATTCCCCGTTCAATATGGCGTTGTTTACGGCGATTGCGCCGTCTATTAAATATCCGTCGGCACACAATGCCTGGCCGGCGGTAATTTGCACAATATCACCGACAACGACATCCGTACTTTTTATGTTTTGTATTTTACCGCCGCGCAGAACATTACAGTAATGCAGATTAACGGCCATCTGCAGGTCGCGCGCACTTTTCTGGGCACGCAGCTGTGTGCGAACACCGATTACAGATACGATAATCAGAACCGCGCCGATGCCAATCGCCTCGTACATGTCGCCGACGCCAGCCAAGGCCAGACCGACGAACAACAGCATCATTATTAACAAAATAAGATTTATCTTGTCGCGAAAAATATCCACAAAGAAATACCATGCGGATTTCGGCGCGGGTGCCGGGATTATGTTTGCACCGTGCTTGTTGCGACTGGCCGTCGCCTGGGCGGCGGTCAACCCCTTGAATTTCATTTTTCCTGTCCTGTATTTATATATGCATGCCAATATTGGCACAAAGAATATAAACAAGGATAGTAAAAAATAAAACGCCCGGTTCGGGCGTTTTATTGTCAGCGTGTGCGTGCCAGTTTTCGAAACTGTTTCAATTGTTTCACGTTTTTGATATGCACCGTCTGCTGCGCATGGGATGCACGGTCAAAACGACTGTGATTTGACAGCTTATGCTTGGACGCCATGCGTTTTTGGATTTTCACGCCCATATCGCCGATTTCATCAATATGCTGATTAAAGGCCGCCTGTTGGGCCGGGGTCAGCGCGACCGTGGAATTCAACGCATCCAAAATAACACTTTTACCTTCATATACACGGCTCATTGTCATGGCATGCGCAATGCGTTCGGCCGACATGCCGTTCGGCGCGGCAAAAATGCCGGCATCTATCTGGGACTGCACACGACGGCACAATTCATCGGCCTTTTTGGTCCCCAGCAGAATGTTCAGGGAACTTTTGCTGGCCCGGGTCAACTGTACCGCTACGGAATCAGTCGCGACACGCGATGCGGTCGGGGCCCGCTTGGTCACCTTCTTGGCCGGCGCGGCCGAGGTTACGACCGGCGCGACATGTGTGGCCGGACGTACCGATGTGACTGGTGTGCGCGGTGCCCTGGCCGTATTCAATGTCGGGATAGTCGCATTACGGGCCTGATTTGCAAAGTCACCCAGATTATATACCTGGGTCATGGTGCGTGATGTATCACCCATAGACACTGTTTTAAACGTCGGTACCGAATCCACCGGCGCCGCATCACCATTCATATTGTTTGCACGCCCACCCGTCAAAACAAGAGCGCCAATCGCAGCAATCCCGGCCACAGTTGCCGCCATGTTGTACAATATATTAGCTTTGCGGGATGATTTTTGGGGCTGCGTATCTGCAACCGCATCAGTGGCAGGAACATCGACACCCGGTTCAATGACGGTGTCGGGTACGGTCTGCTGCTGAACCGGGGCCGGTTCAACCGCAACATCCACATCGGTGTCAATGTGCGACACAGGCGTGGATTCAGCGGGCACATCAACAACCTGTGCGGGCTCGGATTCCGCCGGTGCCGCGCCATGTTTCTTTTTGCCGAAACCAAACAGGCCCTTTATTTTTGACGTAGCCTGGCTGATTCTGCCGGAAATAGTTTTGTCATACAGCAAATGGTTGTCCGGATTTTTTCCCTGGGCGATGCATAAATTACGCATTGCCATGTGCGCACTTTCCGAATATACCCCACGGTCGTGCCCACCTTTACGAATCATTTCCTCCAACAGGCGACACATACCCTTGTCGTTTGGATTAAATTCGAAATCATCGGACGCAATGGAACGTATCATGCTTTCTACTATGCCATATGAATGGTAGTACATGGTGCGACGCCCAAACCGCCCGCCGTTACCGGGCAACGCAGCAATATAATCCTCAATATTATAGCGGGATACGGTAAATCCACTATACTTAAAATCATATGAATCTGAATACTTCATAAATATTATCCTTTTAAACAGCCCCATGCTATACCTAAAAATATTTTTTGTCAACGCGTCTTTTTTGAATACACAAATAAAAACGCCCACAAGGGGCGTTTGAATTCTGGTTGACGATAGCAAACGAATTTCGAACTACGTATTACAAAGACATTCTAAGTTTAGCCACGATAATAAAAAATATAGGCAATATACCAGAAAGCTTGTATTTGCCCCAAAACTGCCATAGCATAAGAATATAAGCTAAAAATAAGGCGTAATGAAATGACAAAAAAGAAAAAACGTATTTTTGTAGAGTTGCGGCTAAATGCCACAAAAAAGGCTTTGGAATTGCTGAATAACTATCAGCCACTGCCCAAAACGGGAAATTCTGTTTTGGAGAATTATTCCGTATTTGACGACAGAATATTCCCCCTTACCAACCTCGCGGTTGAACGATATAAAAAACTTGTAAAAATACGCAGCTCTAAACCAGATGTGTTGGCTGAACATTTAAACCAAAACCGGGACAAAAAGTTTGATATTCGTAAAATGAAAAACAATCCTGATGGCTCTTTAATATTTAAAGACAAGCCAGAAGGAAGAAAAAGAGCCACTATTAGAAGATTAACCTATCGCGAATGGTGGACTATCGGCGCGGCCGGGGCACTTTATGATATGCTAAATAAATGCTCTGCCTTTCTGACTTGGTTGAATAACAACCCCGATGCCACTCGGAATCAAAGAGCCGAACACATAAACCAAATAAAAAACGCTTGGAATGACACGTATGTAGACTTTGAATCATGTTTGGTACAAATCATCAGACAGGAACGTGCCCAAAGCGGACACAGCACCGCAAAAAAGAGAGCAACTATACAAAAATGGGTTTTAGACAAAGCGCATGAAATTTGCAGCAAACAACAAGTACGCAGCAAACGTCAGTTAGCTGATATTATTTTGCTGGAATATTATGAACCCTCCAACTGGAACCCGCCGTTAAAAAAAGACGGTGAGCGCGAGACGATATATCGTTGGCTTGCAAATGATACAACGCTTGTAATAAAAAATTGATGCTAGCGAACTACATAAAATTATAAATTCCTGCGTTATGTTCTGTTTATGGAAGAACAAACGCTGTTATCTTTAAAGATTAAAGGGCTGTACTCAGAGCCGATTTCCGATGCCGAGGCATCGGAAGCGGGGGTGCGGCTCGTTTCTTTTTTAAAGATTTTAAGCGATGTTCACAAACAACAAAAGGGAGTAATGAATGACAATTTCAGAAGTAAAGATTCAGTTTGTGCGTCCAAATGATGGTCTAATCGGCTTTGCAAGCATTGTATTGAATAATTCACTATATCTTGGCTCAATCGGTGTTTATACCAGATTAAGCGGTGGCTATAGATTGACATTTCCAAAAAAGGACGGTTTTGACGTATTTTATCCGATAAACCGCCAAACATGCCATGCTATAGAACAGGCGATTTATGATAAATTAAACAAAGTCCGGCAAATAACCTAGCTGTTTTAAACAACGCATTACAAACACAACCGACTGAAGCCGCTTTTGCGACCTTGTCAAACATATATTTATAATATCCAACCCGCGGGAGCAATTTTAATAAATTTTTCAACATCAACCCCCGCCCCCACGCGGGAAGAGTTTCCGGAGATAGCAACGATGAAACAGCAGGATTATGAACTTTGGGCAGAATATTCAACCATTATGGCCATAATGCCTAACCACAGCTTCGCACCAAGTGTGCTGAAGCAGAATCTAGAAAACGAGCGCGCTAAACGTCGCGAATATACCCAAGAACAAGGGAGATTCTTTGTAAACGACTCGCTGAAGCCCTATGAACAAAATTTAGCTTTGATTGCGACCACAAACTGCAAATCGCGCCAAGGTTGGCAAAATGATGAAGCAGACGATATGCGTATGTGTGCAACCGGTATTATGGTTCATAAAAGCGCGGAAGAACTGCTGGAGCATTACAGGGCTAAAATCCAAAGGATATACCGCACAGAAAGTCTATACGAACGCCAGATAGCGGATTGTAAACAAATGATTGTAAAAATGGGGCAACAGATAATTGACCTAGAGTCAACAAACCGACAACGGGCATTACAGAGTGCTAAAAACAAGTTAAAGCACTGGCAGGAACGGCTTACCAGCCTGCAGTGCGACTTGGTTCATCACCAGAAGCGCGAAAAACGTATAGAACAAAAATGTATGAAATGGCTTGGGATAACCGAAAAAATCAAAATTGCAGAAACTGCGCTTGAAATTAAACACGAAAAAGCCGGTCCTGGCAACAAATACGGCTTTAACCCCAAGGCGCAATCTCGTGAAACCGCGGAAATAATGTTTTCAGACTAAAAGGACATAATATGCAAGAAATATTGATTAAATTGTTAAACATGGACAATACAACTTTTTATGCTTTTAACCCCAAAAACCAAACAGAGGCAATTGCTGCTGCTCTGATTGATAAAATGCGCAATGGCGATATAAAAACAATTGAATACGTAGGAAAGATTGTTGAACAGCCACCTTGGTAAATATTCGGTTGGATTTTCTGCCCATTGGTGTTAATATAAAGGTGCATCGCAAAAGAGATGCCGAGGCGTAAAGAACCTCGCGATAGATGGTGCCGGATATGCACCACAAAAACATATCCCTGCTTCTGCGGGGAGCCGTTGGCTATACAACAGGGCATCGCCCAAAGGCCAACGGGGTCATTCTATCGTGATTTCTTTAACTCCCCGCGCCATCTTTTGCATAAGAAAGGTGGTTTATATGAAAAAAGCAATAATTCCCATAATGATTCTTGGAACCTATTCAGGAAATGCTGCCGTTCTGCCGACTGCTGGGGGCGGCCATTATTATCAAGCGAATAGGACACCTACATACGCACAGGCGCGCATACCGACCAAAGCTAAAAAGCCTACAAGGTTTTACATTAATGCAAAAGGCGGATACAATTTAATGTACGGGTGGCTATATACAGATGAAGATAGTGATGCAGGTTTTACTTTTTCTAAAGGTAGCCCCATATTTTCTGGCTCCGTCGGTGTTGATTTGAATTATGACCCGTCTTTGCGGATAGAGTTTGAGGTTGCACATATATCTTCTTCAAAGGTCAAATTTGATGATGACTGGGATTCAAAACTGCATGCAGATGTCGGATATACGAGCTATGTCATAAACTTTATACCGTATTTTAAAATGGGCGATAGTGTCAATTTTGACCTAATTCTTGGGCTTGGGGCGGCCAGCATGTCGTTTTCAGACTCGGATGAATACGATTATCTCAATATGGAATCCGGTGATATCGCCTTTGCCGCAAATATTGGTATCGGACTTGACATAAAAGTGTCTGATAATATTTCTTTTACACCGGAAGCGAGATATCGTCTTTTGCTGACTACTATAAAATATAACATAGATATTCCCTACATAGGTCATACAGAATTAAAAGATAATACCTTTTTAATGCATAACTTCCAATTTATGGCCGGTATTAAATACACGTTTTAACCAAGGGGTATATTCATGACGAAAATTTTGCTTGTTATTTTGTCTGTTTCACTGGTTGGTTGTGGTACTGTATCACAATTAACCCCAGAAATGGCCGATGTTATTGAACGCAGATTGCCTTTTATTGACCCACGTGGCGGCCAGTTATGCATGTTCCGGGCTTCAAATTTTGTTGGTGCGGCAATGTCCTATGACATATACGCAAATAATGAATATATTGGCAGGCTGCCAAATAGTTCTTATTTTTGCACCAATCTAGAACCAGGTGAATATGTTATCTCAACCGGAGGAACGTGGCAAAGGGGTGGCTCAGAAATAATTATTTCCAAAGGCAGGCGGAAATTTATGGAGCTATACGTTGGTACGGGTGGCATCAGGGTTGATTCTGTTATCCCAGATGTCGGCCTTGCCGGAATATATGACGCGATGTAGTTTTTAATCAAAAGGAGAGAACAAATGAACGAATATTTATTACAAAGCGCAATGGAAAAGATGCAACATCAAGCAGAAGTTGTGCAGACGATGGGGATAATAGCTTTTATCGCGACTGTGTTATCCTGCATATTCCTGTTTGTGATTATGGTATCAATATTAAAACGCAGACTTTACAAGGAAGAAGGCCTTGAACGCTATGGATATGGCAATTATGTGGCCGATGATGAAGATTAAAGACAAAAAGTGGGGAAAATCCCCACTTTGTCATTTATTGCATGTGCAATACAAATCACAATTACATAATATCCGTTATGGCTCGTTTAGCATTTATTTCAAAATCTTTGGCCAAACAATCCAATATTTCTGCTGTTTTGGGATATTGAAATCTTATAGAAGCAGCATCTGCTCTAAATTTGATAGCCTTCTCTTCCCAATACCCCCCCGGATTCGTACGGTCAACAGAATGGAACCCACAGGAATTATATTTTCCCCTAACTATACCCTCTATTATATCCCGATTACACGCTTCTTCTAGCAGCTCCCTGACATAGCCAATAGGCCAAATGTCGTCATTAGGGTCAGTCGGACAATTAGCCAACATAGCACCAATTTGTCTCATTCCTGTGCTACTTAATTCCTTTTCCTCTAATTTATCTAACAACTCCATAGCACGTTTTACCCAGTTGTGTAGTTCGGATTTATCATTAAATATATAATCTTTTTCTAATTTAAAATACATTTTCTGAGCTATTTTTATAGCATTTTTTAACCTGTTTTGTTCTTCTTCACTTTTTTCTTTAGATTCTTCCTTTTTAGCAAACATTAAAGAAATTACCTCTATGAACAGCTCTGGATTTGCCTTTAGTTGCTTATAGATATATACCGGCTCTAATTCATTTGAACCATCAAATAATTCAAAATAATTAATTTCTAAATTAAACATAATTTTTTCATCTATGTCGGAACGTTTATGTAAAATTTTAAATAAGTCCTGTATATGATACCAGTCCATATTATTAAGTTGTTCTTTTGAAGACTCTGCTATACCAAACAGCAAATCTACAATATCTTCGGTTCTAACCCCGCTTTGTCTACGATTTTGCATGGCAAGTAAAGTTGCTAATTCAGGAAACTTCCTAAATTCCTTTAACTTGTTAATTGCAATATCATATTCTTTATCAGTATTTGGCCAAATTGCACCTGTGTTTTTCCAGTACAATTCAGAAAATCCTTTTTTCTCCACCCATTCCCAATATGCTTCATTACCTTTTACAGTACATATCAAAGCCTGCTTATATTCAATTTCCCAATCATCACTAAAAATCTTACCGACTAAACTCAGCCCTCTAATATTTATGATAACCGCAAACAATACGGATAAAAATCTTTGTACTTTTGGGTCTTTTCTATCGGAAGAATTTAAAAGCCATACAACATCAGCCATCGATATATTAGATAATGCTAACTCTTCTCCAAGAACGTCAACAGCGTCAATCTGCTTGGCAAAGTCAATCAATCCCTGCAGACCGCTAGAACTAATTATTTCTTGAATGGCTTGTTGCAATCTGGGACTGGGGCTTCCCGAGTACTCTCTATAATTCCAAACCGAAAACTTAGAAAAGATACGTATATTCTTATCTATAGGATTAGTTGGCATGAGTTCCGTCAATATATCATTTATTCTGGCTATTTTTTCAGCTGCGCCCCAATTCTGTGCGTTTTCATCACTCCAGCGATGAGCAGAATCAACCCAATGTTCTAAATTCTGATATACAGAGTTTTTTAATTCGGCATCTGCATTCAACCAATCAATAGATTTTAATGTATTTATAAACATATCGAATCTTTCTGGATTCATATATGTTATATAACGAATTACCTTATCCCATTTATCTTTATCGCATCCTATCATATTAATAATTTCTGTATATATAAAATTATTAAACTTACCTATAGCTAGACGAGAAACGCGTTCTGGGGCGTGCAATTCAATAAAATGTGGCCTATGGGTAGGCTGACACGTCATGTGTTCTGTTGGCAGTAAATTATATAACAAATTAAATAAAACATCCGAGTTTTTATTTGTTCTCAATATATTTGATATGCATAATTGCCGTTTATTTAAATCAACCAAAGTATTTGGAAGCCACGTACAGAAAATGCGATTTAAAGTATCTATTGGAGAATTTCCGTATCGTAAATTTTCTCTTCTAATTTTTTCCATCTTTACCAATATATTAATAACCCTCATAAAAAATGGTTCAAACCAGGCAAGATTCTCAAGCCCCCATAAAATACCAGAATACAGACACTCTCCCATAAACCCCATATCCTCGCCTTTCTCATAAAGGTCAATTATTAAAGAGGGGGTATTTGCAACAACATTTTCAAGCAATTCCAAATATTTCTCTTTTGCTGCTTCAGCAAATAGAGGCATTATAGGATTTAAAGTAGCCCACTTCTTCCAATTTTTATCTTCTAAGAGTTTTTGTACATTTTGTTGGATTCTGAATTCAACACTGTTTAAATTTACAAATTTATTCTCTTTGTTGGCAATTGCCGCATACCCATTTCCAATTCCACAAATTAAGTTTTTTGAATAATATGTATGTTTTCCACTGCTAAAATCATAAGAAGCTAGAAGATTTCTCGTACCACGTTCATTATAGCGCAAATCTATTTCAGATAAAATCTTCTTAGTTTCGTTTAGATATCTCTTGAGAGTATCTTCGGTCAAATGCCCTCCTAAATAATCAATTATAATATCTGGCGAACCAACTTCCCAAATATCGCCTATTTTTCGTATGGGTGCTTCCTCCGTTTTGATAAAAAAAGATAGCTTCTTTACTATTTCTGAATAATTCATTCCAAAAATACTGGCTATCGCTTCTTTGTCCTTAGTATTTTGGTCTGACCAACCACCAACGAATGAAGCTAGCAATAAAATCTCCGAATTTTCTTTACTTACCCATTGAGGCGCAGGCCTAGAAACATCTTTGCGTTCCATAATTCTTTGTAAATGCAGCAATGTGCCATTATGCCCCAGTTTGTTAATAATTTGGTTGGTTTTTTCATATGAACTTAACTTCTTCTCTAGCACACTGTATAAAATCTCATTATTAAAAGGTTCTATATGGACAGTATTAGACTCTGTTCCTTTTCCATCATTTTCGCCCATTGGTATAAAAATCTGCAAACCTTTGTCCACTAAAAAGCCCAAATTTTCTGGTATTCCGAAAAATGGAATAAATATAAACTTGCTTGCTTCACCATCCTCAACCACACGATTCCAAACATCAGCATCCTGAACTATAACAATTTTGGATTTTATTGCATCTATCTCATCCTCTGGAAAATGTGCTTTTAATATAGAAGCCATAAAAAACAATAAAGATTCTTTCCGACTGAATGATTTTATATGAAAAACTCCGGAAGCCTTCTTTAAAAATTTATATACCTCGTTTTGATAAGTGTTCGCGCGCGCTAAGATTATATCTTCGTCAATTGGAATTTCAGTAGAAGCTTTCCAAGTTTTCCAAAAACCATCAAAATCTTTTAAGCCATTAGACTGTTTGCCCATAATATCTGCCAGCCATGCAAACGTTGCAAAATCATTGTCAAGCCAAGTTTCTATGTCATCTGCATCATATAATTTGATATCAGCCCATAAATCACTACCTTCTACTTTTTCTTTCGTTGCATTTAACGTACTATTTAAATCTTTGATTTTATTTGTAGTTATAAAGACAAATGCAGAATTTTTTTGTTTAACACCACCTAGTTGAGCTGTTCGTTTTTTCAAGTCATTTTCAAATTTTTGTTTATCTTCAACACACTGACCGCACTCTACCATGTACGTTTTATCTTTTTCGCCCAACAAGCTATCAACACGAGTAAGAATCTTTCCATCAACACCGGGCTTCCATATACTATCACCACCCGGTATTGTAATATGTTGTATATTATCAAAGCCCACTTTATTTATAATCAACCTTCTAAGCAAAAGTGGCAAATATTGCTCTGACTCGCGCGTTTTTGCCCAATTTTGTAAATCTGTGGAGGTTATTAATTTCATTTACAGTCCCTTTTTGTTAATGATATACGAAAAAATTACCATTTTTCAAGCCTTGGCATTTTATGATAATAAACTCTGGTATTGTTTCTTTCGTAAGGTATAATAAATCTAAGTAAAACCAAGAGAATACGTAATGAAGGCAGTGATATTGGCGCGTGTATCGTCGCGGGAACAAGAAAATGGGATGTCCATTGATGCACAGCTGGAAAATTTGAATAAATATATCCAGCGCAATGGGCTGACACTGCTGGAAACCTTTCAAATAACCGAAAGCTCAACGCGTGGCGACCGTAAAAAGTTCGTTGAAATGCTGAACTTTGTCAAAGCACAACGGGAAAAAATCGCCATTGTTGCGGATTGTATCGACCGCGTCCAGCGCAGTTTTAAGGAATCTGTTGAATTAGATGAATTACGCAAAGCGGACAAGGCGGAACTGCATTTTATCCGGGAAAATCTGCGTTTGCATCGCGATTCTAGTTCAAATGAGATTGCAATGTGGGATTTAGGCGTATTTTCCGCCAAAACCTATGTTGGCAATCTTCGGGATAATGTAAAAAGAAGCATTGACTATAACACGAAACACGGCATCTGGCAAAGTCAGGCTCCGCTGGGTTATCTAAACCGCCGGGATGACAATAATAAGCCCATTATAATTGTTGACCCGGAACGTGCCCCCGGAATACAAAGGCTATTTGAAGAATATGCCTCTGGCTTGTATACGATTGGTGAACTGGTTAAAAATGCTGCCGAATGGGGGCTGACAAACAAAATCAGCGGGAAACCTATTACAAAGGCCGCGATTTTCAATATATTAAACAATCCTTTTTATTACGGAATGATGAACGTCAAAGGCGCGCTTTATCCGCATATTTATCAACCATTGATTGATAAGTCTTTGTATGATAAGTGTCAGGCGATAATGAACGGTAAGAACCGCACCAGATTTAAATATGCAGAAAAGCCGTATGCGTTTCGCGGCCTGATAAAATGTGCCGACTGCGGGTGCGCGATTACCAGCGACACCAAGACAAAGCCCAGCGGAAAGACCTATACATACCTATCTTGTTCACATTTTAAGGGGAATTGCACGCAACTGGCGGTAAATGAAGATGTCTTATTTCAACAGATTCAGGATGAGGTATTAAAAAAGCTGTCCTTTCCGCGTGATATTATGCAAGAGGTAGCGAAATGCCTGACCAATATCTCACAGGCAGAAAATGCCTATGCGTTGGCAGAGATAGACAATCTTCGTAAAAAGCAAGATGCTTTAAAGTCCAAAAGAAGCCGCTTGTTGGATTTCTTGCTGACGGGTAGCATTACACAGGAAGAATATGCCGACAAAAAGAATGATATAGAGAAAGAACTGTATGATGTGGGCGTGCATCTGGAAGCACATTCCAAGGCAGATGACGAATTTATAACGACGGTGGAATCCTTGCTGGCTGTGGCGTCCCACGCGGCGGAATTATTCCGGAGTTCGAAAGTAGAACAAAAACGCCAAATTATAAACCTGCTACTTTCGAACTGCGAATTAAAAGATAAAAAGTTAGTATATTCAATAAGAAAACCGTTCAATATCCTGATGGAATTGAACGGCTGTCAATCTTGGTTGGGGCAGCTGGATTCGAACCAACACTGACGGAGTCAGAGTCCGGAGTTCTACCGTTAAACTATGCCCCAAGCGTCGTGGATTATACGCTGGTTTTTATCTTATTGCAAGTGTAAATTTACAAAAAAATATTTTATGCAATTTTGACCGGGGCGGCGTCTTTACAGCAGCATTAACGGCCGCCAAATTTCCTGTACCCGCGTCATATCGGCCCTGGCGGCGATAAATTCTATTGTTTCACGCACAAATTCACGCTGTGCCGGGGTCCAGTCACGCGGGCCCATAATACGGTCAAAGAAATCTGAAACGGATGAATACTCGCAATTATGCAGGATGCGGATTTCCTCAAAATTTGCGCTGTGCCAATCGCATATCATTTCCGCCAAACGGATTTTCGGTATATCGGATATGCGGGCATAATGCTCAACATGGTGCGGCGCATTGCGGTGGTGTTCGGCCTTGGCCGCCTTGAACGCATCCAGTGCCGCCGCCGGCATCATACAGCCAGGATGGTACGTCACATAATTTCCATACGCGTATCCGATACGTATTGGGTCATGATTTTTATCGTTGTCATGTTCCGGGAAATGATACCCCAGAAGCGAGGCAAAATAATTCAAGCAGTCAATGTGACACTGGGTTCTGCGTGTGTGAAAATTAAGAATTTCTTCTGCTGGAATATGCATAAGTGACATGTTATCACTTTTTAAGATTTGTGGCAAAAGCAAAATTAGCATGCGTATAAATATTGAAAAAGCTCTTATAAAAAGCCTGGACTTGTGCCGGGCTTTTTATTACAGATTATCATATGCATTATTATACATATTATGATTCACCCGTGGGGCGATTGCTGTTGGAATGCGATGGGACGGCACTGACAGGACTGTGGATTGAAAATCAAAAATACTATGCCGCCGGGGCCGCGGACATGCGCCATATCGATGACACACAGCCCGTATTTGACGCGGCGCGCGCATGGCTTGATGAATATTTCGCGGGGGCGATGCCAATGGTGGCCTGCCCGCCCCTGCGTCCACGCGGAACCGATTTTCAACGCCGCGTTTGGGACGCGCTGCGCCACATACCATACGGGTGCGTCATGACATACGGCGATATTGCCGCCAAACTGCATTCCGCGCCGCGGGCGGTTGGCGGCGCCATCGGGCGAAATCCGATATCCATAATAATCCCATGCCATCGCGTAATTGGGACGAATGGGGCGCTGACCGGCTATGCCGGCGGACTGACGGCGAAAGAAACGCTGTTGCGGCTGGAACAAAACGGCGCCTAAAGTTGGACCAAATATTTTTTTGACAAAATATATTGACAAATATTCTTTTTGGGCTATTATGTTCTCATAAACACAAATTAAGGGGCAGATATGTTCAAAGAATTAAAGTTAAAAATCGCCGCACGCCGCGTGGAACACAAGAAAGCACGCAAATCCACACGCGCAAAGCGCAAGACCAACACATTCTGGGGGCGCGTACGCAATATTGTTTGCTGGCCCTTTCGCATGATTGCGAATGTAATGCGTCGTCTGTGGGCGTGGATTCGCAGCATTGATTTAATCGGTTTGGTAAATTTAACGCTGTTGATTGCGATTATCGTACTGTTTTCCATGCTGATTATCGACATTGTCGGTTGCAATAAAAAATCGGTTGTGATTGTTGCAGACGCGCCGGCAATCGCCGTTGTTCCGGAAAAGCCCCAAGTAACAATGACAGACGAGGCGGCCCCGCGCAGCGTTCGCGCAGAGCGGCCGACACTGCCGCTGAAACGCGACGTAAAAACACGCAAATATGTATCACGCACAATCACGGTCGCACACAGCGACTGTGAACGTGCGGCGGCACCGCGCCAGCTGAACGGCGACGTCATCATCGACCGCCGCGGCGGCAGCCCGGTTCTGGCCGACGGAGTACAGGTCAACGGAAACCTGTATCTGCAGAACATGCGCAAATATACGCTGCCGTGCGGCACGGTCGTGCGCGGCAATCTGTTCCTGCGTGACGTTGAAATGTTGCAGTTTTGCGGCGACTTTACCGTCACAGGAAACATTTACGTATCACCGCGTTCATCGTTCGGTCCGATTCCGCGCACCGCACGACTGGGCGGCCAGGTAATACTGTAAAACAACACATGTCTTTTCCCCCGCCGGGGTCGCGATGCGACCCCGGTTTTTCTCTTGCGCAAATATTATCAATTCAATATAATGCGGTTATCCAAACGAAGGAAAAAAACAAAATGAAAACATTTGAAAAAATATTGAACGTATTGGCAAAAAATATTGGCTATACTGTTGTATTGGTTGCGGCGATTATCTTGTTCGCGATATTTTCCGGCGGATTGCTGCGCGGTCTGATTACGGCAGGTTCCGCGTTAATCGGATATGCGTGTATCGAAATGCTGTACAAGCAGTTCAAGGCGGACAACGCACCGAAGCCGGCGCCGAAACGTGTTTCCAAAAAGAAATAAAAAATCGCCCAAACGGGCGATTTTTTATTTCTTGTTTTTGCGCATGGCGTGATATATAATTTATTTGTCGGCGGGTGTTTCGCCGATGGGGTGTCAGAACCTCTGCTCAAGCGTCAAGGAATATAATATTGGGCGCACAGCGCCATTTTTAATATTCGGACGAAAAATAAACTCCTGAACCGCAGGTCAGGAGGGTTGCGAATATATTGAATAAGCACACAATTCTTGAGATTGTTCTGAACCTCCTGGCCACTCAAATTTTGGGTGGTTTTTCATTTCGAAAAACAACAGGAGAACGAACGAATGAAAAACATAATTTTACCAATAATTGCATTTATCTGCATGCCAGTAAATGTATTCGCCGCGGTATGCGAGACACGTACCGGATGCACCAACGGTTCCAATACGATTGGCAGTTATGATTATTGCATAGCCGGCCATAATGGCGGATGCTATTACGTGGAAAGCATAACGACCAGCAATGTTTATTGGTGCACCAAATGTTCCGGGAATCGCACCCTGAAACAAGTTAGAGCAGGAACATGTACAAACATATCCGGCACGGAATGCGTATGCAGCAATAATTGCAAAGATGTGGCGTGGACCGCCGGCAATACAGGTTATGAGTACAGCGTTCAATGCGGGTCGGCATGCGACGCGACAAAAAAATACCGATGCGCCAAGGGATATTATGGCACATCAACAAACGGCACCAGCGGATGCACCAGATGCCCGGCATCAGGCGGCACGTACGGCACAACCGCATCTGCCGGCGCAACATCGATAACATCGTGTTATCTGCCATCGGGCAGCAGTTTTTCTGACAGCACGGGCAGCGGCACAATTGTCGGCGGAAACTGCTATTACAAAAATTAAAAAATCCCGCAGATGCGGGATTTAAATTTCACAGCGTTTTATTATTCCGCCGCCGGGGCCGGAACGGATGCCGCGTCCGCGCTTTCCTGAATCAAAATTTCCTGGCGCAGGTCGCTTTGACGCGAGGCCATATCCGATTTTGCAGACACCAATGCCAGCGCCGCGCACAAAATAAAGAACAATGTCGCCAGCCATGCGGTTATCTTGGTCAAGAAATTACCCGCCGCCGCACCGGTCAGTGCGCCACCAAACATGGACGCCGCGGAAGAACCGGACATTCCACTGCCCTCAGACTTTTGCAACAAGATGATTCCCGTCATTAAAACAGCAACGATAATTAAGCAAACAAGTAAAATTGTGAACATATATTTTCCTTTGATTATGGGTCGATTTTAACGCGCACGCCCTTAAATTGCAAGAATTTTCAACAATTCGGCCGCGGCGGCGGTCGAGGCCTCTTTCTTGGACGCGCCGGTGGCCGTCGCACACGCCCCAAGGGCCGTCACACGCACGGTAAAGACCGGATTGTGCGATGAGCCGGCAGGGGCGGTATATTCATATTCCGGCAGACCGCCCGAGGCGCGTTTTTGGACCAATTCCTGAAGTGCGCTTTTTGCGTCCTTTGGCGCGACGACATCACGCGACGCAATATCGCGCCAAAGCTGCATTATCACGTCGCGGGCCGCGTCAAATCCGCCGTCGATAAATATTGCGCCGAATACAGCCTCCATCGCGTTGGCCCATACATGACGCATGCGCCCGGCCGTCATATGACCATGACGAACACGGCGGTCCAGCCCTATTTCAATCGCGACATCGGCCAGTGTTTCGGTCGATACCAGCATGGCATGCCGGCGGGCAAGTTCGCCTTCGGCCTCAGACGGGAACATATCGTACAGCATTGCCGCCACGGTTAAGCCCAGCACGCGGTCGCCGACGAATTCCAAGCGCTCGTTATTGCGGGCAGCGTCAACGCCGCTTTGCGTCAATGCCAATTCCAACAGTGCCGGATTTTTAAATTTATAGTTCAGTTTTTCCATACTTATTTAATCCCCATTCCGAAACGGGACCAGCGCATCTTGTTGCCCCAGTTCCAGATTGCCAGCATCGGCGAATAATAATTGTGCGAATACCAGACAAACCATACCTTGCCCAATACATAATCGCGCGAGACAAAGCCGATGTCGGCGCGGCTGTCGCCGCTGTTGTCGCGGTTGTCGCCCATAAAGAACAGATGGCCGTCCGGGACCGTGTATGCCGGCGTGTTGTCAAACATTGCGTTGTCGGCGTATTCAATGATACTGTGCGCCACACCGTTCGGCAGGGTTTCGGTATATTCCGTCACACGCGCCACGCCACATGCCCCCGCATATGTTTTGCAATAGCGGTCGGATTTATATTCAATCGTATAATTAAACGGCGCAGGTTCGTTATCAATCCAGATACGATTGCCCTTTATAGCCATGTTTTCTTCGTAATAGCCGACGCTGCGCAGCGATTTCGGCAATACGGCGACGATATACGGGCGCGGATTGTCGCGCGGTACAATTTGGCCGTTTATATACAGGCGGCCGTCAATCATCTGAACCGTGTCGCCCGGCAGACCAATTAGGCGCTTAACATAATCCTGTGATTCATTAATAGGATTACGGAATACGATAACGTCGCCCATTTTGGGCTCCTTTGCAAAAAAGCGTCCATTCCACATTTTCCACGACCCGAACGGGAAAGAATAACGTGAATAACCGTACGACCACTTTTCAACAAATATATGGTCGCCGATATGCAGCGTCGGTATCATCGACCCGGACGGAATGTTAAACGGTTCCAACAAAAAACTTCTGAAAACAATCGCAATCAGCGCGCCATAGAACAGTGTATTAAACCATTCGCGCGCAACATTTTTATTCTTTGGCATACTTTTTCCGTCCTTTGGTTTTGCCGGTATTTTAGAACTTGAATTAAAATTGCGCAAGCTATAATATGCAAATATGATTTCTTTAAATTCCATTATATTCAACGGCATGGACATAACCCGTATTGATGTTCAGGTGCAACTGTCCGCCGGACTTGCCAAGCCGGAATTTAAAATAATAGGACTGGCCGACCGGGCCGTCAAAGAATCCGCCGAACGCGTCAGCAATGCACTGGCGGCGCTGAATCTGAGCCTGCCGCCGAAAAAGTTGACGGTGAACCTGTCGCCGGCCGACGTGGAAAAATCCGGCGCGCATTTTGATTTGCCGATACTGTGCGCGATTATGTGCGCCATCGGCGTATTACCCGAAGAAAAACTGTCCAAATACCTGATTATGGGCGAGGTTGGACTAAACGGCGCAATCGTCCGGACGGATGGCGCCCTGCCCGCCGGTGTTTGGGCGGCGAAAAACGGTCTGGGGCTGATATGTCCGGCGGAGTGCGGGGCCGAGGGGGCGCTGGCCGGGAATCGGGACATACTGGCACCGCAGCATGTACTGGAACTGGTGCATCATTTTAACGGGCAGGCGCCATTGGTGGCGCCGGAAATGCCGGACATATCATCATCGGTCGGTGTACAAAAACTGGACATACGTGACGTTCACGGCCAGGCGGCCGCGAAACGCGCGCTGGAAATCGCCGCGGCGGGCGGGCACGCAATGCTGATGATTGGGCCGCCGGGGTCGGGTAAGACAATGCTGGCGTCGCGACTGGCGACGATATTGCCTGAAATGACCGCGGACGAGGTACTGGAGACATCGGCCATATATTCCATTGCCGGGCAGCTGGGCGACAAGGGGCTGGTTCGCACGCGCCCGTTTCGCGCCGTTCACCACACAGCCAGTGCGGTCGCCCTGGCCGGGGGCAGCGGCGACGCGCGACCGGGCGAAATATCACTGGCACATAACGGGGTATTGTTTTTGGACGAATTGCCGGAGTTTAATCGGGCGACACTGGAAATCCTGCGCCAGCCGATGGAGTCCGGTCAAATAATGATTTCACGCGCACGCCGCAACGCGACATATCCGGCGCGATTTCAGTTAATTGCGGCGATGAATCCGTGTCCGTGCGGTCATCTGGGTAATGCCGCCATGGCGTGCAGTCGCGCCCCCAGATGCGCCGAGGCGTATCAGAACAAGATATCGGGGCCACTGCTGGACAGAATTGATTTGCACGTTGATGTCGATGCGGTAAATCCGTGGGAAATGCAGCGCGCGGCGGATGATGCACCGGGCGAGGACAGCGCCACCATACGCGCGCGCGTTATTGCCGCACGCAACCGCCAGATTACGCGCCAGGGTAAAATCAACGCATATCTGGACGGGCCGGAACTGGATGCGGCGGTCGGCATGACCCGGGACGCGACGGACTTTTTAAACGCGGCCGCCGAAAAGATGGGCATGTCGGCGCGCGGATACAACCGAATAAAACGCATTGCGCGAACCATTGCGGATTTGCGCGCGGCCGATAATGTTGAAATTTCCGACCTGGCCGAGGCATTGTCATATCGCCAAATCGGCCGCGGGAAATTCGGCATAAAATAAATACGACAATCATTCCGAATACGTACACATACCGGTATATTCAAATGTACCACTGCTGTCTGTGCCACCAGTGGCGTAACATTCCTCTATGCGTATTGCGTTATTGCTGTGCACTATTAAGCCTGGAGCACCGGGACACTTGGCGCATATGGGATTATATGGCGTATTTGTGTTTGTTAAATAATAGCCATCATGACACTCTACATCCTTTCCGTCACAAGTCGCATTATCCGGACACATCATGCACACATTATCCAAGATTGGATTGTCCAATGTGGTCGCATACCAGGAGCCAAAAAATTGATTGCTTTTGCATTCAGCTTCATTTCTGTATTTATAGGCGCAAATACCGTATGTTTCCCGGTTGCTGACATATCCATAGGTTCCTTTATAGCAATATACATCTTGTTCGTCATAATCGTATTTCGCATTTCCACCGTCAAAGCAATCAGCATCCGTATCGCATCGAATATTATCTCCCAAATAGGTATAAAAAACAGCCTCGTCACAAAATGTATCATATCCAGAGCCCGTTGTGGGACGCGAGCCGTCCGAACAATAAAATTGCGCGGAACTTGCCACAGCAGGCGCATGTCCGCAACTAATTATCGCCAATAGCGAAATAATTGATAGATTTTTCATAATTCAATCTCCTGATTTTTGTTAAACAAAAAACCACCAAAATCTGGTGGCCAGGAGGTTGAGAACAATCCAATGAATTGTGCCGCGTATTTGAATATTTCGCGTGCCCTCCTGACCCGCGGTTCAGGAGTTTTGTTTTTCGTCGTAATATAAAAAACAGCGCACAAAGCGCGCCATAAGACAATATTCCGACGCATTGGAACGGGTTCTCACACCCCATCAGTGAAACACCCACTGACATAAGTCACTATAACTCAGCAACACAAATATGTAAAGAATTTTAATCATAAAAAATCCGCCGTTTGGCGGATTTCTTTATATCCCTTTACTTTTTAGGCTTTATTAAATATAATGTCTGTGCCCGGGCGTGTTGCCGGGGCGAGGCTTCATAACCTCATGTGGGGCGTCGGAATACATACCGATAGCGCAAGTATTGCGCGCGGGGGTATTGTGACGAAAAACAAACTCCTGACCCGGTCAGGAGGGTTGCGGAATATTTAAATACGCAACGCAATTCTCACAATTGTTATGAACCTCCTGGCCACCATTTATCTTGGTGGTTTTTGTTTTTCAACAAAACAGGAGTTAGTAATGACGAAAACAAAAACTTTATTCATAGCCGCAATCATTGCCTGGCAGACGCCGCCAATCGGCACCGCAATGGCGGCACTTTGCATAACAACTCAAGACTTTCAGCTTACCTGCAGTTCCGGTCAACAATGCTGTCCAAACGGGAAGTATACAACGCGATATGCGTGTCCTGAAAACTATACCCTGAGCTACTTAGACAACACATGCAGTCGCAGTTCCACCAGCGGCAGTGACAACACAGGATACTATACCCAAAACTATGGCACATGCGACGCAACCAGTTCACAAGTGGAATGTTGCGACATATCTATGGGTTCAAATATTAAATGTTTGGCATGTATTGGAGAGCAATTGTAATGAAAAAATATATCTTGATATCTGTCATTGCGGGCATATTGCCCGCAATCGGTGCCCGCGCCGCATGCGAGGCGACAACAAAGACATACACGGCGTGCAAGCCGGGATATTACCTGTCGGGCGGGAACTGCCTGGAATGCCCGTCGTCGGGCGGGATTAAGGGGACCAGCGCCGACAAAAACAACACCGGGATAACCGCGTGTTATATTCCGGCGGGAGCCGCGTTCAGCGATTCCGGCGGCAGCGGCACATATACGGGCGACTGTTATTACAGCAACTAAAAAAATCCGCCGTTTGGCGGATTTTTTAAAACTCGAAACGCAGGCCCAACATGATGTTTGCATATATCATGTTTTCCGCACTTAACCAGTCGCGCGTGCGCGAACCGTCTTCATTTTTCAGGGTCCACTTTATCTTTGGAATATAAGAAACGCGGGCGCCAAAATCCAAAAACATTGTCTGGTTTATGCCGTACGAAACACCCAGCGCCAACACGCCGGCGATGTTTGAAGAGCTGTTTTCTGAACGGTAAAAGTTCAGAACGCCGTAATCGTCCAATTCACCAAAATTCTGCAGGTCAACCGACGTTGACAGGTCGCCGTACGGGTCAACCAGATTCAGTGTCGTCGTCGTATCCGCATATCCGACGCCAAAGCCGACATACGGAATCATTTTACGCACAGGCTTTTGCATGCCGTCAAAGAAATCGTAAAACGCCATTGCGCTGATTAAATCGGTTGTCACTTTGGACTGAATAGAGCCGCTTTGAACATGGACGACAACCCCTTCGACATCGCCGCCGGCCAAATGCAGGTCCCCTTCATATAACGGGGACGCGTTATATTCCGCCTCTGATATATGGTCCCAGCCGATTTCCAGACGCCACTGCGGACGGTTTGGAATCGTCCAGCCCAGCGACGCGCCGGCCGCAAAAGAATATTCACGGTAATCCTTGGCCGCGGGCAGTGCGGAGGTTTCACCCATGCCGGCGTATTCAAATCCGGCGCAACCGCCGCCCTCGACACAGGCGTCATAATACGCCGCCGATATAACCATGCCGTCGCCGGGGTTTATATAATATTCGGTGGTTAGGGCCCCAACCTCGTTCTTTATCGAACCAAAGCCCAGCGCGGCGCCGCCGCGGACCGACATGACAAAGCGCGAACCGTCGTCAGTGTACCATCCATCGCCCAGATAAGTGCCCGAATATTCCCAGTTTGCGAGCGCAGGCACGACCGCAAAGCATGACAAAACCGATAATATGCAAAATATACTTTTTCTCATGTTCGGCATTATATCACAAATCGCGACCCAATGAAATCAGATTTTATGCGCGGATTTTATTCCTGAATAAAGCCGCCGGACTGCATCCGCCACAGGCGCGCATACGCCCCGCCGCGCCGGACCAGCGTTCGGTGCGCCCCCTGCTCTATTATCTTGCCGTGGCGCATAACTATAATTTTATTCATATTACGCAATGTGGACAGGCGATGCGCGATGGCAATCGTTGTACGGTTTTGGGCCAGCTCTTCAAAAGATTTCTGAATTGCGACCTCGGTTTCACTGTCCAGAGCGGATGTTGCCTCGTCCAGAATCAAAATCGGGGCATCTTTTAAAAACGCACGCGCGATTGCGATACGCTGGCGCTGGCCGCCGGACATCTTCATGCCACGGTCGCCAACCAAGGTGTCGTACTGTTTTTCAGCGCCCATGATAAAACCGTCGGCCGCGGCGCGACGTGCGGCGGCCCGGATTTGCGGCAAATCCGCATCTGCACGGCCATAGCCGATATTCTCGGCGATTGTGCGATTGAACATGGTGGGTTCCTGGGGGATAAAGGCGATATTCGCGCGCAAAGAATCCTGGGACACGTTGCGAATATCCTGGCCGTCGATTAAAATCTGGCCGCGGGTCGGGTCATAAAAACGCATCAGCAGGTTTACCAGTGTTGTCTTGCCGGCACCCGACGACCCAACCAGTCCCACACTTTCGCCGGGATTTATCGTCAAATTAAAATCACGCAGAATCCAGCGACGCCCCGTTTTATAGCGGAACCAGACGTTTTTAAACTCTATCTTGCCGTGCGTCACATGCAATGCCGGGGCATTCGGCGCGTCCGTGACATCCGTCGGCACGACCAGTTCTTCATACGCCTTGACTGCCGCGCCTATCTTGTCAATTATGTTTGGCAATGAATCCATTACCTGACTGATTGTACCCATAACACTGAAGTACACGCCGGTTGTGACAACAACCTGAGACAGTGTCATCTCTCCGCGCATATACAACAACGCGCATAACATCAGCGTCACACCAAACAGCACATCCCACAAAACACCGGGCACAGTCCAGAATATTCGCTGTAAGAAACCGCTGCGCAATTGTGTTTGAACAAAGTTTTCGCGCGATGGCGCCAAATATTTTTCTTCGTCACTGCGACACGCAAACAGTTTTACCACGGAAAAGTTTGACAAACTGTCCACCAAGCGCCCCGACAATGCACTGCCCGCAGTGGACCGGTCTTTGGATGCAGTTTTTATCGGGCGATACATTTTCCAAGAAAATAAAATACGCAACACAATAACACCGATAAACATGTATGCAACATAATGATTTATCTGTAACAATAATGCACCGTTGACTAATATTGTACTGGCCCTAAATATGCTGGATACAATATCCGGAATTGTTCCAAAACCATCAGAAATATAATTCATCTGATTTTTTACCTGGCCCGCCATACGACCGGCCCAAAACGACATGGATTGACCGTGCACGTACATCGTCAACATTTCAGATATACGACGATCTATTTTAGGCTTGAGATGATTTATTATCCACATTCTGATTGTGTGACAAGATGACATTCCGACATTAATCGCCGTTATCAGCGCAATCGTCGGAAACGCATATGCCAAAAAATTCATACCGGCAGGAATACCGGTTTCAAACAGACCAACCACCCAGCCCTGCATTATCGGCTGCAGCACGCGGTCGGATGACGCAATAAGCCCCATCAGCGCCCATACTCCCAGCAGCCACCAATAGCCACGTGCGGCGTGCTTAAAATAAAAACCCCATAACGATTTTGGTAACGCGTTGGACATCTGTTCCCCCTGATAGCGGTACAATTTATACACAACAAAATTTTTTAAATCAAATGATTATTCCACAATATCATGGAATATCTCCGCCGGGATTGTACCGCCTGTAATTTTTGACGACATCGGCGTAAAATCGTCGTTACCGACCCATACGCCGATTACCAATTTGTCTGTGGCGCCGACAAACCATGCATCGCGGTTTTCGTTGCTGGTTCCGGTCTTGCCCCCCAGAACGCCCGGCGCGTTTGCGCGGCGTCCGGTTCCGCCGGTCACAACATCGACCAGCATCCGCGTCATGTATTCAACCGTCTGCGGCCCCACAACGGCGATGGCGTCCGACGGGTTGCGAGAATACAAAACATTTCCCGCCGGGTCAGTTATCTTGGTAATCGAATATGGGCGCACCGACGCACCGTCATTCCAGATAACCGCATATATCGTCGTCAAATCCAGCAGCGACATCTCCGACGCCCCCAGCACCGTTGAATATTCACGACGCAGCTGGGTCCCGACCCCTAAGCGGCCCGCCATATTCAAGACGGCGTCAATGCCGTATTCCTCCGTCAATTTTAAGGGGACGGAATTGACGCTTTTCGCAAACGCCGTGGACAGCGGAATGTCGCCGTAATAGCGCGCGTTATAATTCTTGGGCGTGTAATCCCCGATTGCAAAGGGCGAGTCGTTAACATAACTCTCCGGCGTCAGGCCCCGTTCCAGCGCAACCAGATATACGACCGGCTTAAACGCACTGCCGGGTTGTCGCATGGCCAGTGTGCGGTTATACTGGCTGGCCTGGTAATCGGCGCCACCGGACATTGCGCGCAGTGCGCCGTCATGCCCCATCGCGACGACCGCCCCCTGATATTCCCCGACACGGGATGGCAAAATCGCGGCAATGCGCTCCTGCAGATTCATATCCAGTGTGGTATATACAAACAAATCAGTATTAAAGCCACCCAGACGCGAACGCGTTTCATCCAAAACAAAATCGGTCCAGTATCTGTACAGATTTGTGTCGGGTGCGGGCATGGCCGGCGCAAGTGCGGCCGCCGCCGCGCGCGCCTGGTTCAACGTAATATAACCCTGGCGGACCATTTCCTGTAAAATAACGCGGGCGCGCGCAATATTCTTGTCCGGATTTTTCAGCGGGCTGTATGTGGTCGGCGCCTTTAACATGGCGGCAATCTGAGCCGCCTGGGCCAGGGTCATGTCGCGTGCAGACACCTGAAACATCACGCGTGCGGCCGCATCGATTCCGCGCATTCCGCCCACCAGCGACACGCGGTTCATGTACAAATCCAATATCTGATTCTTGTCAAACCTGTTTTCCAGCCAGTATGACAAAATCAATTCCTGAATCTTGCGCGACAGTTTCTTTTCACGCGACAAGAATACGTTTTTTGCCGTCTGCTGTGTTATGGACGAGCCGCCCGCAGCAACGCGCCCATGCACCAGATTTGTTAAAACCGCACGCGTGATGCCCCGCATATCAACCGGCCCGTGCTCAAAAAAACGCTTGTCTTCTATGGCGACAATCGCCTGCCATACATAGGGCGGGACGGTATCCGTTGACACCGGCATTCCCATAATTCGATTGGAACTGCGTATTTCCGTGCCGTTTTTATCCAAAAACACAATCGCAGCTGGTCTTGTTTCATGCAAAATGGCGTCCAACGACGGCATCTGCAGAAAAATTATCATGACATATGTCAGCCCCGCCGCAATCAACAGCGCGACAAGATTTAGGCACCAAAACAGCAACCGCATGCGAAATGACGGGCGCTTTTTTTCTTCCAAGCCTTTATCCGGGCGGGCGCGTGGCAACATATTCTCCTTTTGCCCGAATTATAGCATAAAAAGATTTTATTATTCCAGCCAATAAAAAAGACCGCCAGACGGCGGTCCCGGCCCGTGTTATACACGGCTGTTTGACGATGGCATGAACTTTAGAAAATCTTCCAGCGAAGTGCCGGTTGATTCCAATATTTTCGCCAAACTGTGTGTTGACGGCCAGCGCGGCTTGCCATAACAGGTCCAGCGCTTGCTCTTGTTAAACGTGGTAGCGTCCAAGCCGCTTTTCTTTGCCAGGCCCGAACAAGACATATTCAGACTATGCGCGAAACGGTCTATTGCGCACCACAAGTCCAAATGATTCATTTTTCCCTCTCCTTAGCACCAGTTTATTGTTTTTCTAGGATTAAAATCTAGCTACGGTTGAATAATTTCATAAACTCGCGTGTTTTTCAATCAGAAAATTTTCCTATTCAGAAAAAATAAATCAAATAATTTGGGAAACTGCTTCATATTATATGAAAAAATCGACCGGGATACAACCTAAAAAATGTGTTTCATATTTATAAAGAATACGACTATAATCAAAAAAACAAATAATACGGAATACAACAAATGACCGCACCCTATTCTGATACATTTAAGAAAAAAGTTCTGGAATACGCCAGGGATAACAGTGTTTTGGATGCAGCAAGGCACTTTGGCCTGCCGCATGTGACAATAGCGCGCTGGAATAAAACCCTGAAAATATATGACGCCGTGCCGCCCCAATATCCTTTGGAAAAACGCATGGAAATACTAAGATATGCCGCAGCACACGGAAAACGGGCCGCCGCCCGCAGATTCAACGTCTCCGTCGGCAGCATCGACCGGTGGGACAAGGGGCTGAACATCGTTGGCGCGCGCCAGAAAAAGTTTACCGGCGCGAACAAACTGGAAATACTGGAATTTGCGCGGGATTTCGGCGTACTGGCCGCGGCGGATAAATTCGATGTATTGCCGTCGCAAATTGTTCAGTGGAACAAATCGCTGCGCGTGTATAAATCCAACACGAATTATACCGAGGACGAGAAAATAAAAATTTTGACGTACGCGCGCGACAACGGCGTAACCGCCGCCGAACAAGAATTCGACGTTACGCAGAACACAATGCTGCGATGGAACCGCACGCTGAAAATATACAAGGAGCGCGAGATACCGGACTATAAAAAATGCACCCCGGAAGAGCAGATTCAAATTCTGCACCGCGCCAGGGAAATCTATGACGAAATGCCCGATGGCGCCAAAAGCGCACAGCAGGCGTTCATTATAGTTTCAACAGAATACGGCGTAACAAAGGACCAGTTGCGCAAATGGAACAAGAAATACAAAATAGTCCCGCTGCGCCCACGGGCAAAGCAGCACATATCTCAAGAGATTATAGACGCGGCCCAGGTCGCGCTGGACAGTAAACGCGGGCATGTAACCGCGGCATCGCGCCAATCCGGCATAAGCGTACATACGATAACCAAGCTGAAAAAAGACAAAAAGATTGCCTTTTCACGCGCCAAAAAGAATATATCGACACGCCCGCCCGTCGGCAAAAACAAATCAAAGGCCATCGCCGCCATAATACAGGCCCTGATGCAGTCCAAAACATCTAAATAAGCAAGAAAAGGAAAGCGACATGAAAAAACATATTGCCGCATTGTTATGCATACTGCCCATTGCCGCGCATGCAGAATATGGCACATATAGCGAATATGACATGGATTTGCTGGCGCAATGCCCGGCGTGCGAATGCCCGGCGGCCGGCACCATGGACCGCCGCGACAATTATGCCGGATTTCGCATATACAAGAACGAACACGCGGCATATTCGTACAATCTGTCAAACGGGCATAAAGAAAAGTATAAAAAGGACAACTGGGGATTTGGGACAACGGTCGGAAACAATTTAACCGAATATCTGCGCGTGGAATACGAAACCCTTTACATGGGCGCCCAGTACAGCAAAAACGACAAAGATTTCGAATACGACATATGGGCCAATATGCTAAATGCATACCTGCTATATGATTTTGACGGCGCGGCGGCGCCGTATGCGGGACTGGGACTGGGGCTGACCGGGATATGGGGCGAAATTGACGACGAACTTGACAATGCGTTCGACCTGTCGTATCAGGCGATGGTCGGAATACTGTTCAGATTAAATTCCCGGATAGATTTGGATTTGGGCTTTAAATACGTCAATTTCGGCAAAGTCGAACATGACCGAGGCGTGTCAAAGGTTGACGCGACACAAATCTACCTCGGCGCAACGTATAAATTCGGGTTGTAATGAGCGGGGATTACATAATATGACAGTATGGCTTACAAAATATTCGTTTAGCGGTTATAATAGCCCAGCAGCAATTTCTTTATAACCTGTAAACAATACGGCGTATCTGTTCGCGTTACGATTTTATGTAATTTGTCACGACTTTGCGGGCTTAGCACCAAGCACCCCGTGTCAATTCCGTACTTATCCATCATTTCTTTTTTGAAGGCCAGCTGTTCTGAGTATCGCGCATTAAACTGTTTCTTAGTAATTATGGGCGATGTGTGTTCTATCGCATATTCATATACATCCAAAGGATTGAATTGAAAGCCGATCCCAAGTATGGCGCTGATAATTTGCGCCCAGTGTGATTCATTGGGCATACGCAGAGCCCCGGCGATATTACCGGTTACACGCCCATTTTGATTCCACAAATATTGGGCATAGTAATACGACAAGCGAAACGCATTATCCACTGCGCTAAAGTATTCGTCGGTGTATTTTTTATGTGGCGCAGAGGTCCGATAAAGTTGCTGAAACCAGTCCAGGCAATATGCATCGTGAACTATTTGCTCCGACGTTAAACCGCCATTCCTATATTTATATGAAAACTTGTATGCGGTCTTAAAGCCTTTGTCGCGCAGTTGTTTGTCCAAATGTAGCGCACTGGATGGAATATCTCTATAAGTCAGAATACAGGCGGCGGTATACTCGTCCGGGCTGCATTTGCTTGGGGTAACGCCACAATTGCCAATTAAAACAACTGTTTTTGGCCGCCTGTTATCTATATATTTACGTATGTCATAGGCACAGATTTCGCGCATAGACTGCTGTAAATCCAGAAATGTGAACTTGTCGCCCTGATTTATCATGGCAATATCCTTGTACTAAACGTTATCAGCACAATAATCGCACCAAAATATTATATTGTCAACCCTTTGCACAACAAATCACCCACATGCACCATATGGCGCAAGAGAAAAGTTACGCTATTTCAGTTCGGTTTTTATACAGTACCATATATGGCAATTTATCCATGTTTACATAATTGAACATTCTATAATTTGCCCTTCTGGCATGCGGCGATAAAGTGTATTTACTTAAATGAGACTTCGGAACAAACGGATAAAATCTGATTTCCTGAAATTGGCAGCCCTTTTCTTTCCATTTAAAGTTCAATATGAGCAACGGCGGCAGTATTCCCGCCTTTAAAACCTTTTCCATAATGTCCCAGCCGGCCCCACGAACGGTCGCCGAGGGTTTGCTATTTGCCGTTTTTATCTGCGCTCTAAATTGACAGCCTGTGCACTGTATATCACACAGCGGATAATTGGGAGGCAATAACATTAGTTTCTTTTTGCAATTTGGGCATAAGACCAAATCTACAACCTCCTGCTCGCCTATTTTTCCATTTTCTTGTGTGATAGACATAATTTCATCCTATAGTTGTATAAGCCTAATGATAAGATTATAATCAAAATATCCTTTATCAACAATATCTTTGTGTTGCTCCATAGAGCCAACATAACATAATCTAGCTGGCTGATTTTTATTGATTGCCAGGATTGTTTTCATGTATTCTGTCTCCATATTGATGGGGGCAGCACATGAAAATTTACTATAAAATAGGAATGTTAATTGGCGGTCTTGTTGCATGTATATGGGTAATATGGAATGGTATTTCAACAATAAATATAAACACAAATATCGGAAATACAATTCAGACAAATAATAACTACTATGCCGGACCAGAGCGTCCTGTTCCCCAGTCAAAGATAGACAATATAATCAAACAAACCGGTTTGGATTTGTCCATGGTTCCGTCGGGATATTTTATTCCATTGCAACGAATTGAGCCATTGTTGATTGCGTTAATCAAAAATGATTTAGACGATATTATTTGGATGCGACCGGATGTATCCGTCGGCAACAGCTTTGATGCATATATAAAGAAAGAAAATCCAGGCATGCACACCAAACGACGGGATTGCACAAATTTGTATACCCCCAGCCAGCGTTTGCGTATACCGATCATGTGTTATCCAATGGAATTGGCCCACGAATTTGATACATTTTTACAAATGTATTATATTGATGCAAAGCAAGAAAATTATCTGAACAAACTGCGTAACGATCGCCGCAAAGCCTTAAAATTATTTTACAAGGCGCGTAATGATTTTTGATTGGAATTTAACCCAAAACCGCCCCCAGGGGAGCGGTGTGTAAATCTCGGCTCAGCTTGCAGTTATCGAGTGGAATACCCAGAAGGGTTTAACAAATTATTATCTTATTTTTCTTCGCATTGTGTATATCGGGCAAAGCCTTCATTACTTGGGATGCCCAATGCATATTTGCCAAATTGACGATTGCCTATTTGAAAATTATACCATGGGTCAAATCTGTAGTATTCAACCCGGGCGTCATACCCTTGCTCCAATGCATATTCCACGCCATCAACGATCAAAATAGCACCATCATCTAAAAACTTTACTGTCACATCATACTGCTCTTTGACGGTCGGGTCTGTTTCTGACAATGATGTACGACAAATTAAATGCAATGTATCAGGCTCTTTTTTCTCACACGCCGCCAGGCACGTCATCGCCGCCATAACAATAAATAATTTCTTCATATTTTGCTCCTTTTTATGCGGTAATTATATCACATAATATTTTGGTAATTTAGAAAAGTTTGCAATTTTTATGTGAAATTATCAAACCGCGCGGAAGTATAAGAAAACCAACAAAAAACCGCCCCAGTGGGGCGGTCTGTAAAACTTGGCTCGGCTCAGCTTGCGATTATCGAGTGGAATGTTCAGAGGATTTTCGTGAATTGAAACGGAAGTTGGAACATATTAAATAAACTTTGATTTTATTCTTGTTGGCATTTATAATGAAATGTCTTTAACAAAGGATTGCTAATGTCAAAGTTTATTATGTTGTTTGCAATACTATCCCTGGCGGGTTGCGTAAATCAAATTGAATCATGTTCTGAATACAAACCTGTATATAATGAAGATTGTGAAGATATTAAAGCCGTTAAAGTGTTTCAAACATTAAACGATGGAGCGTTGGCATCTGTTTGTAATAGTTCGTATTCTGATATTTGTATGGGGGCAACAGTTTTTGTGCCCAAATCATTGGACAAGACTATGTGGGACGATAAAAAGATAACGCCACCACAAGGAAAATGCTTTGTATTCAATGATGTATATAAATATACCTCAAAAGACGACAGAAATAGAACCGTTCCTATTGCGAGTTTTGCATACAAATACTCTCCGGAATCAGAGGACGAGTTGATTGAACGTATGATGGAAGGGCGCGATAAGTTATATGATGCTTGCATAGAAGAATTTAAATCAACAAAGAATGCCAAAGGAGACGCACAAACAAAATGTAAGTGTTTGGCAGATACTATGGTAGTAAAAGTAACTTCTGCTAAAGCGTCAAACGAAGACATATCAGAACAAGACTTAAATAAAGAAATTATAAAAGAATGTGGAACATTTCCAAAAAGTTTCGGTTTTTGATTGTTTGATATAACATTATGGATAATCAAATAATGGAAATAGTTGCGATTGCAATCGTTTTGTTGTTCATATTATTTGCATTCGTTCTAGCGTTAAGGCATAGTGGCGAGAGCGATGACGTCCCACATAATGACTATAGCTGGTTTACTAATCATATCCATAAAAACGAACAAATTACATCTGTAACATCGCTTGAACGTGGTACGTGGTCAGAACGAGATTTGATATATGAACTGCTTGAACACGGAATTCCTGCTGGTGCGATTTTCCACGATTTATATATAAATAAATTTGGTGATAAATATACCCAGATTGACTTGGTTGTTGCAACAAAGGTCGGCTTAATTGTCTTTGAGGTAAAAGATTACAAGGGTTGGATTTTTGGTCGTGGAAATCAAGATAAATGGACACAAGTTTTATCTTATGGTGACAGGAAATATAGATTTTATAATCCGATTAAGCAAAATGCGGGTCATATTTCCGAACTAAGGAAACAATCAAAGCAATTATCTAAAATTCCGATATTTTCTGTTATTGTATTTTATGGAGGGTGTGTTTTGCGTGATATTAGTATTGTTCCGCATAATACCTACGTTACAACAGCAAGCAGAGTACTTGATGTTGTTGATACAATTATAGAAGAAAATCAACTTGCAAATTATACGGACAAACGCGAAATTGTGCGTATTTTAAAAAACGCTGTTGATAATGGCAACAATGAAAATATTGCAGGCAAACATGCCAAACAAGTTCAGGATATGCTTGGTAAAGATAGAGTCTTTGATTAAATCGGGGCAGATGGACTCGAATGTATGAAAAAGGTTGGGAATCCAGCCCTTTTTATTTGAACTGTTCGATAATGACCAAAAATTCGCGATTTTGATTTCAAAATTATCGAACCGCACGCGGGCCAACGCCACCATAACAAAAACCGCCCTGGTGGGGCGGTTTGTAAATCTTGGCTCGACCTATCTTGCAATTATCGAGCAGAATTTCCGGATGAATTTGCAAGATTAGCCGACGCCATAAGAGAGATTGTCCTTTGTTTTTAGACAGACATTCAATAACCGAGGTTAACTTTTTTGTTTCTGTTTCGTGTTGGCTTTTTGTTTGTTTATGTTACGTTGCTGTTTAAGCATTTCTGCGCGCAATTCGTCACCATACTTACGAACAATCAACTTCCATAACATCAATCGTGCCATGCCAGATAATTCATTGATACGCTGACATGCTCTGTCAGAACTTGTTCGTGCTAAATCTTCGGGAGTTGGGTCTGGATGACGATCCGGGTTGTAGAAATAACGTATATAACGCGGTCTGCGGTTTTTATTTATCATAGTAGTGTCCTTTTATTGGTTTGTTGTTATAGTATTGTGGTAAAAAGTTTTGAAAGTATGTGAAAATATGCCCCGTATTACAGGGCAAAAAACAAACCAAAAAAGTTGCGGTTCGTATAAATCATTGCAATATAATTATTATCATATGCAAAGTTAAAAGTCAATATACAAAATTATCTGGTCAGATTGTGAAACTGGTTAGTTTTGTAGCTTTGGGGTTATTGTGTTCGATAACGATCAAAAATCGGCCGTTTTGACACACAAATTATCGAACCGGACGCAGACCAGTGTCACCATAACCAAAACCGCCCCAGTGGGACGGCTTATAAATCTTGGCTCGGGCAGCTGGACTCGAACCAGCGACATACGGATTAACAGTCCGTTTTTGGCGGGTTTAATAAATTTTAATATTTTGAAATAATCCTTGATATTCTGCGGCGTTCACGCTATTGTCTGTTTAACGACGATTAACCAAAATTGGTAGCAAAAAAACGCCATTGGTAGCAAATAGGTAGCAAAAACGACACACGGACTATAGGAAGGACTACAAAAATGATTGAAGCAAAACGATGGCTTCCAGAGGTTGTTGACGGCGCACTAGGAGAGATTCCAACCATTGGTTCAATGGCCTCAAATGCTTTTGGTATGTGGCGCAAGAAAAACGTAGATGTGGCACGCGAAATACTATTGACCAATATTCGCCAGGGTGACGTTGAGTCCATACACAAAGACGAACTATTTAGTATGTTATCTCGTTTTTCGCGCTCTGTACAAGAAGGACTCGCAAAATCAAATCTTATATTAATGGCTCGCCTTATCTCTGGTGTCGGACGCGTGGATAAGGAAAACGGCAAAGCAGAAACATTTAGCCAATACGCCTCTACCCTCGAAACATTAACTTATGAAGAGATTGTGTTTTTAGCCGAATGCATCAAGAAGGGAGGCGTAGTCGCAGGAAAAGAAGAGCTAAAACAAAGTCTACAGCAAAAGGGATTGTTTGTATGGGCTTGGCATGCTTCTATATCAAACAAAATTGCTTCATTTGAGCCAAGTTTTTCATGGCCATGGGATAACACTATTCCAAAAGTTGGGGATGCATGGAGGGCGACCGAGATGTTTTCTCGTAATATTTTTGGTGAACCACAAAAGAAACAAGAGCCAATCCCTTACGAAGTCAACACAAGTGTCGTGTATCGGTTTTCCGAGAAGTTAAATCATTTATTAGAAACTTACGGCGATCTCTGGGAAGACCTAAGTCGTTGGACAGACAAAAAGGATATCGACAATGAATAACCGCTTCAACTTTACCGAAAAATCCCTGGCGGCATTGCCAATCCCGACCGACAAAAAGCCCGTGGTATATTATGACGAGGGCCAGCCGGGCCTGTGCGTCATTGTGACCTATGGCGGCACCAAGACCTATTATTCGTACATCAAGTTCCAGGGCGTGCCAAAGCGCATCAAAATCGGCCGCGTCGGTCCATCAACTAAACTTATAGACGCACGAGCAAAGGCACGCGAGCTCAAAACAATCGCCGACCATGGGGATGACCCAAGTGCTGAGCGAGATGAGGCACGAAAGGACATGACCCTGCGAGAGTTCTTTGAGACGCAATACTTCCCACGATATGCCAAAGCCCACAAACAACCAAAGTCTCAGGTCAAGGACGAGTCTATGTTTCGCAACTATCTGGCTCCATTCCATAATCGCAAAATGATAAGCGTAACACCAGCCGAGGTTGAGCGTCTGCATGCCGATCTTTGCGCCAGGATTAGCCCATACACAGCCAATCGGGCGATTGGGTTGCTGAAGCACATGTATAATAAGGCCATTGAATGGGGCTATCCCAAACGGCACGAAAATCCGGTGATAGGCGTAAAAATGTTTAAAGAATTGCCAAGAAAGCGCTTTTTACAACCTGATGAATTGACAAGATTTTTTGCTGCGCTAAATGACGAGCCTAACGAAATGTTTAAAAACTATGTTTTGCTTTCATTGTTTATTGGGCAACGCCAGCAGAATATGCTGACTATGCGCTGGTCTAATATAGATTTAACGCTGCGCAGCGCATACTTTCCAGATTCCAAAAATGGCGAACCGCAACGCATACCATTGATAGACCAAGCGGTAGAAATCTTAACAAATATGCGGCAATACGTAACGAACGACTGGGTATTTCCAAGTCATGCAGGCAGCAAAAGCGGTCATGTAGAAGATGTTCACCGCCCATGGTATGCATTGCTGCAGCGTGCCAAAATAACAGACCTACGGTTTCATGACATCCGACGCACATTTGGCAGTTATCAAGCGATAAACGGTGCATCTTCGTTTATATTGGGGCGTGCGCTGGGCGACAAGACAGATGCCGCGGTCCGGGTTTATGCTCATTTGACTGACGCCCCTGTCCGTCAGTCCATTCAATCCGCCGCCAACATGATGCTTGGGTATGCAGAACCAAAAGAGGATAAAAGCGAGTAAATTCATGAAATTTTATGCAAAACAATGAAAAAATGTAAAAAATAGTAAAATATTCGTTATAAAAAATGTAATTTTTTGAAAATTATTCGTTGAATTTTATGTAGATAAATGTAATTCTTATACTGAAGCAAAGAGACCAAAACATGAAAAGATATGCCATTGCAGCGCTAGAAGCTTGGAAAGAATCAGCAAACAGAAAACCGCTATTGCTTTACGGGGCACGACAAGTTGGCAAAACATGGCTTGTGCGCGATTTTGCGTCTAAATATTATGGTAATTTGGTAGAATTAAACTTCTTTACAAATGAGCGCTTGCGCCAGATTTTTGATGCCAACATATCACCTGAATTTATTATCAATCAGCTGGAACTATTATATAACACAAAAATTGACCCTCAAAAAACATTATTGTTTTTTGATGAAATTCAGGAATCTCAGCGCGCCATGGATGCATTAAAGGCTTTTAATGACCTAGCTCCACAGTATAATATTATTGCTGCCGGCAGTTTCTTGGGGGTTGCTACAGCCCGCCAGGCCGTAGGCCAAACAGATCATTATACCCTATATCCGATGTCTTTTTGTGAGTTTTTAGAAGCCAAAGGACAGGAAAATCTGGCCGAGCTGGTTAAAAACCATCAAACCGATATGTTGACAGAGCCTGTCCGAGCCACATTTGAAGAAGCATTGCGTCAATATTTCTATGTTGGTGGCATGCCGGCGGCAGTAAAAGAATTTGTTGAAACAGGTGATTTAAAGCGGGTTCGTATAATACAAGATAAATTGCTGACCGAATATAGAGGCGATTTCTCCAAACATATTGACAAAAAAGATGCACCGCGCGTTCGTATGCTCTGGGATTCTATCCCGCTGCACTTGTTTAAAGAAAACAAAAAGTTTGTTTACAAAAACGTGAAAGTTGGTGGTCGAGCGTCTGAATTTGAAGTCGCAATGCAGTGGCTGATAGATACTGGCCTCGTGTATAAAATAAACAAGACAGAGTGCCCAAAGATACCGTTGGCAATGCATTATTTGCAAGAGCATTTTAAACTATATATGATGGATATTGGCTTGTTTGGAGCTATGGCACGTATTCAACCATCTGATTTATTGCTGCAAGGCACAGATATTGTAAGCGATATGTACGGTGCTCTGGCCGAACAATTCGTCTTGCAGGAGTTAAAAACAGTCGGGCTGATCCATTTATTTTATTGGGGGCGTGATGGTTCCGCCCGTTCGGAATTGGATTTTGTTACACAAATTGACGGTAAGGGTATAGTACCAATAGAGGTAAAATCAGCATCAAATACCAAAGCAAAATCTTTGCAGGTGTATATAAAGCTGTATCAACCACAGGTTGCAGTCAGAACATCCTTAAATCAATACCGAACAACCGGGACAATTTATGATATTCCCCTGTATATGATTTCGCAGATGGAACAATTAATTACGGAAAACTAATACAGAGGTCAATGTGACAAACAAAAACATTATCAATTTGTATTCAAAGAAAGAAACTAAAGAAAACGCTATAGAATTTAATAAGTTCTTTTCAGGATTGGAACACCAAGCAAAGAAGCAAGCATTTAGTGAGAAAAAATGTTTTATTTGTGGTAGAGAGGCCCGATTTTGTAATTCTCATTCGTTGCCGCGCTTCGTATTAAAGCATATAGCTCAAAGCGGCATGGTCGCTAACTCTATGTGTATGGCAGAAAATACTATTTTGGCAGCAGAAACCGGAATAAATAATACCGGCACTTTCCATCTTATCTGCGCAGATTGCGACAGTCGTGAATTTGCAGATTACGAAAATCCGGACAACTATAATGACAAACCAACCCAAATAATGCTTAGTCAAATTGCCCAAAAATCATATTTAAAAGAAATATATAAGCAGACTAAAAACATAGAGCTACACAATTTGGTTTATCAAATATACAACTCCAAAATAGGTAATTTGCAAGAGCTTGCATTTCTTGACAAAGCTGATTATATCAAACAATATCTATACGCTAAAAATACTAAGGAACCGTATTTTTTAGTTTATTATAAGTGCTTACCGTATACCGTACCTATGGCTAGTCAAACGCGTGTTGCATTAATCTCTGGCTTTAATGGAGAAATAATAAATAATGTTTATGACTTGAACCCAAACGCTCTACTTGAAGACTTACATATATGCGTATTCCCCATGAAAGCCAAAAGTATTATTATGATGTTTGTTAGAAATGGTCAAAAACGTCTGAGGCCATTTTATAGAGATTTTCTAAAAATGCCGGAAGACCAACAACTACAAGTACTCACTTATATTATTTTATCTTACTCAGAAGAGGTGTTTTTTTCCAAACCTCTAATCGGCCAAATAAGCGATTTGTCTAAATTGGGGCATATCTGTGGTCAAACCAGTATGTTTAATGGCTACAAGGATGACGCAAAAGCACGCTTGCGCGAATTAGCCCAGGAGTATAACTTATCGAACGCAAAAAATATCCCCAACTTATTATCTACAGTATATTCAGTCAAAAACGACTAAGTACACGTGCGTTACATCCGTGCCCCCAGCTTTTTTAAATCCTGTTTCCAGTTATCGATTGTGCAAAAGTGCTCCTCGGCAAATGCAGTTAGGGAATCCTGAGTTTCTTTTAATGCTTCGCTTTTACTTCTGACTGGACGGTAATAAAATTTAGAACTATTCCATTCGCTTACTGTTTGCGCATAATACTGTACTACCCTTACTGCTTCATTTGGGTCGTGATTTATTGCCCAATTGTACCACTTAGCTGTTTCTTGCAGTTTTTCATGGTATTCCTCTGTGTATAACATACTGCAATGTACTTTCGAAACTGCTAAAGTCCGAGTATTGTTTGCGACTGTCTCTTTACAAGCTTCCTTTTCCTCACTAGTCTTGTCGGACATTTTGTTACATTGAGTAATATTATCATTATAATATGACACAAGCTTTTTAAAATCGTCATCCGTTTTTATTAAACTATTATTTGGCAAGAAGCGCTTATAGTCAAAATAGCCAACATCAGAATCAGGGGTATTTCTGCGCCATAATATGCAATCATCAGAACTATCGCCAGTAATGCATGAGAATTTTGTGCCCGGCTCAGATAATGTATTACATAATCGTAATGTATTCAGGCTTCCTAATAAGAAAGGCGCTCCCAATCCAAGTGTCCCCACAACCGTAAGTGGAGAAAGGTATATGTCAGTTTTGGCCTGAGAACAATCTGATGCTGTAGGATATTTTTTATAAGCTTTTATTATTTCAACGGGGTCCTTTGATGTTTCTAATGTTGCACTTGGTGATGCACAGCTGGACATAAAAATACATATTAACACTAAAATATAAGCTCTTTTCATTTTATCCTTCCTTTTCTAAAATAGACTGAACTTCTTACTCTTGTTGATTTTATGCTGCCAGATGCACTTCTATAAGTTCTTGATCCTGCACTTTTGAATATCATTTTTCCCATAATTTCCCCTTACTCGTATTCGGATACGTTTAAAGGTCCATAAAATCTGTGATAAAATTCTAATGAAGGTTAAATTTTGTTAATGATTTTGATTGAAAAAGTGAGGATTTTTAAATAAAATAGGAATGAAAATTGTAAGTTTCAAAGGTTCGTTAATTAATATCAATATTATTGCGAATAAAGGCGTTAAGGGTCGGGGCACTGACCTTTAATTTTTTTGCGATTTTGCGCTTAGATAGACCTGATTTTATTAGTTTTTGTATCTTTGATGCTTGGCCATCCAGTTTATGACTGTGGTTTTTACTGCCAAAGGCGCGCCCCAGTTTACGGCCTTGGGCCTTTATTCTGGCCAAAGATTCACGGGTGCGCTGACTTATCAAATCCCGCTCTATTTCTGCGGAAAGCGCAAACGCGAAAGCCAAAACTTTGGATTGGATATTATCGCCCAGTTCATAGCCGTCTTTGACGGTGTAAACCTTTGCGCCGGATTTCATGCAATGCTCTAAAATTCGCATAATCATAAACAGTTTCCGCCCCAGTCGGGACAGTTCACTGCAAATAATAATATCCCCAGCTTTCAAATTCTTTAGACAGCCACCCAGCGCACGCGCATCTGGTTCGGCTGTGCCAGAAATTCCAGAATCTTTGATATATTTGTCTATGGCAAGGCCAAGGGACCTTGCCTTGGCCTCTATCCCCAGCTTTTGATTTTCGCAATCTTGGCGGTCGGTGCTGACCCTGATATAACCATAGGTCATTTTGACACCTCTATCTCATTTAAAATCTCACCTATTCTGGTCGCAGGTAGTTGGCCATAGTACTGCATACTGGTCTGAATATGCGAATGGCCCAACGATTGGCTGGCCGCATTTAATATTGGTGCGGATTGAGCACTGGCCCATCTGATAATAGTATGCCGGAAAGAATGAGGATTCAAATATCGCACGCCGGCATCATTAAACACCTTTCTAAATATGTTTCTTATGGACTTGTTGCCTTTTATATTGGTTTTCATAATTTGGTGTTCGGTAACGCCTGGTCTAATAAAGCGTGATTCTATTGGCGGGAAAAATGGATCTTTACCTGTCCAGCCCAGTTCATGCAGCCGGTCACGCCAAGAAATGACATTATCCATCCATTCTTTATCAAACGGCATAAAGAAAGCCTGACGCTGCTTGGCAAACTTTACCTCCATATCTTTTGGTGTTACAAAGACCATCCATCGATTGGCGGACTTGTCAAAAATAACATGCTTTAATTTAAGCGTTCTAATTTCGGCCGTTCTTAATCCACATAGTGCCTGTAGAGACACCATCGCCAGATTCCGCAGATCAATATCAGTATTGCGCGGCATTTTATTAATTGCTTCGCGAATCTCGGCCAGGTCATAGCTTTCTTTATATTCTGTCGCACGGGCAGCTTTTCGCTGATTATCGCTTAAACGAAAGTGCGCCACCATATTATAGTCTATTTTGTAGCCACGCTGATGCAATAGCCATTCATAAAAATCCTTTATCATCCGTACATTATGCTCGCAAAACGATAAATGCCTCTTTTTTACAATATTGCTTATATAGTTATGAATGGTGTTAGCATCAATTTGCTCAAAATTAGAGTAATTATTAAATGCTTCAAACTGATGCAAGTGCTGTATAGCGGCCATGCCAGTTTTTAAATCGCGTCCCTTGGCCTCGCAAAGATAAAGCTTATAGTTATATTTCAGCCTTTCGTTGTGCTCATTAATGGGCATAATTGGCTTTTTAGAAACGCCTTTTTTATTGTTACTTTCAGGTATAGCCTGAGTGTCATCAAAGTTAGGTCTATGGCTTGGACGTACTAAATCATATAATCTTTGGTCCCTGGCTATGGTGAAAACGCGGCATAATTCGTCATAGTCGCTATTTTTATAGTTCCGGTTCATCGTTTTGCTGGTACGTGGACACAGGCCGCGCGCCTTGAGGCAGGCCGCATCTTGCTCAAGTTCTATACAATGATTCAGCGGAACATGTTTTGTGCGACAGTGCAGGCAAAACATCTCGTCAAAACGCATTTTGAATTTACGGCTGGCATTTTTCTGTTTTAGAAACTCGGCCAAGGCTGCTCCATGAATAAGTTTTGGTGTACCCTTGCAGCATACCGGCAAGCCTTGCTTTATCCAGTTACGGACAGTATTTGGACAGAGGCCTTGGTCACTAAAAAGCCGACAAATATCTTCTATCGTATAGCAAAGAGATGTTGAAATACGAACAGAGCTGTATATTCGCTTTGTGGAGGTTATCATTTTATCCCTCCTTGGTCTGCGATTTGCGTATTTTCACTATGCTGGGCAATCCAGATATCCAAATCCTCTTTACGGTATCTGATACGATTACCCCAACGCACAAATGGGATATCATGACGACCATAGTGCCGCCAGCTGTTCAATGTTCCGACAGTCGTCCCAAGATAAGCCGCCGCCTCTGCCTGGGTCATTAATATTTTTGATGTTGTCATATTGACTCCTTTTCGTTTGTATCTGGCGTCAATATGTGCCACTTATGGGCAATTAATCAATATATGCCTTGGTTGTAATTGGTGTAAATAATAAAGTTATTTTAACCGTTTGTTTTTACTGGTTTTAAGTATCCACGAATAGTTTCTTCCGCGACTTCTTTTCCTAGGTTTTTAGATAACCATTCTTGACATAAATAAACTTTTTGTTTTTGCATTAATGAACTAGCAAGAGTACTTATATACTTTTCAAGCAAGGATAGCTCTTCTTTTGATAAAATAGACCGTCGACCTCTCTTTTCTACTGGTTTTGGAAAAATCTTTTGTAAATTTATAAAATCAATTTCTATGTCTTTGTAATATAAAATTTCTGGATCTTTGATATATATGCGATCATGGGCTATATCAAGCCTGTTATCTTTTGAATAATTAGAAATTTGGACACGTATTTTTGATTCTCTTTTAAATTTTTCTATTTTACAATTTCTTTCTGCATTAGCTTGGATATCATAAAGCGGTAATATCTCATTATTATATACATTCTCTAAAAGAGCATAGTGTCTGCATCCAGTGGCAATGAGTCCATTGTCTTTATATTGCAACAACGCTGCCTGTAATTTAGGAGCGGCGAATAATAGACTTGATTGATATTCTTGTTCATTGAAATATCGCCTTTCTATTTGCTCGTAAACATCCAGCATCGGCAACCAATAAAAGGCAATCCATTCACAAGCCTGTAATAGATTACATTTTTCTAAAGTTTGGATTTGTATCGTCATGGTATGCCCCCTGTCCCCCCCGGTGGTATAAGATTTTAAGAGGGCTAAGTGTGGAAGTTAAAATAACAATCCTTTTTTATATGCACTTTTCCCATCTTAGGTAGGGGGTATTTAATATAAATCCTAGGGTTCAAAATATGGGTTGTCAACGCATAATCTTTAATATTTCTTATTAAAATATAGTGGAAATTCGTGCCGCGGGTAGCAAATAGGTAGCAAAAAGATTTTTAATGAAAACGGGGCTTCGCGTGGAAGCCCCGGAATTCTTGGCTCGGGCAGCTGGACTCGAACCAGCGACATACGGATTAACAGTCCGTTGTTCTACCGACTGAACTATGCCCGAATTGCCCGCATATCTTATAACCTTTTTTCCTCTATTTCAAGTCTTTTTTTCATTTATTGCATTTCTGTATATTTGGTGCTATATTTTTAACGTCCAATATCATGAAAAAGGATTGAAAAAATGTTATTGAAAGGGAAAAAGATTCTGATTACAGGCGTGGCCAACGATTGGTCTATGGCCTGGGCAATCGCAAAGCGCGCCCATGACGAGGGGGCGGAAATCGCCATGCCGTATGCGATGCCGAACTTGGAAAAGCGCGTGCGCCCGCTGGCCGAATCCATCGGTGCGAAATTCGTTCAGGAATGCAACGTACAAAATGACGAGCAAATGGACGCTCTGTTTGCCGCAATCGAAAAAGAATGGGGACATTTGGACGGTGTTCTGCACGCAATCGCCTTTTCGGATAAAAACGAGCTGACTGGCCGCTATGCCAACACAAGCCGCGACAACTTTAAGAACACCATGGATATTTCCGTATATTCGCTGGTTGATTTGACACGTCGCGCAGCGCCGTTGATGAAAGACGGCGGCAGCGTTGTCGCCCTGACCTATTTCGGCGGCGAAAAGTCTGTTCCGAACTATAACGTCATGGGTGTGGCAAAATCCGCCCTGGACAGCAGCGTTCGCTATCTGGCATCCGACCTGGGGCGCGACAAAATCCGCGTCAATGCAATCAGCGCCGGCCCGATTATGACACTGGCATCCAGTGGCGTCGGCGGGTTCAAGGCGATGCTGCGCCTGAATGCGGAACAGACACCGCTGCGCCGCAATATGACACTGGACGACGTATCGGGTGCGGCTGTTTATCTGTTTAGCAACCTGTCATCGGCGGTGACCGGCGAAATTCACCACGTGGACTGTGGTTATTCCACAACCGGAATGATGCCGAACGATTTGAAAGACGTTTTGCTGAAAGGTCTGGAAGAAAAATAAAAACACCCGCCGAAAGGCGGGATTTTTTATTTCTGATTCTTTTTCCCATTGCGCAGGCGGACCTGATTTTTCTATAATTTAGGCATGTCTAAAATACCTGATTTATTCGTGCGCGGCGAACACGCGGAATTATTGAAAAAACTAAATGAATGGGATATCGCGTATCATCAAAACGATGCGCCGGTTGTTGACGACGCGACATATGACGCGGCCCGGCGACGCGCACTGGAGATAGAGGCCGAGTACCCGGAACTGGCCGCGGCGGGCGCGTCAACGCATGTCGGGGCGGCGGTGGCGGCCAAATTCAAGTCGCATCCGCACAGTGTTCCCATGCTGTCCATTTCAGATGTATTTGACGAAAAAGAGGTGGCCGACTGGTTTGAAAAACTGGCCGACAAGGATTTATTTATAGAATTGAAAGTCGATGGCGTGTCTTATTCCGCGCGCTATGAAAATGGTGTGTTTGTGCGCGGCCTGACACGCGGCAGCGGAACCATCGGCGAGGATATAACGGAAAACCTGCGCACTATTGCGGATATTCCGCAGAAACTGGCCGGGGATTTCCCGGAGGTTATTGAAATTCGCGGCGAGGTTTACATGATGCGCGCCGACTTTATCGCATTGAATGAGGCCGCGGACGCGCGCGGCGACAAAGTATTCGCCAATCCGCGAAACGCGGCGGCTGGGTCCCTGCGCCAATTAAATCCGGAGGTTACGGCCACGCGGCGCCTGTCGGCATTCGGGTATACATACGGTGAACTGTCATCACGCAACTGGGCGACGCAGAGCGAATTTTTCGACCGCTTGGAATCATGGGGATTCAAAACAACCCGCCGCTGGGCCCATACCGCGCACGACATGGCCGAAATTCAGGCGGCATACAACGACATCATGATGATGCGCGCCGATATTCCGTTTGATATAGACGGATTGGTATTGAAGGTAAACAATGTTGATTTACAGGAGCGCATGGGGTCGCGCGCAAACAGCCCGCGGTGGGAGGTTGCGTATAAATTCCCCGCGGCGCGCGCGATTACGACACTGAACGCGATAACGGTTCAGGTGGGGCGCACGGGTGTTTTGACCCCGGTGGCGGAGCTGGAGCCGATAAATATCGGCGGCGTGGTGGTGTCGCGTGCAACGCTGCACAACGCGGACGAGATTGCGCGTCTGGGGGTGCGGGTTGGCGACCGCGTGACGGTTCAGCGCGCGGGCGACGTAATTCCCCAGATTGTCGGTGTTGCGGACGCGGCCGGCGGCGCGGAATTTGAATTTCCGACCGTTTGTCCGGTATGCGGCGGCGCGGTCGTGCAAGAGGCCGGCCAGGTTGCCCGCCGGTGTATAAACACATTGGGCTGTCCGGCGCAAAGAATTGGCGAGCTGGAGCATTTTGTTTCGCGCAAAGGGTTTGACATAGAGGGCCTGGGGACACGTCAGTTGGAACAATTTACCCAGCGCGGATGGATTGAAACGCCGGCGGACATATTCACGCTTGTATCGCGGCACGGCGACGATATAAAAAAGCTGGACGGGTTTGGGGACAAATCCGTGGCAAATCTGAATACGTCGATTGAGCGGGCGCGCGATATCGAGCTGCACCGTTTTATATATGCAATCGGCATTCCGGAGGTAGGCCAGGCAACGGCAAAAATCCTGGCAAATGCGTTTGGGACACTGAGTGCGGTGCGGTGCGCGCCGGTATGGAAATTGAAACAAATCGACGGAATCGGCGACGTTATGGCCGACGAAATATCATCGTTCTTTGCGGATACGCATAATTCGGACGTACTGGACGCGTTATTGGCCCAGATCCGCGTACGCGATGCGGCGGTCGTTTCGGCGCCGGCGGACGGACCGCTGGCGGGCAAGAAAATCGTTCTGACGGGCACTTTGACCAAATACACCCGGGACGAGGCCAAAGAAATTCTGGAGCGAATGGGCGCCAAAGTACAAGGAAGCGTTTCCGCAAAGACCGACATTGTTCTGGCCGGGGCGGAGGCTGGGAGCAAACTGGCCAAGGCCCAAGAGCTGGGGCTTACTGTTTGGGACGAGGCGGAATTTGAGCGCGCCATTGCCAATCAATAAATCGCTGGTAAATTTTTAGAATCTGTGACATAATCGCTGTGACATCGGGATTTCCGATGTTGAGGCGTCGAAACCTCTCGTAAAGCGTCATGCGGACGATAAACGTCTCCTGTCTTTTGGGGCAGGAGGAGTGTGCCATATATTGAAAGCACACTGCTATTCTTTACGATAGTTTCGAACCTCCTGCCACCTGAATTTCCGGTGGTTTTTTGTTTACAAAAACAACAGGAGAACGAAATATGATAAAAATAATGGCCGCCGCAGGCATACTAAGTCTTGTAACCGGCGGCGCAAATGCAGTGGCCGTGGCATGTATGGCATCGGCATGTGGCGCCCAATCGTATGAAGAAATAGACTTAACCTCTAACTGCCAATACAAGACATCGACATGTTATGGCAATAACAAGGTCTATTCATGCATGAAGTGCCCGACAGGATATACCCGAACAGAGAAAACAACGGAAAGATTGACAGACTGTATGAACGAAGCGATTTTTTACACATGTAAGGAAGACTGCAATGGGTGCAGCAACTGCGCCAGCGACGCCGATTGGTCCGCGGCCGGCACCGGGTACATGAAAAAGACGACACGCACATGCAACTGCAACACTTGTTATGAAACAGTGGCGTATCAATGCGCGGTCGGATATTACGGCGCATCCACAAACGGAACGTCGGGATGCACGCGCTGTCCGTCATCGGGCGGCGTATATGGGACATCGGCGGCGGGCAGCACCGCGATAACGTCATGCCATATCCCTGCAAACACGGCCATGACGGACGATGTCGGGACATATACGTTCACATCTGATTGTTATTACACGAACTGATAAATCCGGGGAATATCCCCGGATTTAAAACTTTACGTTTAACAGGCGCAGTTTTACCTCAAGATTATCAATGGGGTATGATTCTAAAAACGGCAGTACAATTCCGCCGGGGCGCAGGGTCGGGTCGGACAGCTCCATGGCGCCGGTCCAGCTCATGTCCAAAACATCGGTGTTTATCGATATCAGCGGCGTCTGGGTCGGCGTTGGGTCGTCCCCATCCGCGACGGGCGTCAAATCAGGCGACGCGTCCGCATCCGCCAGTGCGACGCCGGCATATACGGGCGCCGCGGCCGGAACATCCGCGGGCGCGGCCAGCGGGGCCGCCAATAAAGAAAATGCCATAATTCCCGGAATCATTGTAATAATTATACCATATGCCGACAGGGGCCGCATTATGAATCTGTTAAATTCTTTATCACATGATTGGCAAGCGTTAATCCGAACGCCCCGGTCACGGTTATCAATGAACCAAAGGCACGTCCGGCCGCAGTGCATGGGGCGGCGGCCTCGGTCGAATAGACGACATCAAAATCACGCAGTCCTGCGTCACGTATCAGGCGCCGCATGCGCGCGGCCAACGGACAGACGGACGTCTTTGACAACGGCGCGACATGTATGCGGGACATGTCCGTCTTGCGCGCGGCGCCCATGCTGGCGATAAACGGCGCGCCGATATCCTGGGCCCAGCGGGCCAAGGCCACCTTGGACCCGACGGTGTCGATTGCATCGATTATATAATCCGGGCGGCATTCCAATTTTGTATCCGCATCAAAGAACATGCGCAGGGCGTCAACCCGGGTATCCGGATTTATATCGTGGATGCGCGCCGCGGCAACGTCAACCTTTGCCCGACCGACGGTCGAATCCAGCGCGAACAACTGGCGGTTTATATTTGATTCTTCGACCGTGTCGGCGTCAACTAAAATCAAATGGCCGACACCACTGCGCGCCAAGGCCTCTACCGCGAAAGAGCCGACCGCGCCGACACCAACGACCATCACTGTCGCGGCGCGCAGGCGCGCCACCCCGTTTTCCCCCAGCAACATTTTGGTTCTATGCAATCTGTCCATTATTTACCACCCGTAATGAATTGTCATATATTATATTTGCCATATCTGCGGCGGACATGCCACGAATTTGTGCAATGTCGGATATTGTGCGTGCAATCGCGGCCGGCGCCGGGGCAAAGCCGTCTGTTTCGACCAATATTCGGTGCAGCGGCGTTTCGGCAACCGCATCGCGCGTGCGCGGGCCGGAAACGTCGCGATATGAAAAATAAATATTATCAGACATTGCGCATAGCGCGCGCAGAATATGTGTATTTCCGGAAAAGCGATGCGCCACAATCACGGGCGCGCGCGGCAGTGTCTTTAGCAAATGCAGCATTTTATCCCATGCGCGAACGCAATGGATATGCGCCGCGCGGCCCATGTCGGCCGCAATCAAATATTGCGCGATGAATGCGTTGCACTGCGCGTCCGGGTTATCGTGCGTCGCGTCCAGCCCTATTTCCCCGACCGCGGCATGCGGATTTTCGCCCAGCATTCGGCGCAGCGCGTCCGTCCATCCGGTGTGCAGTCCCGCGATATGCCACGGGTGAACGCCCAACGCCACCGATATACGCGTATCCGCCCGCGCCACCGCCGCCAGCGGTTCCCAGTCTTCCATCGTCACGGCATTGCATATAAAGCGCCCCGCCCCCGTGTAATCTGAAAAGGCGGCCCGGTTAAAATGGCAATGCGCGTCAACAAAATGTTCCATGCATGAAAATATAGCGCGGGCGGCCCTGATTGAAAAGAGGATTTTTATTTATAAAAAAACGCGCCCCATAACAGGGGCGCCAAATTGACATGAATTGGGTTACGGTGTCTATCGTTCACCGCGGATTGGTTTGTCAACAAACATGACAATCAGCCACAGCAGCGCCGCAATACCGATTATGCAGTATACAATGCTGCTGGCGACGGTTGCCGGTCCGAACAAAAACGTCACGAAATTGAAACCGAACAAGCCGACCAGCCCCCAGTTCAAAGCGCCGATAAACGTTAACGGTTTCAAAATATAGTTTGTCAATCCTCTCATCTGTTTTTTCTCCTTTCAAGGTTTGTAATGTCTTAAGATTAAAGACAGACGAATTATAACCTGTTTAATATCCGGTTTCAATGCGAATACTGCATTTGGGAAAAGGTTCTTAGTTAGGATTTGCGTCACATTACACGAACAGATTGCCGCGTTTTATCATCCGCCAAAAAACATTGTGACAATCAACGGCGCCGCAACCGCCGTCATTAAACCAGATATGACGATGGCAAGGCTGCTCATTGCGCCTTCGACGGGGCCCATTTCCATCGCCTTGGTTGTGCCGGCCGCATGCGACGCATTACCGATTGCCAGACCGCGCGCAATCGGATTGGTTAATCCGAATTTGCGACAGACCAGGTCACTGACCGATGCGCCCAATATTCCGGTGACAATCACGGACGACACGGTCAACGCGACCACACCGCCCAATTTTTCGGTAATGCCAATCGCGATTGCGGTTGTGACGGATATCGCCGCCAAAGAACGCGCAACAATATCGCCCAGGCCTAAAAATATACATATCAGGCATACGGCGAAAACAGATGATGCGACACCGATTGCCATGGCCAGCAATATTGCCGGCGCGTGTTTTTTCAACAGCGGCATCTGGCGGTACATCGGAACGGCAAAGCATACCGTCACGGGAACCAGAAAATACGTTATGTATTGGGCACCTTTGTTATAAGCCTCGTACGGGATATCAAACGCGGTTAAAAATATAACCACAAATATCGTTGCCAGAAACAGCGGCGTTGTTAGAGCCCCCGGCATGCGCCGATTGATATAAACCGCCGCCATGAACATTAAAAGCGTTAGAGCAATTCCAAAGTATTGCGCGGCATTTACAAATTCCATCATTTTTTGGCCTCCTGCGCTTTTTTATCCTTTATCAACGCCTGGGCGGTGACGCCCGTTGTTATCATTGACACAAAGTAAGTTATAACCAGCAGCAGGACCAGACGCCACCACACGTCGGCGATATCGCCCCATATATTTATAATTGCGACCGCGGGGGCGACAAAAAACAGCCCCATGATTCCATGAAACCAATCCGCAACATCGGCCACCCACGACAGTTTTACAAGTCCCGTGGCCAGCGCCAAAAACAGCAGAACCAGGCCGTAAATACTGCCTGCGATTGGCAGCGGGATTAAATATTCCAACAATTCGCCCAGTGCGACGAATACCATTATGACGCAAAATTGCCCGAGATATTTCATAATCCCCCCCATACTTTGGGTATTAGGGTACAAAATTCAAACAGGCAATGTCAAAAAGAAAAAGCCCCACAAGGGGCTTTCCTTTATTTCGCAAATGAATAATCCATTTTTACATGGTCCGGATTATACGTTCCGTTCATGATTGCAACGGTGTCCTCGACCAGAACCAATTCTTCGTTTGTCGGTATCATAAATACCTTAACACGCGAATCCGGCGCGCTGATTTCCATTTCACCGGCGCCCAGGAAGGCCTTGGCGGCCTCGTTCTTGGCCGGGTCCAGTTTTACGCCCATGTGTTCCATATTCTCGCATATTTTTGCGCGAATTTCCGCATTGTTTTCGCCAACACCCGCCGTAAAGACGATTGCATGCGTCGGCTCTTCGATGGCGGCCATGTAAGAGCCGATGAACTTTTTAGCACGTGCGGCCTCCATATCCATGGCCAGGCGGCATTTGTCGTCTTCGCGGAAGTGTTCCAGAACATCGCGACGGTCCGCATAGCATTCCGTCACGCCCAAAATACCAGACTGTTTGTTCAGGGCCTCCATAATCAATTTATCGGACAGGCCCAGCTGCTCTTTTACATAGAACGGAATCGACGGGTCCAGATCGCCGCAGCGAGTTCCCATAACCAGCCCCGCCAGCGGTGTCATACCCAGCGACGTGTCAATGCTGTATCCGTGTTTAATCGCGCACGCCGACGCGCCGGACCCCATATGCATTGATATAATGTTGCATTCACCGGCCGGCATGCCCAGCAACGCCGCCGCACGCTTTGCCACATACAAATGCGACGTGCCATGAAATCCATACTTGCGCACACCCAGTTCGCGATACCATGCACCCGGCACGGCATAGCGGTAATTGTAATCCGGCAGCGTCTGATGGAACGCGGTGTCGAATACGGCGACCTGTTTGGCGTTCGGCAGCACTTCGCGCGCGGCGACAATGCCGATTAAATTCGCCGGGTTATGCAGCGGCGCCAAGGAACTTAACTCGCGAATTGTTTTTACAACCTCGTCCGTTGCCCCAACCGAGCAGGCAAATTTGTCCCCGCCATGAACAACGCGGTGGCCCACACCGCCGATTTCAGACAACGGGATGCCGTTTTCTTTCAGTAAATCGATAACCGCCGTCAACGCATCGGAATGGTTTTGCATTTCAATTTCTTTTTTGCCGCGATTTGCGTCGGACTTGAATGTGACAAAAGACCCCTGCTCGCCTATCTTTTCGGCATTGCCCTTAAATACCGGCAGGTATGTTTTTGTGTCGAAAACCTGAAACTTTAATGTCGAAGAACCACAATTCAGCGCAAGTATGTACATAATTTATCCTTTCATTAACTGATGCCCAATCAGGCTAGCAAATGCGGCAAGAATTTTCAACAGTAAAGTCGGAATTGAATGTTCCAGCTGCCGGCCGTCGTGGTGGTAACGGCGCCCGTGTTGCGGTGGCACACCCATGCGTTCTGGTTCCCGACAAACATGCGGACATGCACCCCGGATTCATCCCGGAAAACGTTCGGCGCCGTGGCGGTGTATGCGCCGATGCCGAATGCGGCGACCTCTTCGCCGACGGAATATCCGGCATCCGCCGCGGCACAGACCAAAACGGTGTTTACCAGAAACGGTGTTAAATCGGTATTAAATATGTACTCAATCGCCGTTGTCGCGCGCATGGGGACGGCGCGGCTGGTTATAACGGTGAACGGCGCGGGCGCAAACTGCGCAATCTTGGCCGTCCAGAAATCGTCCGATACAGAATTTATATCAAACGATGTGTTCGGGTCCGGAATTCGGTCGGCGCGGGCCAGCGCATATCCGCCCAGACACACACCGTCATGTACGCGCAGTGTTTTGGCGTCCGTATCAAACGACAGTTCGCCCGCCAGTCCCGTAAAATTATCATTCTGTGCGGCGGTGCCGCGACGAATTTGTAAAACTCGTGCCATTTAAAATCCTTTTGATTTAAAAATTGGAGAAATAAAAAAGCACCGCGAAACGCGGCGCCATGTTGTTCTGATTATATCACAAATCGGCCGAAAAATCAAGCGGCATATTGATATCCATTCAGATTAGAGCTGATTATATTGCCCTTTTTCTTGTCAAACTGTTTCTGGCTGTGCTTGTTACTGCGCAGCAATCCCCATTTGTACATGGCCCCCGTATGACTGTCGCGGCCGCTTTCCAGCATATCCCAATACGCCATCAATTCCATGTACTGGTCTTTATGCTTGTCATCCCACTGGGCGATTTCCTGATTACGCTCATCAATTCGATTATTAAGTTCTTCTACGGCATCACGTGCCTCTTTGAACTGCTCTATCTTTTCTTTTTGACGCGACGTGGTGTCTTCATAACGCTGGTCCAAAGCCTCTTGGCGTGTGGCGGCATCGACAACGGATTTCGCCGACGCATATCCGGCGCCATGCCCGGTGGGCGTTGCGGCAATTCCCGTACGCCAAGTCTGGCCGGTTTCCGCTTGGTATTCGGCACTCTTGGCGGCCGCTTCATTCATTTTATTGGTAACGGTCGTCGTTTTTGCCGCCAGCTCATTTTCCTTGGCACGCTTTTCCTGGGCAATACTGGCCGCCAGGGCGTTTGCCGCCGGCGCGGGCATGCCGGCATATGTCGCCGGGTCGTTTAAGCGAACATCCAGTGCATTAATATCATTCTGCAATGTCGTTATTTCGCCCCGGAGCCCCAGCAACTCTGACGCCAGAGCTTCCAATTCGTCATTTAAGGTGTCAACCTTTGTCACTTTTTCCGCAGCATTGATATAGCGCGGACTGGCCTTGCGACGTTCCAGGCGCTGGCGGCGAACCTCGGCACGCCGGGTGCGGCGGTCAACCTCAGCCTGTTTGGCGGCCAGTGTGCTGTCGTTAATGCCGGCACGGTTTAAGCGGGTCAATTCGTTTTCAAACGGCTGGCGTGCGGTAATGTCGGCGGCATTCTCTGCATCGCGGCGCGCGGTGGCCGCCGCCTTGTCGGCGGCATTCTGCGCGGCCCATCTTTCCTGGTCTTCCTTCAGGCGGCCGCGACGGCCGTTAAACTTGCTGCCGTTTAAACGCCATGCATTGCCGACCATTGTAATTCCGTATCCGACACCGATAAAGGCCGCCTTGATACTTTTATCCAATGCGGTCGTAACGAATTGCATTCCCTGGTTCTTGTTCCACGACAGGCCGCCGTCGGAAAAGATTTTCAGCTCTTCCTGTCGCATGGCATCCATAATCTTGCTGGTGGTGTATCCGTATTTGATGACGGACAGAACCTCCAATGCGGTCTTGGCATGCTCCATCTTGCCGTCACGGACGGCCATGGTTATCATCTCGGCCACGATAGCCTTTAGCTGAGAACCGTTTTTCAAGGCGCCCGCAAATGCCTTTGGCATTGTCGCCTTTAATTCCGTCAGCGCCTTTGTGAACCAGTCAAAATGCTCGGTCGCGGTCGGCGATTTATATTGCAGGCCTTTTTTAATATCGCCCGCACTGGACAAAACTTTATCAATACCGTCGGTCGGCTTTATTTTCGCGCTGTCAATCGCCTGAACAATCAAGCGCGCGGACGGCGAAAAATAGACACGGTTTCCATGGGCGCTGAGATACTTTCCCAGAATGTCATCCCAGGTATTCCCAGCCCATCGCCGCATCTGTTGCAGAGGCGTTAATTCATCGTCACGTTTTGGTGGGACATAATCATCGCTTTCCTTGTTGTCATATTCGACCTTTGATTTGGCCGCATCTATCTGGCCGGTAATCTTGCCGCCGTCGTGATTCTTGAAAACCTGGTTGATTTTCTTCTTTTCAACAGAGTTCAACAGGTTTCCATAATCGCGCTTAAACGCGTTTAACTTTGCGTCCGGAATAGCTGCATCATTGAATCCGTCTCTTGTTTTTGAGAAATCAATGGAGTCATTTGCCCCCATTTGCAGACGCGTACGAAAATCCTGGTCATACTGATAAGAAGTCAAATAATCAGCAATTTGTACCAGTTTTTGCTGAAATTTTAAGTCTTTGTTATATTTTTTTGATGTTATACCAGATAGCAGGTCCGAATACTTAAACCCGTCATCTAACAATCCCCATTGTCTAAGCACAGTGGGCAAAGTATCCTGATGCGCTAGCAAGAATGATTTCAAATCACCCTGTATTTCAGTTTCAGCATCCGGCATTGCAACAATATTGGAAAACATATGCGTCGCCGCACCGCCGAAATATTCGTCCAGAAATGTGATTGCGTCTTTGTTTTCCTTGAAATCATCACGCGACGCCGACATGGAACGGAATGCGTCGCGAAACGCCTTGTACAGCTTTTTCCATTCGTCGTCCGTTAAATGAAAATCCGCACCATTCGGGTCGGGCAAATCATTTTGGACATACTTGCCGCTGCCGGCGGGCTGCTCGTGCATTAACTTGTCGCGCCACTCTTTCATGTTGCCGCGAAAGTCGCCCTTGCCCTCGTTTCCCTTTAGATAATCTTCATATTTGGCAAATACCTCTGGCGGCATATTGTTAAAGCGACGCTGCATATAATACTGCAGTAAAAAGTCTTTCATTGAAACGTCAGCCATATTGCGCCCCCTTTGGTACCCGTATAATTATAGTACTTTTTGACAAAATTTCAATATTTTTGGCTTTTGCAACCCAGGAAATCGTGTATAATATCCCCAACATGGAAGGAAATTCATCACTTAAACGATTTTTAGCAAATATATATGGCTACACTTTTTTTAACGCCCTGATGTGGCTGTCGCCCGTATATGCCGTATTTATGCAGTCGAACGGTGTTTCCGATATCGGAATATCGGTACTGTTGATGCTGTGGTCGGGGGCCATTATTGTGACGCAATTCCCGCTGACTTGGCTTGCCAGAAAATTTGGGGCAAAAAATGTGTTATTCGCCGGCCAGGTATTAAAAATCGTCGCTTTTATTCTGTGGATTATATGGCCGTGCTTTGTCGGATTTGCAATCGGCATGATTTTGTGGGGAATGCATGGCGCCATTTATGACGCCATATCCGAAGACGTACTGTATGACGAGGTTCAGGCCCGCACGCATTCAAACGTGTATGCCAAAATATTGGGACGGCGCCGCAATATCGCGTCGGCGGCCAAGGCTCTGTCGGCGGCGGGTTCGCTGCTGATGTTCTTTGGGTACGAGGTAATTACCGCCGCCACGGTCGTATGCCTGGCGCTGTCGATGCTGTTTTTAATGCGGATGCAGCTGATAGAGGAATATGTCGGCATTGGCCAGAACGTCAGTCTGGGCGCGCAAATAAAGACCGGACTGGCGACATTCCGCCAAACACCGGTACTGATTGCCCTGTTGGCACTGTGCGTTATGGTGACAAATTTCTCATATTTAAATGATTATTTAAGCCTTATCGGGGTTGATATCGGATTGCGCCCTGAATTTATCGGCATCGTGCCGTTCTTTATGCTGTGCTGTCAGGTGGCGGGCCAAGGCGTCGCGCATCGGTTCTATAACGCGCGCTGGGCGTGGCTGTATTCACTGGTTATCGTATCGGGGGCATTGTTCATAGTGTTTGCCGTGTATTATAACATTTGGGGGCTGATTGCGCTGGGGGCGGCGTATATGCTGTGCTCGATTGTAAAAATCGTGACATATGCACATTTCCAAGACCGCACCCCGTCACGACACAGAATGGAGGTACTGTCACTGTACAGTATGACGGACCAGGCAACATATATGCTGGTTAGCCTGATAATCGGTCTGGGGTCGTTGTTTGGCAGCTGGCGGTACAGCGTGCTGATTTTGGGATGCATGCTGGGGCTGGTCGGGATATGGGCGACCACGTGCATACGCAGATACCGGCAACATCGGTACACCACCCAGACGCCGCCGACACCCGGCGCAGTGGTTCGCGCCGACGGCATAGACGTGATATAAACGTTCCTATGTATTCATGTGACTTGATTTTATAAAATTGTCCACATGAATACAAAATTTCGCGACATATTGTTAAAATCCATTCCGTACATGTTATCCATTGCTGGTGGCGTGGCGCTGTTTCTGGTGACGGTCGATAACATAAAAGATCCAAATATTGCCGACCTGATGAACAACATTTCGGCATCGCTGCTGTCGATTCCGATTGTGTTTTTACTGTACGATTATTCAAATTATAAAATATCCAAAAAACTTAACCAGACACTGGCGACCAGCATGTCGTCACGCCTGTCGGCGACGATGCTGGGGCTTACGATACTGTTGCGCCAGATGACGGGAATGCACGGGAAATTAACACTGGCGACACTGAATAAAATGCGCGACGCATCGTCCCGCTTGACAGCGCAACATTTCAAGACAAAACCAGACCAGCTGCGCCAGCTGGGGGCGTATCATACGGAACTGGACGATATGATATACAAATACGGCAAAAACAACATACTGGACGCGGCCAGTCTGCAAAATCTGGGCGGATTGGCGCTGGATTTGCTGCACCTTATAAACGAACTGGAGTTTCACAAGGATAAAAAAGCCGCTGCTAAGTACACGATTGATATTTTTGGCAGAATTGCGGACTGGCTGGATTCAGATGCAGGCACGGCGATGAATTTTCAAAAAATGCTGCAACAGGCATTGGATACAAAAATACCGCAAACGAATTAAAAATTAGTATTTTTTCTTGCATTTTTATTTTTTATATGTCAAAATTGGCCCCGAACCACGGAAAAAGAACCTTTGCGTTCTCCCTTTCCGGGTCCGGTTCTGGGGACATAGCTCAGTTGGTAGAGCAAATGACTTTTAATCATTGGGTCCAGGGTTCGAGTCCCTGTGTCCCCACCAGAAATTTAACGGTCGCGATGCGGCCGTTTATCTTTAATTACCATATAAAATTCCTTGTTTTTAACATGCTTATAAATTATACTTTATTTCGAATTCATGTGGATAGTGGATTCGGGACTTGAAAATCCCGTAATAGAATAATACGGCAACGTATTACATCCGACAGATAAGAATATTGTCGGCGCTTGGTGCGCCACGTATTTTATATCACCCGACCAGACATAGTCGGGGGTCTGTGGTTATACAAAAGGGGCAACCCAAAAGCCACAGGGTCATTTTCTATTATGATTTTTCAAATCCCCGACCGCCGTTTCATTGGCGGTTTTGTTTAAGAAAAAACAAAGGGGTGAATTATCATGAAACACATATTTGGTTGCGCCGGACTGCTTATACTGTGCGGCGGATGCGGCGCAAATGCAGCAATAACATGCGACGAGTTAAAATCGGACTATACGAAAATGCTTGTTGCATATAGAAGCTCTCCGCCACAAACCTGTAGCACAAGTTACGTTGCACAGTATAACGGCTATTTTGCAGCCATGGCGTCCGCGGTGTGCACATGTCTTGCCAACAATCAATCTGCGACGGCCTGTAATGCAGTGGAGCAATTATGTTGCGATTATACAACCAGCACCGCTACAATTGGCACCACGGTTGTTACATACAGCGGAACCTGGGACAGCAGCACAAACACATGCAAAAAAAAGCAGTCGGCATACGAATGCACTGCGGGATATTATGGCACAGCGACAGCAATAAATACCGGCTGTACCCAATGTCCGGAGGCGACCGGCATTTATACCGACAGCGCCCGGACCAACAAAGCACGCGGGACATCGGCAACTGCGGCCAAGACCCAGGGCGAGTGCTATTTACCCATAGGCACATATTATGATAGTAGCGGAGTATTTAATATTACAACCATCAAATGCACCTACTAGGCTGCTGTCTGCACAGATGGTATCTTGCCGAGAAAGCGATATACCGTCGCAGGACAGACATTAAAGCGGCGGGCAATTTCACGATACGAGTAGCCGGCACGCAACATTTGTCGCACTGTATCGTGCTGCCCGTCCAGTTTATGCGAGCGGTTACGTGATCCGGGACGCCGTCCCAACGGGCATCCCAATGCACGACGACGGGCCAGCGCCTCTTTGGTGCGCTGGGATATAAGGTCGCGCTCTATTTCGGCAGCAAGGCCGAATGCAAACGCCAGGACGCGCGCCTGAAGATTATCATCCAAGACATAATTATCTTTGACCGTATAAAGCTTTGCCCCGCGGTTCATGCAATGCTCCAATATTCGCATTATCATGAACATGCGCCGCCCCAGGCGCGACAGTTCCGAGCAAATTATGACATCACCGGGGCGCAGCCCACGCAGGCATGCCCCCAGAGCCCTATCATCCGGCGACCGCACGCCGGATATTCCCGCATCCTGGACATAGCGGCCGATACTCAAGCCCAATGCATTCGCCTTGCGCTCTATCCCTATTTTCTGACTTGCACAATCCTGACGGTCTGTGCTGACCCTGATATAACCATATACCATTCTCACCTCCAATCTTTATATGAACTATATCATAAATTCAAATAAGGCCTTGACTTTAAAGACATTTTATGTCAAAATGCACTTAGAAAATTTCTCCCCCCCTAGATTTCCCGACAACGGGATTTTTTCATTTTTATGTCCGCACGACGGGCATTATTCACAGAAATCGGTTGGATACAGACACTTCAAACAGGACGCATCCATCAAATTTCTTTTTAATACACAGGAGAAAATTGATGGCAAGACAAATACAAATGCGCCGCGGCACCAGCGCCCAGCATAATAACTTTACAGGCGCCCCCGGCGAGGTTACGGTTGACACCGACCTGAACACGTTGCGTGTTCATGACGGAGTCACGCCCGGCGGCACAATATTGGCCAGCAGAGACGAAATTGCGACACAAATAATGCCAGGTTCCAATTATATTGAGTTGGCGCTGGGCGCCAGTGGTGCCAGATACACAGCACCCGCCAGCGGATATTTTACAATTAATAAAGCGGCCGGAACATCAGGAGCATATCTTACGCTATTAAACCTTAGCAGTGGTATTGGAATAACAACCGATGGCTATCAAACAGGTGCCAAGTATCTGTGGGTGCCCGCCGCCGCGGGGGATACGGTTACTGTATCGTACTCTTTTTCCGGCGCAACCGCATATTTCAGGTTTGTAAAAGCCAAATCTTATATGGCATAGCGTATAACAGAGAGGGAACAATAATGTTTTTAGGATATCAAGGCAATCTACTGGCAATGGTGGCACAAACACGTAAAGAGCTGACTGCGGCGCCGTGTATAGAATTTACAAAAATAGTAAAAACGGACGAAAAAGTAGAGTTAATTGCCGGCCAATACTATGTAGGCGCATCTGCCATAAACAAGGCGCGCGCCAAACTTGAAGCGGAATAATGGCCAATTTATAATTTTTTTAACTATCAAAATCGGCAGCATGCCGAATTAAGGTTTTAAGCCTATCATATTCAGAGCGTAATTTTTTTCTTAAATCCCCGCCGCACAAATGCCGAGCGACCCGATACATCATGCACTTAAAGTGCATACGTCCTGTATGTGTACGAATATACACAATTTTGGCAACGTATGCGGAACGACGGTCTTGTAAATCTTCATAAAACAATGAGCGGCGGGCACATTTCCACCAATCACCGGCATGATCTTCATGCGTATCCAGCCACGGCTTGTCCGGCCCAGAATAATGTATGATAAGCGGATTTTCGCCTGCAGCATTATATGCGGCCAAATGCGCCGGCGACATAAATTCATTACTTTTAACAAAACTTTGCTGAGGCGTTTCATAATTCCAGGCACTGTCAAACAAGCAGCAACTATCCTGAAAATACATATTCAGCACATCTTGATCCAAAAAATGATAATTTTTACCCGCAGCAATTTTCATCATCGCCGCAACATCGTCATCACTGATTTGTTCGTTATTAAACAACAATATTCCGCCTTGAAAATACGCATCGGCATTCGTTAAGTGCAAATCGTGCGATGCATATTCCGCAATTTCTGAGCGCATATTTAAGATTCCATTCCATAAATGGCACAAACCTGCGGCTATCTTTTTATCGCCCATATCCATAAAGAACAGCGGCGCGGGATCCGACATAAACAAAATATCTGAATCACAAAACATAACGCGTCTATATTCACGAAACAATGTAGGTATAAGCAACTTAAAAAATGTCTCACGCGATACATGGCCGCGTGTCGGCAGCTCCAGATTTTGCACCAATTTGGAAACATTTTTAAATTCAATTGACATATTGGGTTTATCTGCAGCAATCGCCATAAGATTTGACTTGTTTTTGTCGCTAAGCCCGTTTTCCATTATAAAAATCTTATAATTCTTTGAGCGGGATATGTGTTCCGCCAACGATGTAAGCGCCACACCCAAATACGGCACGTAGTAATTACTGCATGAAAAAGCCATTACGACATCTTTGTCAACGACCGCTTCACACCAGCCGCGCTGATACAATGTTAACAGCTGATCCGATGACCAGTTTATATTTCTGCGCAATATGCGAGCGGGCACCCCTGCAATGGCAACATTTGGCGTAGATATTTTACGGCTTAATACACTGCACATTCCCAAAACGCTGTTATCTGCAAGTCCTGCGCCCTTTGATATTGTACACCGCCACCCAATCCAGCAATGATTCCCGATAACGATTGGCAGTGGCTTATTCAGGAATTCATGGGTGTCATTGTCAAAAATGGAATGCCCATCGGCGGCCATAAATTGAATATCATATGAAAGCAGACAATTATCACCGATAAAAATCTGCGAATTTTCAGCCAGTGAAAAATTAGCCCCACCTATTCTGGTTTCACGCCCAATATGTAATTTTTGACCGTAACCGGACGCTATCCCAACCAAGATGCAAAGATGGCTTGATTCTTGGATTTCTATTTCTGCATTATCATTTTCAATGGCGATGCTGCTGTTATTAAACACCGTGTTTTTGTGGATTCTTATGATGTTATTATTACCGCCAACACGCAAAAACAGCCCAGGAATATCATCTTCTATACAAAACTCATTCCCCATATCGTCAAAAAGAACGATATGATTATTATTTCCTGAAATTTCATATGTATAAGCCATGGCCGCGACAAAGTCCTATCTTCTTGCACGCAATGCGTTTTTTATGTTGTTCTTTTTCTGCTTAAATTTTAAATAATTTTTCCCTGTTGAAATATGCTGCATTAAACGATAATACGCATATCTAATACGGGGCCAAGATGGCAAATAGGATAAGCGCTCCTGTTCTTTGATATCCAAATTATACATGTGCGATGCATTTAGAGCCATCTTTTGCAAAATTATTTCGTAATATGGACTGCGACGTGCATATTTCCAGAAGAAAGTCCACAAATCAGGCTTTAATGTAAAACACGGGGCACATCTGCCAACATAATGGACGATGTATGGATCTCGACGAGCGTCTGCATATTCACGGCGCATCTTTTCAGGCAGATAAACCTCATCTAATATGGGCAATCTGTTGCAAATCATTACATTCCATTTGTTAGAAATGGGTTTTATATGACCACGAAATGTTTTATTCAAGAAATCTTGGTCAAGCCATTTTAATTTAGCCTTAGATGCTTCTGTTATCAGATAACTCGGCTGGTAGTCTTTGTTTATTTTACCGATGTTATATAATGCAACACCCATTTGAAAATATTTATCAGGATCAGTCAGCCCCAGCGTTTCTATGTTATACTGGCTATAATCATCAACGGAATGATTATATGATACGACATGCGTGTCATATGCCGCCGCGATATAATTATTCCCCATATCTATATTTAGCAAATCAGCCACATCATGATTAACGATAATATCACTGTCCAAATATAAAACCCGGTCATAGTCTTTAAATATACTTGGAATAAGCAGCCGCAGGTATGTATCAATGGTAAAATGCGCCCATGTGTAAAATTTCAAATTTTTAATCTGTGACTGAACATTTCTAACACGTATGGATATGTTTGGGTGATCTGACGCCATTTGTTCAAGTACGTATATGTTGCGCATCTCCATATCTTTGGTTAAAACAACTATATCGTACTTCTTGTCCGCAGAGGCATTATCCTTTATCCCCTGAATAACCAACGAAGCGAACGGCGCATATTCATCGCTGGATACCAAGCATATTGCGCTTGATGTATCATCAAACACAGGTTTGACGTCTTTATGAACATCTGATGAATACATTTCGCATTCAAAGCATTCCAAAGTATTCATTTCTTTTTCAGTCATTTATTTTTTCCTTTCCTATAAATTGTTTTATTTCCTTTCTAAATGGCTCGAAGGCATATAAATGAGGCGTTTTGCCAATATCCGCAGGGCAAGCCCAAATGTCCCCATATCCAGACAAATACAGTTCGGCATTTACCGGCGCCTGAAAACTGCACCCTTCAAACAATATATTTTGCAAAGGAAACATTTGATCTACAGCCATTACCGGATAAGGGAACGGGTAGTTTTCCATTCCCAAATAAATGGCGTCACCATGATCTTGGCGGGCTTGAACGGCATTCGCATATTTTTGTATCAGCGCATCAACCTTTTTTTGTATTAATGGCGAATAAGGTCCACAATGATTATATCCAATATTCTCTACGGCTGGGGATTTCAGCTTTTGTCTGAAATCCCCAACCAATGACCGACGGGCATTGCGAAATTTTTCAAGAAAGTTTGTGCGGTCTTCTTGTTTTGGGGCTACTGTCCAGTCAAAGACAGCAATATCTATAAAAACAGGAATATCGTTCATTTTGAACTGGTATGATACACTGCATGTTATGTCATTATAATATCTGTATATTCGGCAATCATCACGCGATGCTACGATATTTACCAATGCATCAAAATCAGCACGCATCATTCCTACATCGACATCATCGTCCCATGGAACAAATCCCTGGTGTCGTAATGCACCAATAAGTGTTCCTGCATGCAGCCAAAAGCTTAAGCCGTTTTCATCAGTTAATTTTTTCAGAAATTTTAGTATATGTAAATTGCAATATTGCACATCTGCTAAAAAACCTGTTGCGCGAGGATAAGTTTTTAGAAAATCGCACCTGACGTCAATAAAAGATTTATCCATACTCATCGCCGTGGTTGCAATCACTGTATTGGCTAACTTTGATTCTGCCTGAGCGATACGATCCTGAAGAAGATTCAAGCGTGTATTTAGTTCTGCGTTCATGTCAGAAAGTTTATTGACAATATCGCTCATTTTCTGGTGAAGAAACATATTGCTTATACCGACTGTTTCCGATTTGTGAATATTGTCCAGTGCAATGGCCTGGCGCGCTGCTTTGTCCAGCTGACGATAATGCATCTTCATATTGCTTCTTGTTTCACCAAACGTCACATGAGAAAACAAACGATACGCCGCCTTTTTCATTATACAATCTCCTTTGCCTGGGCAAAAACATCGTGGCTCCATAAATAATCCCATGTGCCAAAGCGGCCGATGGTTTCAATCCCGACGGACCGCAGATAGTTGCGCACGACTTCACGATTTTCACGCGTGCCATGCGCGAATGTTATATTGGCGTACGGTTCAAAACGAATATCACGGACGGCAATGTCGTCGTCTGTAAAATCACAAATCTGCTTCAGTTTTTCCGTGGTGTCATGCAGAACCCGGTCCGCGGCGGGAATTTTGTCGCGACAGTCAAAGAACACCTCTGCCTGGAGCGAGGAGCATCCCGCCGGGACATTGTCCGGCGACTTTAAATTCGGCGAATAAACGCGCGCCGGCGGAATATCCGCATCATATATATAAAACCACAGGTATTTCGCCACGTCCGGCCGACGGAACCCCAGCGACACCTGGTACCCGCACGTCCAATGCAGGGCGTCGGCCGCCGCACGAACATCCGACGACACATCCGCAATCATTTTTACCATTTCCGTTATCGGCAACGATGAAATCAAGCGCGCGTATGTGGTGGCGGTGCCGTCCGCAAATGTAATCCGGCGCGTGGCCGGCTCTATTTGTGCCACGCGTTTGTTAAAGCGAATATCCAACCCGGCGCGGCATTTGTCCATCAAACTGCGAAAGCCGCCCTGACGGGGATATTTCATAAAATTTGTGTAATAAAAATTTTCATTCTGTGTTTCAAAGGCGCCGCGCAGCACCTGGGCCAGGTCGGGCGAATGCATACGGCCCGCAATCCATGTCGCCTCCATATCCTGTGCGTTTAATCCCCAATATTTACGGGTATATATTGCCGGAAAATTATCGGTAAAATAATTACCGTACTGTGTACGCAGCCACTGGTCGTAATTTTTAAAACCGTCGGCGGGCGCGGCGGGACGCGCGATAAAATCGGTGATTATTTTTACCTTTTCGTCCGTTGTCAGCGGCGCCAGATTGTTCTGGGCCGGGTGCTTTAGCCAATGTCCGTGATAATAATTTCCGGAGACACTGGGGTGCGAATATGTCGGGGACGATGCCTCGAACAAATCACGGGTGTAATCATCGGGCGCGAATGTAAAATGCACGAAACGGTCAAACCGAAAGCCGTCCAAAGTGAAAAAACCACACAGGCCGCCCCAGTCGGCGTCACGCTCGTACACGACGGGTGTTCCGCCGCGCCGACCAATATGATAGGCGGCGGAAACACCGGCAAATCCGGCACCCAAGATTGCCGTATTATCTGACATGATGTTCGCCATGCTCCAAAATTTGTTTTACACAAAAATCGTACATGTCTTTTGATTTCTGGGCTTCTTTGTACCAGTCGACCGTTTTCTGAACCGCCTCGGTCAGATTCCATCGCGCCTCCCAGTCAAGCATGGTGTACGCCTTGGTCACATCCAGATTCAGCAAAGTGTTTTCATGCAGCGCATTCGGGTCGGATGCGTCGATAACGGTGCCGCGGCCGTAATATTCGACCAAGCGGCGCACAACCTCCAGCACAGTCTTGTTCGCGGCCAGGCCGGGTCCGAAATTAAAGCTGGTGGCGTATTTTACGGGGTCTTCATACAGTTTCTGGCCGACGCGCAGGTATCCGGACAAGGGTTCCAAAACATGTTCCCACGGGCGCGTCGCAACCGGGTTACGAATTTCAATCGGGCGGTCCGCCTGGATATAGCGGATGCAATCCGGAATCAAGCGATTCACGGACCAGTCGCCACCGCCGATAACATTGCCGGCACGAACAGAGGCGACGGCCTTGCCATGCTGGTCAAATTTCATCGGGTCAAAATAAGAATGACGATATGCCGCGATGGTCAGCTCTGCCGCGCCTTTGGATGCGGAATACGGGTCCTGGCCGCCCATGCGGTCCGTTTCCTTGTACCCCCAAATCTGTTCCACATTTTCATAGCACTTGTCGGACGTAATCATTACCGCACGACGCAGATTTTCGTCGCGGCGCATAATATCCAGCACATTGATTGTACCCATAATGTTCGTTTCAAATGTTTCGCGCGGGGATTCATAAGAGGGCCGCACCAGCGCCTGGGCCGCCAAATGAAAGACCATTTCCGGCCGGAATTTCTTTACCGTCGCCGCCAGATGATCTATATCACGAACGTCACCGCGGACGTCCGCAAACATGCGACCGCTTAAATGACATGCACCGAAATTACCGTTATCGGAGCTGGGGTCCAAAGAATATCCGACCACGCGCGCCCCCATCATCTGGAGCCATATGGTCAGCCACGAGCCCTTAAAACCCGTATGACCCGTTACCAAAACAGTTTTGTCTTTATAAATATTACCGTACATTTTGAACCTCTTTCCACCAATTGATTGTTTGTTGAAGACCCGTATCCAATGAATATTTCGGGGTCCAGCCTGTTGATTTTAATTTGTCGTTTTGGCCCACGACCAAATCGTCACCGAATGCGGCGGGTATGGCGCCCCACAAAATTTGCCCACGGAAATCGGTAAAGCGCGCGATTTTCTCAACAATTTCACGCAGCTGTACCGGCCGGCCGGAGCAGATATTGACCGCACCCTGCAAATCGGAATCAAATACCGACGCGATGCCGCGGGCGGTATCCTCTACATGCAGATAGTCTTGAAATTTTAAGCAGTCGCTGACACGGACGTCTTCGCCCCGCAGACACGCATTGATAACCGACGGCATTAAACGCGCCGACTTTTCATTCGGGCCATACAGGTTGAAAATGCGCGGCCATTTAAAGTCTATACCGTTTTGTGCGCAATATACGCGCGCCGTGTTATAAACCGCGTTTTTCCCGTTGCCGTACAGTGTTCCGGGATTGGTCGGCGTTTCATCCTCGCGCAGATAGCCGTACTTATATTCATATTCCGATACGGTGCCCGCGCCCAAGAAGCGGCGGCCACCATGCTCTGCAAAACTTTTGAGCAATTGCAGCGTCGCGATAACCCAGTCCATGTTCAGGTTGGACACATGACACTTTGGCCCGACATACCATGCCAGATGAATTAAACTGTCAATCGGGTTTTTATCAAAAAAACGATCAACCGACGCGGCGTCCATCAGATTCATGTCGTGATAAACGACGTTTTCCTGCGCCACCGGACGGCCGCCGTACACCATCTGGTGTACCTGGTATCCGCGGCGCAGCATTTCGTTCGTGACATTGGTGCCGATAAAGCCTGTCCCGCCCGTAATAACTACTTTTTTCATCGCTGATTTCCCCCTTTGCCGCCCCATACATGCCACGGCGCCTGGCCGGACGCCCACAGCTTGTTTAAATGTTCCTTATCGCGCAGCATGTCCATTGGATGCCAGAATCCGGTATGCTTGAAGGTATTCAGCTGTCCGTCGGCGACCAGGCCGCGCAGGGGCTCGGCCTCCCACATGATGCCGTTGCCGTCGGGGATATAGTCCAGGACCTGGGGCTGGCATACAAAAAAGCCGGCGTTAATCCAACTGGTCGCGCCACGCGGTTTTTCCTGAAACGATGAAACCGTTTTGCCATCGGGGGCAAATTCCAAAACACCAAAGCGGCCGGCCGGTTGAATTGCCGTCATTGTCGCCAGTTTGCCGGATGCGGAATGCGCCGCCAGCAAATCGTTTATATTCACGTCGGACACACCGTCGCCGTATGTCAGCATAAAGGGCTGGCCGTCGATATATTTGGCGGCTTTCTTAATACGGCTGCCGGTCATGGTGTCAACACCGGTGTCAAGCAATGTCACACGCCACGGTTCGGACGTGGTGCGATGAACATCGACCTTGTTGTCGCTCAGGTCAACCGTTATGTCCGACTGGTTCATGTAATAGTCGATAAACCAGCGCTTGATATATTCCTGTTTATAGCCGCATAAAATTATAAAATCATTATGGCCATAGTGTGAATAGGTCTTCATAATATGCCACAGGATTGGATATCCGCCAATCTCTACCATGGGTTTTGGGCGCAGATGCGTTTCTTCGCCCAGACGTGTTCCAAGGCCGCCCGCCAATATCAATGTTTTCATTCTTTATCCTTTTTAACATTGCTTTTGTTTCTAAAAATGCCGCGCGTTATGAAACAAAACGCACGCCAGCCAATCCCTTGGCCGTAATATCCGGCCGCCGGACACGTCATCAAACGCCATAGCCCCCCAAACGAATGGGTGTGATAACAAATATGCTTAAATTGTCCGCGAAACATGTCATAGACCATGCTTCCCGGCAGTTTTTGTTCGTTTAACCGCCCCACCAGATTATCCAGAGCCTTTATCCCGTTTGCCGCGCGGGACGTGTCCCCGGCATACAGGGCCGCCAAATCATCCACGGCGTCAATATCAATATTATGGTTGCGGCCAATCGCGGCCAGCTGGGCCCGGACGGCATTGCGCCACTGGCGCGTCAGATTTTGCTGGGACACGCTGGTCGGGAAAAAGCGGTACAGTGTCAAAACCCGCGGCAGGAGAGCGAATTCCGTACGCCCTGTTAAATCCAGCCACAACGCATAGTCTTCGGCCGGAAACAGGTTCGGGTCGTATTCCAATTTATTATCGCGCAGTACGTCCGCGCGTATCATCACACTGGAATGGCACAGCATGTTTCCGCAAAACAGCAGGTGCCGGCAGATGGCGTCACTGGCCGTTGGCAATGTGTCGCTGAAAAATTCACGACCGTCGGTCGTACGACTGAACGTGCCCAAGACACCCACAGACGGGTGCGCATCCATAAAGGCAACCTGGTCCGCCAGGCGTTCCGGCAGCGCGACGTCATCGGAATCCAGTATCGCCAGATATTTCCCGCGGGCGTGACTGATACAAAAATTACGACCGCCCGCCGGACCGATATTTTCATCCACCCGGAAATAACGAATGCGCGGGTCGTCATAAGACGCGACCAATTCCGCCACATATGCATCGGATGCATTGTCCAAAATGATGAATTCAAAGTCTGAAAAGGTCTGTGCCAGAACGGAGTCAATACACTCGCGCAAATATTTGACATGCGTATTATAAATTGGCGTTAAAACAGATACTTGCGGTCCCATACCATTGTCTGCCATGAAATAATTCCCTGATTTTATTGCTAATTATATGTATTAGCGTTCATAAAACCATAGTCACTTATTCCTATTCTGTGGTGATGGGTGTTCAAACAATCAAGTCCCCCTAGGCACCTGATTCCGATAATCTTGCGATGTACCGCACCCATCGCGGTTTTTAAGCGTCAACAATCAAAGGTTCGTTAAAGTTGAGCGGGTTAAATATGTTGACAATGTGGGAATATTAACCTATAGTCCGGTATGTAAACTGCAACAATTTAACGAACCTTTGATTGAAACACCCCAAGGATAGTGGCTATTATGTCTGATATTAAAATATCTGTCGTTGTTCCCGTTTATAATGTCGGCCCGTATCTGGCACGTTGCTTGGATTCTTTGGTCGCCCAAACTCTGTCCGATATTGAAATTATTTGTATAGACGACAAGTCAACAGATAATTCGCTGGAAATTTTGCAGGAATACGAGAACAAATATCCGCAAATACATGTAATCTCACTGGATAAAAACAGCGGTGTCGCCACCGCCCGCAATGCCGGAATTGACGCCGCGCGGGGCGAATATCTGGGCTTTGTGGACAGTGACGATTATATTGACGCCGATTTTTACGAAAAACTGTACGCAACCGCAAAAAAAGAAAATGCGGACATGGTGCGCGGAAATGTAAAGATTACAAAATTGGACGGCGTTACCTTTACAGACTCAAATGAAATAAAGAATATTGAACGACATGGGAAATGGTATTTTGCATGGCAATGGTGGACCGCGATATACCGTGCTGATATGATAAAACGCCATAAACTGCATTTCCCCGTAGATGTTATCAGCGGCCAAGACACCGTATTTTTAACCGAATGCCTGCGCCATGCGAACACGCTGTTGACGCGTAGCGACGTATTTTATTATTACATTCGACGCGAGGGCAGCCTGGACGAACAGATAATGCCGCCGCATAAGATAGCCTCAAGATTAAAAGCCTTTGCGATGCTGGCACAAACATACAACCGTGCGTCCGACATTTCAGAAAAGGACTATGTATCACGCTATGTCGGGTTAATCGGGTTAATGGAGTCACACTTTCGCAAAAACACTTCCAAAAAATGCAGAAACGATATCGGCAACGCTACCGTGGAGCTGTTTAAGGAATGCAAGAAAAAATCCGAAATCGCAAAAGTGTTGGCATTACGCTGGGGGAAACATTTTTCCGACTGTCTGCAATCCTATGACGCAGAAGGAATAATAGAATGCTGGTCCAATATGACACCGGAGAAAGAAATTAAAAAAACGCATATCAGAAAGACGTTTTACTTGTTCGGCTGTCTGCCTATTGTACGTTTGCAACATACAGAGAAAAAATTGATAGTAAGACTGTGTGGCCTGCAATTACTGCGCATAAAAAATGAATACGGTGTATATAGATTAAACTTCATGTATCTGCCCATTATAAGGATTAAATCAAAATGATAAATACTATTCCCAAAATAAGCGTTATCATTCCGGTATATAATGTTGCGCAATATTTAGAGCGCTGTATAGATAGCTTAATTAAGCAAACACTGTCGGATATTGAAATTATATGTATAGACGATAAATCAACGGATAATTCGTTGGATATTTTGCGCAAATATGAACAAGCCGACAAACGCATTCATGTAATTGCATTGGATAAAAACAGCGGCGTTGCAGTGGCACGTAATACCGGAATCAAGGCCGCATGCGGTCAGTATTTGGGCTTTGTTGACCCGGATGACTATGTAAATTTGGACTTCTATGAAAAACTGTATGCCAAGGCCGTCGAAACGGGTGCCGACATTACAGTCGGTAATATACGCGAAAGAATGTTGGACAACACAACGCGGGACTTTACGAAATGGTTATCACAAATTGAAGAAAATAAAATATTTTTTAACTATACACAATGGTGTGCCATTTATAAAACCGAGTTTATAAAAAACAACCAAGTACAAAACCCGCAGGGGTTAAGCTCCAGTGAAGATACCGTATTTGTTATAAAATGTGCCATATTGGCAAATAAAATAGCGATTGTTCCAGATACATTTTATAACTATGTTCGCGTTGCCGGCTCGCTGTCATCGGAGTACTTGTCTGACGATAAAATTGAACATAAAATACAAGCCGCCAATTTAATCTTGGATTTCTTGAACGAACAGAATCTATCAGAGCAAGACTATTATGCCGCATTTGCCGGAATGTTTCGCTTTATGGCACACTACTGTTTTTTCAGAACCACCAAAGCGAAAACTCGAATGCTGATTATGAACGCAACACTTGATTTGTTCAAAAAATTCAAGCACAAGGACATGTTGCAAAAATATGAGCCCAAAATATATCCGTACCTTGTATGCGATGACACCGACGGGTTATATGAATATATTGCGACAACAAATCTGCGCAAGCCGGCCGTGACAAAGATAAAGCTGTTTAACTGTATCCCTGTCGCACGGATAAAAAAATATCGCAACAATCATGTAAGAGTATCTTTATTGGGAATTCCGTTGATAAGCCTGAAACTGCCGAAAAACAATGATGGGGTTAAATATAATGGATAATTTGCATTATAAAACATACAAAGATTTAATTCTGGACATAAAGGCAAATATTCACAAGCTGCCGCCGGTGGATTTAATTGTCGGAATTCCGCGCAGCGGCATGGTGCCCGCATATATGATTGGATTGGCACTGTCAAAACCGGTGTGCAGCATAAACGAATTTTTAGATGAAAGCTTTACAAAAACCGTCAAAGCGACTTTCCGGGTCAGCTTGGACGCGGAAATTAAAAACGTACTGATAGTTGATGATTCCTTGAATTCCGGCCGGGCGATGGAAAAAATACGCGCCGCCGTGGGCGCCAGTGCGGTTGCCACAAAATACAACATAAAATACGGCGCCGTATATTACAAGCCGGGGGTGGAAAATCTGGTTGATGTCGCACTGTGCGCCGTGCCACAGCCCCGCGTTTTCCAATGGAATTACTTAAACCATATTTTTCTGCAAAATGCCGCATTAGATATTGACGGCGTATTATGCATGGATCCACTACCAGACCAAAACGACGACGGGGAAAAGTATATTGATTTCATTTTAAATGCCAGACCGCTGTATATTCCGCAGTACAAGGTGGCCGCGCTGGTTACGTCCAGATTGGGGAAATACAGAAAAGAAACCGAGGAATGGTTAAAGCGAAACGGCGTAAAGTACGACAAATTGTACATGCTGGAAAATAAAACGGCCGAGGAAAGACGTAAGGAAGGCCTGCACGCATCGCACAAGGCGAAAATATACAAAAGTCTGCGCCATACGAACATATTTGTTGAAAGCGAGCCGGCACAGGCGCGCAAAATTGCGGACTTAAGTGGGAAAATCTGTTTTTGTTCGACAACCGACGAGCTGTTTAAGCCCGCGAAGCCGAATACAAAATCACGTCCGAAATTTTACACGCTGCGCCGTATCGCCGCATCAGTGGTGCCGGTTAAAAAATGGCGCCGAAAAATCAGAGGGCATTAAGCAACGCCGTTGACGAACCAATATCCACCACCGTTGATATTTACGCTTGTTGTGGTGGCACTGCCGAAAACGGCGGCCAATGTATTGTGACTGGCGGTGCTGGTGCCGGATAAAGACGTCTGGCCGCGGCAAAATGTAAATAATGTTGTCAGCGGTATCGGCAATGTTACGGTGGCGATTCCGGTTGCCGAGACATAGCCGCCCTGTTCTATCCATCCCGATTTATATTTTCGATACCATGTATAATTATTAGCGGCGGTTGGCGTTTGGGTTTCAATAACATAATCCGCAATTTCCGACAGCGCAGAGCCGCCAACCAGATGGCCGCCGGGCGTTGCGCCGTCGTGCACGCGCAGGGTCTTGTTTGTTGTATCCATTGTTATCTCGCCCTCGGCGCCGATAAATGTTTCATGCTGGGCCGCGGTACCACGACGAATTTGGACTTTTTTTGACATATTTGTCTCCTTTAATAAAAAAACCGGCATTGCCGGCGATAAAAAAAGCCACGGAATAAATCCGTAGCCAACATTAATTTTATTATACCATAAAATGGCAAAAAAATCAATAAAAAAGGCGCCCGATGGGCGCCCCGGATTAGCAACCACCGGTCGCATTGCCGATAATCTTGGAAATAGAAATATCCTTGTGCAGCAAGAAATCATATTCGCAGTTGCCGGACTTGTAAGAACCGGTGCACGCAGCCAATGTCATAACGGCAAACAGAGCCAACATTACTTTTTTCATTTTCTTTTCTCCTTTTTCTTCAAAAAAGCAGGATTATTATAATAGGAATCGTGTCCGTTTTCAAGTTTTTTATATTGCGCCGCGAACCCAGTGACTGTGCCGGCCGCATATAATAATCACATCAAAACGCGCATCCCCGTGAAAGCGCCGACGTGCCATATATCCGTATGCCGCCGCGCGCAGGCGCGTGACCTGGGCCGGGGTTATCGCCGCCCATGCCGCGTCAATGGTCGGGCGACATTTTACCTCTACAAACACCATTAAATTCCCGCGGCGGGCGATAATGTCAATTTCTGCGCGGCCCGTATGACGGCCTGTCACATATCTGGATTCCAATATTCTGAAACCGTGCAGGCGCAAAATCCATCTGGCCCGCCATTCGGCAAGCAGCCCGGTGCGATAAGAAGTACGGTTAGAAAGCATACGGTTTGGCTTTGAAATTCTCGCGGGCGTCGCTGACATTTTTTGCCTGGTCGGATGCGTTGCGCCCAGCATCCACCAAATCCAGCGCACCGTAATACGCAGTCATCATTGGGTCGTACGCATTTGTGGTCGTTATCCATTTGTCCGAACCGGAATTCGGCGCACCGTATTTGTCCAGCACGCTTTGCCAGAATGCCAGTATCTTTTTCTGGCGCTGGTTCTCGAATTTTTCGGCAGAGCCCTCCATCTCGTCCACGTCGTTGTTATATACCACGCGCCATACCAGATTGTCGGTGGCGTTGCTGGTAAAATAAACCGTTATGGTTTCACCGGTGTTTGCGCGGACAAGATGCACCTCTGACGCGTATAACAGGCCGCGATGGCGCGCCAGCGAACGGATACAGTTTTCCAATTCCGCCGGGGCAAAAATATTCTGCTGGCGGCACTCGTAATCCAAATTATATTTCCAGTCGGGGTGTATCGTGTATATTATGGCGTTCTTTTCCCGCGGGGCGTACAGGCCGTGGTCTTTAAAAAACAGGGTTTGTACGTCATCGAACGGCATCCCCAGCATAATCCCCGCAATATCAAACGTCGCAACATTGGCGCCCCCCGCATCCATATTCATGGACACCGGCGCCGCGGTTATATCCACAGGCTCGCTGTCTTCAATTGCATAGTCCAAAAACGGCCCGTCGTCGCCACGCGCCGCCGGCACCGCACACGCCGCCCAAAAACCAAACATGCAAAATAACAGTTTTTTCATAAGCTATTTGTCCTGTTGTCTGCCGATTGCCGTCACGCCAAAGCGGAAAATCGCCGCCGGGTCGTATCCGTCTTCCAAATACTGTGCCACATCAATATTTTCACGAAAGTCCATCATGTAACGGTCGGACAGGCCCATATATAAAACGTCACGCGTGACAATCGGTTCTTCGGCCATGTCGTTGGGATGGCGCCATGTCTTCATTTCGTATTCCACGGTCCAGAAATCGCTGTCGGCGGGTTTGGTTATTTCGCCGACAAGCCGCACCGTGCGAAATCCCCCCTCGCCTGCAAGGGTTTGGATATAGGCGCCCTCCTGCTCCTGCCACTGGCGAAAAACGTCGGCGGTGGACATGCGGGCCAGCGGTGAAAAGGCGCTCATGCGTTCCTCTACATTCGCGGAATCGGGAATGACATAGAAATATTCCGATATGTATTTTTCAACCAGACGGCGACGCATCTTGTCCGGGCCCAAATCCGCCGGCGTGGCCGGAACGCCGACGCGCTCGCCCGACAGGTTGTTCGGCTGAAAGAAATATGTTTCAACACGTATCCGGCGCGCGGTGTCATATATTGCGGCCGCACCGGCAATCGCCCCGAACATCAGCGCCAAAATACACAGCCCGATAAAAAACGATACAATCTTTCTCATCAATTTATTCTGTATGCGTTAAAATCCGACACATAATACCCCATTGTCATTGGATAGCGCCCCACGCTGCGCGCAATGCGCACAAATGCAACAACGTTAAACGCGGCGTTGATATTGGACCACACCGTCGCCTGAACGCGCCATACGCCGCCCTTTGCGGCGTCAATGTCACCGATTGGGGTTATCTGAACGGTATCGGTCATAACACCCCATGTTTCGCCGGCCGAGCTGCGACGGTGATATACCTCCATCACATCCTCGATAAACTTGTCGTACAAATCCGCCGACGCGGCGCAGGATATCGCACACTTGCGGTCGCCGTATGTCATGCTTTCAGCGCCGCTGCATTCCTCTATCGGGCATGCGCTCCACACCATGTTGTTATCGGCGACAGAGTCGGATATATAAAACCAGCTTTGGAAAAAGTTGCCGGCGACCGCCTCTTGCATGGTGTCGTAAACAGACACCGCACGACCACGCCATGTACTGCGCCCGATAACACTCCACGTGCCGGTAATATTGTCGGTGGATATCAGAAACGGGTCCAGGCGCATGGAGCGAACACCCCACATCAACAGACCGCACAGACATGCAATCACAAAGAATGCGGTCAATATGCCGACACCCATCGCACGGGAAACAGCGATGCGCCGTCCCGCGGGAAATGCCGGTGTATTAAAACTGCCTGGATATTCTGGTAACATCGCCCCTCCCCTGCGTGGCCGGGTCGCCTTATGCCTGATATACCATTATGCAGGCGCAAGGGCTAAGCTTTAGCTCATTATTATCATATCCGACGCCCACAGGTTCACGGTCATAGACCTGGCCACAACCGGCCAATGCAATCGCCACAAACAGGCCCAATATAATTTTCTTCATCACTTTTCCCCCTTTCCTATTCGGGTTTGGGCACCCGAGCAAAACAGATGCCGCCGTTTGTTTGATTATAAGAAAATTCCGCGCGGCCCGTCAAGGCTAAAAGAGGCGCAAACACTACAAATAATTTGACAAAAGGCAAAGAAATAGTACTATGACAGCTCCTATTTCAAGAGAACAGATTATGGAAGAAAATAACGATAACAATATATCAAAGGGATTTTTTGCAAATTATCACCAAATTCAGGACGAGAAAGCCCGCCCGCTGACTAACATATACTGGTCCCAGGTGCCGCGCTCAAACACCGTTTACGGAACCGTTTATCTGGTACACGGATACGGCGGCAGTCCGGTTGAACCATGCATGAAAGTACCGATGCAGAAAGCGTTGGCGCACGGGTTCGACGTGGTCGCACTGGAAGGTGTGGATTTGTCCGCAACCGCCGGACAGGTTAAACAAATAAACGCCATGACACTGGACCGGCAAAAACAGGCGCTGGACGCTGGGCTGCATTTTTGCCGTACGCTGAGCACAATTAACCACGACTATAACATCGGGTGGATACATTCCATATCATGTCGCGCATTGTCTGATTTGATGATAGATTCACCGGAAATCCGGAACTATTTCAATGAAATCGTGTTAAACAATCCGTACTTTCTGCCACCGCCAAAGGTGCAGTTGTTGCGCGAAAAATTTATGCGGCGCGACCCGTCGGGCTCGTCTTGGGAGATGCTGACGCACAAGGTATCGACCCAGATGCGCGAGATAGAGCGTCACACCTTTAAAATCCCGACGTGTCTGTACAATTTGTGCATACCGCTGCCGGGGCCGTGGACAAAACGCGCAGACTGCGAAGAACTGGCGCGACGCGTGTCGTACTTTATCGCCAGAAACCCGCGGATGGCGCTGTATCTGCACTTTATATTGGGCTCGGCCGACGATATGGCGGATTATAACCAGAACGTGCGCTTCTTTCATGGGTTGACAATTCCAAACAAGCAGCTGGTGTCCATTCAGGGTGCAAATCACGCGTTCGAAAATGCACTGGGCCAGTATTCTGATTACTCTCAGGTGATTTTGGATACAATCCGGGACCGCAGAAAGCATAAAAAATAAAACAAAAAAACAGGGACCGTTTGGCCCCTGTTTTTTATTTGTGTATCCCGAATTAGAACTGGGTCTCAAAGGACAACAGGAATCGCTGTTCACGGTCGTACTTGTTCAACTTCAACGGCCAGCCCCAGCTGAAGTTCATCGGGCCCATGGGCGTATTCCAGTAAATACCAACACCATAAGACGTACGGATGTCATCGTCAATATGGTTTGCATATTCTGGACTGTGCATGTTCTGGGGATAGTAATCCTCGGCCTTGGGCGGTTTACCCAAAATACCGTAATCCATAAATACAAATCCCTTTATCTGGTATTCGTCCGGGATAAAGATTGGGAAATTCAACTGGGTCGAGCCGTTGACCTTCCACATACCGCCAAGCGAATATGTGGAGTATGCCCAATTTCGGCTGCCGACACCGGCGACGTCAAAGCCGCGCAAAGTCTCGCCACCCAAGAAATAGCGGTAAACACGCGATACATAATCGCCGTCAAGCGGCTGAATCAAACCGAAATCCAGGCTGGATTTCAACTGCCACCGGTCGGAAAAGAATTTAACCATTCCGGTAACGTCCGCACTGTATCGCATGAACGTTTCGGTTCCGCCAAAACCCGTGTACGCAATGCCGATATTTCCGACAACACCGGTATGGGTGTTTTGCTGGAAATTGGTGTCCAGATTATGATAACGGAAATTCGTACCCAGCGTGTACAGGTTCGCATCATGCCAGCCCGACAACTGAATATCATAGTTCTGGTCGAACGATGCCGACAGACGCAACGTCTGGAACCAGTGGTCGGTTAAGCGCCATCCCATGCGCCCCGTTACGGCGAACGAGTCACGGTCATAGCCGAGCGAGCCCAGCGACGAATAATTATACATGGTATAGGACACGTCAAAACCGGCGGACAGCGCGCGGCCGAACAAGTACGGTTCGGTAAAGCTGAACAACGCCTGCTTTTGATATTCAGCGATTGAGCCGCGTAATTGAACCACCTGGCCGCGGCCCATGAAATTGCTTTCGGTGATGCCGGCGTCAATCATAAAACCGTTTATGTTGGACCAGCCAAAACCGCCGGACAGTTCGCCGGTGGGCTGCTCTTCGACGCGAACGTCCAGATTCATCATGTTCGCGTCCGCAATGCGGCTTGGCACCATCTGAACATCTTTGAAATAACGGGTGCGCATCAAATTCTGGCGGCCGGTTTCAATATCCTGAAGCGAGAACGGGTCGCCCGCGCGCATCGGCAAAGACTGCTCTATCACGCTGTCGAATGTGCGGACATTTCCCAAAATGTTTATCGAGTTCAGATAGATTCTGTTCGTTTTCTCTATCTTGAATTCCATATCAATCGTGCGTGTGTCGTCATGCTTTACCGGGACAGGTTCAACCGTGATAAACGCATATCCGTATTCCGCAATCGCACCACGCAGGGCCGTTATGGTCTCTTCGACCTTGTCTATGTTATAAACCTGCTTTTTGGATATTTTCAGCGCGTCGCGCAAAACCTTGTCCGGAACGTCCGGGAACGGGTTGTCAATCGTGACGTCGCCGATTTTATACTGCGGCCCTTCGTCCACGACAAACGTAACCGAATAATATTCGCGGTCGGGCGTAAACACGCCGTTGGCGCTTTTCACCTGAAAATCGACATAGCCGTTGCGCAGATAAAACTGGCGCAGCATCTGCTGGTCGTACAGGATGCGGTCTTCGTCGAACACGTCAAACTGGGTCATGACGCGCCACCAGGCGTGTTCACGCGACAAAATCGCCCCGCGCAGGTCTTTGGAACGGAATTTCTTGTTCCCTTCAAACTTTATATCGCGGATATATGTCGGGTGCCCTTCTGTTATTTCATAGACAATGTTCACACGGTTGTCGTCCAACGCAATCTTTTTCGGATTGATTTTGGTTCCGAAATATCCCTTGCGCTGGTACAGGGTCAGCATACGCTGAACGTCGCCGCCGATTACGGATTCGTCATACGATGTGCGCTCGCGCGTTTTTACCTCTTTCTTCAGGTCATCGACCGAGATTTCATCATTCCCCTCAACCGTGACCTGATTGACAATCGGAGCCTCGGTAATGTCAATTTTCAGCACGTCGCCCGACATGCGAACATTGATTTTGGAAAAGTATCCGCTTTCCTGCAACTTTTTTGCGATTTGGTTTGTACGCTGGGACGAGATGTTTTCACCAACCTTAACATCGGCCAGAATGCGGATAGATTCGGCATCCATACGCTGGTTCCCGGTGACGTCGATACGCGACACGCCCGCCGCCGCCGGCATGGCGGCCGCCGCCGCAACAGTTGCAAACAATATTTTTTTCGTATTATTCATATCAATTCAATCCAAAGACCCGCGCCAGGTCGTTCCACATAGTAAGCACAAACAGTCCGAATATCAATATCCATCCTGCAATAATTGCAATCTCCATGCCGCGACCGCCCAGCTTGCGGCGCGTAACGGCCTCTATTATCAATATCAGCAGATATCCGCCATCAAGCACCGGCAACGGCAACAAATTGATTACCCCCAGGTTTACCGACAGCAGCGCGATTATCGACAGCAATGCAAAGAATCCCATCGCCATGGCCTGGCCGGAAACCTCTGCGATTGTGATGAACGAGCCCAGCTGCTTTGACGAACGTTCGCCCGTTACAATCTGTTTTAATACGACCAGTAATGTTTTCGACTGGTGATATGTTTCGCGCGCGCCGGAATAAATGGCGCCGAAAAAGCCTTTCTTGCGGAACTCGGTCTTGCTGCCGTCGGCGATAAGGCCCCAGCGTTCGGCCGGCGCCAATTTTACCTGAACCAGTTTGTCGCCGCGAACCAGCAACACGTTCGCATCACGGTTTGAGGCGATTTCCTTGGCGATAATCAGTTCGCCCCAGTTGGTAATTTTCTCTTCATCAATGCGAATGACAACGTCGCCCGGTTTTACGCCGGCATTAAATGCGACCGATTCCTGAATAACCTGGCCGACGACCGGCAACTGGACCGTTTTCGGCTGAAACATAAACAGGAACGAATATATAAACCATGCCAGAATAAAGTTCATTGTAACGCCGGCCGCAATGATGATGAACTGTTTCCATGCTGGCGCGGACAGATAATGGCCCTTTTTCTTGGCCGCGGGCAGTTCTTCATACTTTTTACGGTCGAACATATCCTCTTGGCCGTAAATGGAGACATATCCGCCCAGCGGCAGACAGGCCAGTTTCCATGTTGTGCCGCGGCGGTCATGCCACTTTACAATCGCGGGGCCAAATCCGATTGAAAACGTATCAACGCGAACACCGGCCCAGCGCGCCGCCAGGAAATGCCCCAGCTCGTGCACAAAAACCACGACGCCCAAAACGATTAACAATGCGACAATGGTTAATAAAGTATGCATAATTGACTATCCCTTCCCTTACCTGAAAAAACTTATAACATAACCAGCCAAATTATCGGCAGAACATAAATCCAGCCGTCAAACCGGTCCAGCAGACCGCCGTGGCCGGGAAGAATGTTGCCGAAATCCTTTACCCCCATGCGGCGCTTTATCCAGCTGGCGGTCAAATCGCCGTATTGGGACAACAACGCCACGCTGATGCCAATCCACATCAGTTGCGGCATAAAAGTATCCGTCCCCAGCAACCCGTACATAATCGCCGCCGCCGTGCCGCATGCAATTCCGCAAATCTGGCCCGACCATGTTTTGCCGGCGGACAGTCTTTCCCACATTTTATCCCCGCCCAGCAGACGGCCAAAGAACCATGCGCCAATATCCGCCGCCGCAATAATCAGCAACAGAAGCAGTATAATCCACGGACGCGTGCCGACGGAATAAATCGCCATCAGCATAACCAGCAGCCACGCCATAAACGCGCCGCAGACAATCCAGTTGCGGTTTTGGCGCAGCGCCGCGCGGTTGCGCGACATCATGGCCGCCAGTTCAATCATCATCATGACGACAACCGCCACCCCCAGCCAGCGCACCGCAGGCAGGCCAAAGTATTCCCCCGCCGCGGCCAGGCCCGCAATCAGTGCCAAAGCGCCCCCGACAATAATTCTTTGTGTTGTGTTGGACATGTTATTTTACCTTTTTCTTGCCGGCGTAATTTGCCTTTTTGCCGCCGCCGAATCGACGGTCGCGATGTGCGTATTCGTCCAGAACCGTCTGCCACAATTTTTCACTGCGGACCAAATCCGGCCAATGCTGGGGCATGAACAGTAATTCAGCATACGCCAATTTCCACAGTAAAAAGTTTGAAATTCTAAACTCGTTACTGGTGCGGACCATCAAATCAATTGGCAGCAAATCGCCCGTATCCAGATATGTTTCAAACGTGTCGCGGTCAACCGGCCGGCCGCCTGCAATCGCCGCATTCACGGCGTCGATAATTTCCGCCTGGCCGCCATAGTTCAATGCGAACACAACCGTGCCGCCCGTGTTTTCCGCGGACGTTTCCTCCAGTTTATCGCACAAATCCGCCAATTTTTTCGGCAGGCGCGCACGACTGCCAACAATGCGATAGCGCAGGTTCTTTTCCAGCGCATGTTTCATGTTCTTTTTCAATTCCTCATAAAACAGGCCCATAAGGAAATTAACCTCTTCATCCGAACGGTTCCAATTCTCGGTCGAAAAGATGAAGAATGTGATTGTTGATACGCCGCGCGCAATATACCAGTCGACCAGATTTTCAAAATTTGAAATCCCCGCGCGATGGCCCATCAATGGTGGCAATCCGCGTTTTTCCGCCCAGCGGCGATTACCATCGCATATAAACGCAATATGGGACGGGACACGCGCCGGAATGACGGGCAAAGTTTGCTTTTTTTTGAACAGTTTGAACATATGCAAATCCAATATGTAATCGGTTATACGGATAAAATATCGGCTTCTTTCTGTTTGGCCAGAGTATCTACTTCCCCGGCACGACGTTCAAATACCTTTTGCAGGTCATCTTCATATTTACGCTGGTCGTCTTCGGAAATTTCCTTGTCTGTGACCGCACGCTTTATTTTGCCCATGGCATCCTGGCGAATGTTGCGCATGGAAATCTTAGCCTCTTCGGCATATTTTCCGGAAACCTTTACCAGTTCTTTACGGCGCTCTTCGGTAAGCGGCGGCAGGTTCAGACGAATTACCCCGCCGGCGGTCATGGGATTTAAGCCCAGACCACTGTCACGGATAGCTTTTTCAACCGCCGGAGCGTTTGTCGCATCCCATACGGTTACAGACAATGTCTGATTATCCGGTGCAGATACGGTTGCAACCTGGTTCAGGGGCATTTCCGCGCCGTACACCATTGCGCGAACGCCGTCCAACAGGTGCACGGACGCGCGACCTGTGCGTAATCCTGCGAATTCATTCTTTAAAACTTCGATTGTTTGTGCTGTTTTCTGTTCAACTTCGGCCTTTAGAGCGGTATAATCCATGATAAAATCTCCTTATGTTTAAAAATCGTAGCAAATTGATTTGACATTTGGCAAGAAGAAATATAGAATAAGCGTTCGCATGGGGTTGTAGCTCAGTTGGTAGAGCACTTGCATGGCATGCAAGGGGTCGTCGGTTCGAGTCCGATCAGCTCCACCACTATTTTGAATAGGATTCGTGTCCTGTTCGGAGTATGGCGGATGTAGCTCAGTTGGTTAGAGCGCCAGTTTGTGGTACTGGATGTCGCCGGTTCGAATCCGGTCATCCGCCCCATTAATAAAAAGCACGCCCTTTGTGGCGTGATTTTTATTTAACTGGATTGCCGCGGGGCGATGCCCCTCGCAATGACAGTGAGCCTAGAACGATTGTCACCGCGAGCGAAGCACGGCGGTCCAGTAAATAAGAGAATTTTATTCAGTTAATTTATCCAATTCTTTGTACAATATATAAGATAATATTCGCAGATAGTGCAGTGGTGTTTTATAATCGGGATTTTTTGCGAAAAACTCGGCCAAATCTATTATTGCATTTTCTGGCTGATTTTGTGACATTATTTAAACCTCCGGCTTTATAATTAAAAACCACCTAAGGATTAGGTGGTTGGAGGGTAGAAGCTATATTAAGGAATAGCGTGATGTATTCAATATATTCCATCACACCTCCAACCCGGGCTGGAGATTTTCCCCTAAACAAATTCAAGGGCCTTAATAGGGGCTTCTACACCCCGCACCGATAATTCATCAGTGCATATTTAGTATAATATATTATAATATTATTATCAATTAAAAATCCCCGCCGAAGCGGGGTGACATGCAGTTTTATAGTGATTGGTGTTAAAAAAAGACCACATTAAACTAAGTGGCCGGAGGTTAGAAGCTATATTAAGGTATAGTGCCGCTTATTCAATATATTCGCGAGCCCTCCAGCCAAATACTGGAAGTTTTTACGCCACTAATAAGTAGCAACCTTAAATAAAGGGCTTCTACACCCTGCACTGTTAACACTCAGTACAGTTGTTATTATACATTAACAAAACCATAAATCAAACCAAAAATCCCCGCGGATTGCGGGGATTTGGTTTAACCGACCAGCTTTTGCCAGAATGTCTTTTTCTGGGGCTGCTTTTTACGTTTGCGACGCGGTGCGTTCATTGTTGTCTTTTTCGCATCCGCATGCTGGGCGTTTTTCTTTTTCGCGTCCGTTGACGGGCTGTGCGCTTCCAGCAAATCGTCCGTCTTGTTCTGTTCCGGTGCCACGCGCTGTATCGAATACTGGTCAATGTTCATTAAACTGTCGTCGCCGACAATCACGATTTCTGTTTCGAATTTAGCCTCCATCGCGGCCAGTTCCGCGCGCTTGTGATTCAACAGATAAACCGCGACGTCCGTCGGCACCGTCATAATGATTTTCTGGGCCGATTTCGCCAGCAGTTTTTCCTGTAAGTGACGGAACATGATAATTGCCGCCGTTTGAATACTTGGCACCACGCCCGCGCCCATACAATGCGGGCATGCGACATACGATGATTCCATAAAGCTGCTGCGCAGTCTTTGGCGCGACAGCATCAAAACACCGAAATTGTTTATTTTCGCAACCTGGGTGCGTGCGCGGTCGCGCTTCATAACCTCGCGCATTTTTAATTCCAGCTTGCGGTTGTTCTTTTCCTCTTCCATATCGATAAAGTCAATCGCGACAATCCCCGCCAAATCACGCAGGCGCAGCTGCAGCGCGATTTCCTCCGCCGCCTCTAAATTCGTGTTCAGGGCGGTCTGTTCGATATCTTTTTCCTTTATCGCACGGGCCGAGTTAACGTCGATTGTCACCATCGCCTCGGTCTGATTAATTACCAGCGACCCGCCGGACGCCAGCTGAACATACGGGCCGTGCAGCCCCTCCAGCTGTTTTTCAACGCCGGCCTTTACCATTAACGGCACGGCGGCATCTTTATAGTTAATCAACTGCTTTTTCGGTGCGCGACCGTACATCTGCTGGAAATACTGTTTCGCGGCGTCGAACGCTTCTTCGCCCTGAATAACCAGCACGTCGTCCTTGTCCGCCAAGAAATCGCGAACCACGCGGCGCAGTAATGAATCCTCGGTATGGATTGTGACGGGCGCAACGGATTCCAGTGTCGTCTTGCGGATTTCATTCCACAGATTTACCAGATAATCGTAATCGGCAGCGATATCCGCAGCCTCGGCCCCGAATGCGGCCGTGCGCAGAACAACCGTCATGCCCTTTGGAATTTTCAGCCCATGCAGAATTTCACGCAGGCGTGCGCGTTCCGATTTGTCGGAAATCTTTTTGGAAATGCCATAGCTGTTGCGTTTGCGCGAATTCGGCATCAAAACCGCAAAGCGCCCCGCCAGCGACAGGTATGTCGTCATCGACGCGCCTTTCTGGCCGCGTTCTTCCTTTACACCCTGGACCAGCAAAATCTGCTTTGGCTTTATAACATCCTGAATCTTGAACTCGCGTGCGCGCTTAACAAATTCTTTGTTGTCTTCGCCCGCGCTGTGGTCGTCGTATTCCGCAACCTCGTCCCCTTCGTCGTCCGGGTCGTCGTCATCTTCGACAATGTTTGCATGTGCCAGTTCCAGCAGTTTCTTTTTCTGCTCGGCCGTTACCTGATAATAATCCGGATGAATTTCCGAGAAAGGTAAAAATCCGTTCTTGCCCGAACCGTAATCCACAAACGCCGCCTGCAACGACGGTTCGACGCGGATTACCTTAGCCAGATAAATGTTCCCTTTTATCTGGGGCTTGGTCGTTGTTTCAACGTCAAAATCAGACACACGATTCGTTGCGGTATCCACCACCACGACCCGTGTTTCCTCCGGGTGGACTGCGTCCACATATATTTTCTTTGACATATAATAATCCTTTTGTTTCAGGCGTATATGATATGGAAATAATCCGTTCCCGTGGGGCGGTCCAGCCCATGCCAAGGAATGGCGCCACGATACCCATCAGCGCACTGCGAATTAAGGAAAATATTGACAGTATAAACAGCAAATTATTTACCCCATGTCATATAAGCATATACAGCTTAGCATGTCATGGGGCACATTCGCAAGGTAATTTTATTTGCTTTTCTTCCCGCGTCGGGGCAGTTGCGGAATCTGGGGCAGTTTTTGCTTTACCTGTTCTTTCCAGCGCAGCATCTGGGAACGCAGCCAGCGCTCGTATATAAAGAACAGCCCGCCGACCCCAATCAACGGCAATACATAATATATTATGCGGTACGCCAACAGGGCGCCGAAAATATCGGCCTTGTCCACCGTGTTCGGCAACGCCACCAGGAAAATCGTCTCGAACACGCCGATGCCGCCTGGAACCTGGCTGAACACACCCATGGTCTGGGCGATTACAAACAGGCCGATAAACACGCCGAACGGAATATCAACAAACGGAATCAGGCAGAAATACAGAACCAGCCCGGCCAGAACACTGTCCGTCATGCCGAGCAGCATCTGTGTCGCCGCCATTTTTGTTGACGGCACCTGAAACTTTATCTGGCCGATTTTGATGCTTTTCTTGCGAAAGACAATCGTCACGGCGAAATAAGACAATACCGCCGCCAGACAGAATGCAAACAGCAGGTTTATGCCAAAACGCGCCCCGGCCGCCGCCCCCAGAATGTCGTGCGGTATTAAAAAGTACCCGATAACAACAATCGCGGCGCACCCCAGAAAGTATGTAAATCCTGATATCGTCAGCATTTTGACAATGTCGCCACCGCGAATGCGCCACCGCGTGTACAGGCGGTAGCGTATGGCGCCCCCGCTGACCACGGCGTGACCGGCATTATTGCTGATTGCAAACCCCAGCATTCCCGCCAGCATCCATTTCCACCAGGATACCTTTTTGTTTTCCCCCACGTAATTCAGCGCCAGATAGTCATACAGCGCCAGCGCAAAATACCCCGCCAAGCATGCGGCGCCCGCCGCCGCCAGATTCAGCACAGGTATGCTGATTATCGCATGCAAAATATCATGCAGACTGTAATTGCGCAGCTGCCAGTACAGCATCCCCGCGGCCAATACAAAGAAAAAAATACCGGAATAGCTGACCAGCTTTTTAAACAGTCGTTTGATTTTTATAGACATTTGTATCCTTTCTGTGGGGCAAATATTAACAACATACGTGGAAAAAATCAAATCTTAAAAGTAATTGCAATGCCACCGGTCGGTGGTATTATAGCGGGGATACATAAAAAGGAATAAAAATGATGCGTCCGTCACTGCGCAAGTTCGACCAAATGCGCCCCGTTTCAATGGAGACCGGTGTCAACAAATGGGCCGAGGGGTCTTGTTTGATAAAAATGGGCGGCACGCATGTTTTGTGCACGGCCTCGGTCGATTTGAACCAGCCCCTGTGGAAGCGCCAGCAGAACAAGACCGGCGGATGGGTAACGGCGGAATATTCAATGTTGCCGCGCGCGAATTCCACGCGCAAGGGGCACGAACAGATGACACGTGACCACCGCGCCACAGAAATATCGCGATTAATCGGCCGCGCACTGCGCAGTGTGGTTGATATGGAGGCCCTTGGGCGCCACACGATAAACATTGACTGCGACGTTATTCAGGGCGACGGCGGCACGCGCTGTGCATCCGTTACGGGCGGCTTTGTGGCAATGGCGCTGGCGGTGCGCTGGCTGATGGCGCGCGGCCGCATACATGAAAATCCGATACGCGAAAACGTTGCGGCTGTCAGCGCGGGCCTGTGGCGGAACGAATTGATTCTGGATTTGGATTATGACGAAGACTGCGAGGCGGAGCTGGATTCGAACTTCGTCGTCGCCGAAGATGGCAATTTTGTAGAGATTCAGGCCACCGGCGAACAGCATCCGTTTTCGCGCGAGCAGCTGGGCACACTGATGGACATGGCCGCCGCCGCATGCGCCCGGTTAATAGAATTGCAAAAGCAGGTTTTGGAATAAGTTTATTTTACATGGATTCTATCCAGCTGCTCCTGCACTATTTTGGACAGTACCCATATATACCGTATCGGCAATGTATAACCGGGATTCTTTGTAATATATGCCATCATATCAATTATTGCATATTCAACGTCGGTTGACGTTTTTATCATTGGCTTTTTATCGCATATCTTACGCATCATCACCCCCGGGATATGAAAAAACCACCTGAATATAAGGCGGCTGGAGGTTGATTACTATTCTAAACAAGATAGTGTCGCTTATTCTTGTATATTCACGACCCTCCAGCCTATAGACCGGAGTTTTTCGTCACAGAGACGGTTTAGAACGAGTAATCAAACTCGGCACAAGAACACCTTATGCATTTTTTAGTTTAGCAGGTGGCGATATAAAAATCAAATAAAATCCCCCGCGGTAATGGCGAGGGCGCATGCTTACAGTGATTGTTAGAATAAAAAAAACACTTAATTAAATAAAGTGGCCGGAGGTTGATTACCATTCTAAACGGATAGTGTCGCTTATTCAATATATTCACGACCCTCCAGCCTTATAGACCGGAGTTTTTCGTCACATGGACGGTTTAGAACGAGTAATCACACTCGGCACAAGAACACCTTGTGCAAAAGTATTATATCTTATTTAAACATTGATTGCAAATGTTTACTGGACCGCCGCGCTTCGCTCGCGGTGCCAATCGTTCTAGGCTCACTGTCATTGCGAGCCCGTCAGGGCGTGGCAATCCAGTATGTAATTATTTCTTATTCAAAATATCGCCGGATTTTATAAATTCTGGCGCATCATGCGGCAGTGATTTTTGCGCTTTTTTGGCGTATCCGCGCGCTTTTTTATCATTCCCCATAAGCGAATAATATTCCGCCATGGCCCAATTCGCACGCGCATCCGTGCCATATGCGCGCGCCAGCGCCCAGTACGACAGCGGCGACGGCGACGCCAGATTTGCGCGCAGGCATAATTCACGCGCACGCGCATCATCGCCGGGGTTGGCCCGTTCGGTCAGCACCAGCGCCAGCGCCGTCTGAATCTGGGGCGCGTTCGGCGCATACTTCAATGCCGTTTCATATGCCGCCGTGGCCGCATCATAATGGCCGGCCGCAAATTCTATATCGCCCAGCAATTCAGAAAAATAGGGATTTTTGGGACTGCGCCCAATCAATGTTTTTACGCCCGACGCGGCCGCGTCATATTTGCCGCCGCGCATATCCGATATTGCCCGCGCGTAAACGGCGCCGGTCGATTTGTCGGACGCCGGGTACAGGTCCGCAATGTGCGCAGGTGTTTCCAGATATCCGACCAATTTTGCGCGGACCAGTTCATATTCGGCCGCGTACTTTGTATTCGCCGATTTATATTTGCCGGGGTGCGATGCGATATATTCACGAACGTTCTTTAAACGCTCGGCCGTTAGGGGGTGATTTATTCTGTTCGGGTTTATTTTGGATTCCGCGGCGCCGGTGATTTCGCGCATTTGTTCAAAGACCTGAACAAACGCCGCGGGGTCGTATCCGGCACGGCGCATTAAGTCCAGCCCCATGTTGTCGGCCATGCGTTCTTCGTCACGCGAGAAAGACAGCATCCCCTGGGTCGCGACACCGCCGGCACCGGCCAAGACGCCTGCGCCCAATGAAGGCTCGCCCCCCGCCGCCATCAAGCCGATACCCAGTGCCTGAATCAACAGCGCCCGACGCATTTCCGCCGCCATGCGGTCCGCCATCTGGGCCATGTGGCCGCCGACGGTATGCCCCAGCTCGTGCGCGACAACGGCCTGAAGCGCGGCGGGCGATTTTATTTTCGTCAACAGGCCGGTATAGATATAAACATCTTCGCCCCCGGTGACGAACGCGTTAAATTCATCATCATGAATGATATGAATCTTTAACCGCGCGGGCGAAATATTGGCCGCCGTGGCGATGGGCGACACAAGTTCTGTTAACAGATTTTCCGTTTCCGTATCGTTGATAAGTGTCGCCGCGCGCGTGGGCACGGCAATAAAACAGCACATTAAAAATATGAAAATTTTACGCACTGATTGTATCCCCGCGGTCAAATATGTACATTAAATCGCGTGTCCAACCATCGGGCGCGGACATTTCCATCGCCGCCGATGACGCCAGACGGAACAAGTCGCGATGCATGCGATAATCGACAAAATGATACTGAATCCATCCGCTTTGCCGCGTTCCCATCAGCTCGCCCACGCCACGCATCATTAGGTCTTGCTCGGCAATGGCAAAGCCGTCCTCGGTTTCGCACAGCACGTCCAGGCGACGCATGCCGTCCTCGCTCAAATTCCGGCCAAACAACAAAATACAATACGACTGTTTATTGCCGCGGCCGACGCGCCCGCGCAACTGGTGCAGGGCCGCAAGGCCAAAACGCTCGGCATTTTCAATGACAATTATCGTCGCGTGCGGGACGTCGATACCAACCTCTATTACCGTGGTGGCGACCAGGATTTGCATATCGGACCCGTCGCGCGCAAATTCCGCCATTACCGCGTCGCGGGCCTTTTTATCCATCTGGCCGTGAACCAGGCCGACGTTTTCAAAATATTTTTGCAGGTCGGCGTGGCGCGTGGCGGCGGCCGTCATGTTGGACTCGTCCCCCTCTTCCACCAATGGGCATACCCAGAAGACCTGGGCGCCGGCATCAATCTGGGGACGCAGGTGCGATACCAGCTCATTATAACGCGCCATCGGAATCTTGGACGTTTTTATCGGCAGGCGGCCCGCGGGCTTTTCATTTATAATCGACACGTCCATATCGCCGTACATCGTCATGGACAGTGTTCGCGGAATCGGCGTCGCCGACAGGGCCAGCATGTCCGGATGTGCGCCCTTGGCACGCAGGGCCTCGCGCTGGGACACACCAAAGCGATGCTGCTCGTCTATTATAATAAGGCCCAAATCCTTATACTCGACATCTTCGGAAAACAGTGCATGCGTGCCGACAACAACGCGCGTGCGGCCGGACCGCAATGATATTAACTTTTCACGACGCGCCGCCCCTTTGTCCCGGCCGGTTAAGATATCGCAGACAATTCCGATTTTGTCGCACATGGGTTTTAATTTCGCATAATGCTGTTGCGCCAATGTGTCGGTCGGCGCCAAGAACGCCGTCTGGGCGCCGGATTCGGCCATGCGTACCGCCGCGGACAATGCGACGATGGTCTTGCCACTGCCGACGTCGCCCTGAACCAGGCGCATCATGGGCATGTCGCGCGCCATGTCCGAATAAATTTCGTTTAATGCGCGGCTTTGCGCACCGGTTAATTCAAACGGCAATGTGGCCGCAAAACGGTCCATCAAATCATACTTTTTCGGGCGCACGGTTCGCCGATTGCGCGCGTCCAGTCGCGCACGGCGACTGATTGCGATGGCAGACTGATGCGCCAGCAGCTCGTAATACGCCAGCTTTGCCATCGAGGTCGCGTTTGGTTGCAAATCATCGGCGGAGCGCGGAAAATGTATATCGTGCAAAGCCTCAAAAAATTCGCGGGTATTGTCGTCCGTGCCAATCAGCTTGTCCGGGAGGGCCGCAAAAATCTGGTCGCGAACGGCGGTAAATGTTTTTTGGGTTAACCCCTCGCCCGCGGGATAAATTACCTGTATTGATGGGATTTTGGAAATGTTTTCAGGCTCTTCTATAAACTCCGGATGGTTTATGATATTGCGTGTGCCGGTGCGGTCTAATTTACCACTGACGATGCGCCATGCGCCGACGGGCAATTTTTTCAGCCAGTATTCCAAGAAATTTGAATTAAAAAATTGAATCACGACCACGCCGCCGGCGTGGTCGTTGCAAATAATCTGAGTCGGGGCCCGACGCCCGCGAAACACGCCGCCCGGGCGCACGGATTTTACCAAAAGCTCGATTGTAATCGTCTGGCCGGGTGTGGCGTCGGCCGCCGCATCGGTCAATTCGCGCGGGCGCACGCCGGACGGCCGGTGCAGCAAAAAGTCCAGCACGCGCCGACCGCCGATAACGTCGTCAAAGCGCGCAGCGACCTTTGGGCCGACGCCCTTTACAAATTGCAGGTCGGTATTTAGAAAATCGAACAAATCTTTCTTCATATACTAAAATTTAGTCGAAAGCGCCCGATTATTCAATAATAAAAAAATCGGCGGTTATTTGATAACCGCCGTCTTTATCATGGTGACGTCTTCCTTTATGCCGTCGATTTTCATCTGTAACTGGCCGATGCCCGTTTCCAGTATCGTCGCACGGTTTTCTAGTGCGGTGATGCGATGCTCGTTGCGCTCTATCTCGGCCAGTGACGAATCCTGGCGGGCGACCCAGTATATCATGCCTGCAATAAAGGCTATCAAAAACCAGCCGTCGCGCAGCGTGTCGATTATCCCCATGATTCCGTTTTCGTTTTTCATATCATATTTTCCCCCGTCGGATCAGCGCCTCTATCTGGTGGACCAAGGCGCGCTGGGCCTCAAGCCCGCGCAGCTCCGCATCGGTGGCGGACGGGCCCAATGTGCGCTCTATTGTGATTTTACGAAGGTGCTTCATCACAATCGCGCCGGATGCGGTTGAAAAACAACGCGAATAATTCTGTTCTATGTCGTCCATGGGCTACTCCTGTACCGATATTGTTTCCGACGCCGCCATTTTTACAATCGGCGCCAAGTATTTTAATTCTGCGTCGCTGTGCAGTTTTATGCGGTCAATCGTGCCGCGCCGCGACAGTATCTGCAGGCCGCGGTCAACCAAGGGTCTGATAAATTCGTGCAACAGGCGCCCATATGTCGCGCCCAGGATACGCACCATATCCGCATTGCGCGCCAGAATTTCCGTCGCGGTCATTTCCTTTTCGGACAGCAGTCCCAGACGGTCGGCCAGCATGGCGTGGCGAATACGTTCGCGCAGGTCCTTTAATATTATCTGGGACACGTCAAAATCCGCCCCGGACGCCAACGGCGTCAGGCCCGAAGACCCCACGGCCTTTGGTATAATCGCGCCGGGCGTTAAATTGATATTCGCCAGATTTATCACGCCGTCGTCGTCTGCCTGCCAGATGCCGGACACGGCGATTGTCGCGTTTTTCAGAACCAATTCAACGACCTTGTTCGCGGTCTTGATATCCGGCAATGCGCGCAGGACCGGGCCGCGGCCGTACTGCTCGCCACTGGACAAGGACCAGCGGAATATGATGTACGGGCTGGTCTCGAACGTGCCGCGGGATACGATATTGTTTTCCGCGTCGCCGCCCGCGTCCAGCCACGCCGTAAATTCCGTGCCATTTAAACACTGAACCAGACGCAGCGGCATTTCGGGGTCGCGCTTTATCGCGTCACGAATATCCGCCGGCGGGGTCCATGACGGATACTGGGCCAGGACGTCGGATGCCGGCATGGATGTCGTATGAAAGACGACGTCGTTCAATATCGCAATATCATGCATCGGTATCGCACGAAATGAAAAAGCCGATGCGGCGCCAATCGGATTTTCGGCCATAAACAGGCACGATGTTCCCAATGTCACCAAATCCATATAACACTGGTGTACGGTGGTGTAAAAATTTGAATCATTCAAATTCGCACGCAATGCCGCAACGGCTGGCGCGGCGTCGGGGGTGGCGTCACTTTCGGGCACCAAATCAATCCACATGGATTCCGGCGGCGTTAACAGAGAATACATTGCCGCGGCCAAATTATCCGCGCAATCGGCGGCGGTTGCATCAAACAGCACCGCCGCATCCGCATCGTCGCGCGGCATCGTATATCGCAGGCACGCGTCCCAGCGGCGGACCCAAGGCTCGCGCGCGGACAATGCCCGACGATACATTTTTTGCAGCGTTTCTATATTATTTTGCATTTGTTATCCTTTTGTTTTTTTAAATGCTTAAACTTTAAAATCCGTATTTGCCGCGAACAGGCGCGGCGCGGCCCCCGCGGGCCGTACCGGCCAAGGCGTCATCGCCAGGGCACCGGCCACCGCGTCCAATCCGTCGTCATGCGCGAACGCGCCGACGGGACTCCACCCCAGCATTTCCGACATTAACGGCGTTTGCCGAACACGCACATGCGCGTGCAGTCGCCCCGTGGACAACAGCGGCTCGATAGCGTCCAGGATTCTGGATTCCTTGTTGCGGTTGTTGACAATCTTTTGAACAAAGATGTTCGCACCGCGACGCGCGGCCACATCGCGCATAATTTCGGGCAGTGCATTTCCGATACCGTTTGTCTCAATCGCAATACGCCGCATATGGCGGGGCGCCATAAAGTCCAGAATCATGTCGCACTGGCGCGCCAACGGATGCGCATCGTCGTCGGACACGCCAAGGTAGAGAATATCGTGGACAAACGCGCGCCGCGTTCGGTCGTCACGCATGACCAGAACGCAGACACTGCCGTCTGATTTTTTACGGCCCGACGACGGGTCCCAATACAGTGCGGCACCGGTTATCGTATCCGGTCCGATACGCGCGGTATGCACGTCAAATTCTGCATCGTAAAAGTGCAGTGCGCCGGGGTCCAGGCGGCTTTTGTCCAGTTCCACATATTCCAGCATCATCTGGGACAAAAAGTGCCGCCGCCCCACCGCCGCACGCAGGTCGTCTATGCGCGGGCCGGGGAAAAGCTCCGGCCAGGCCGGATTTCCGGCGTTATCGATAATAGGTATCTTTAATTCGCGAAATCCGCGCAAAAAAGGTGTGGAAATAGCAAAATTTTTATATACTATGTCTGACATGGACTTTACCCCTAAAACATTGCCGACCAATCTGGAAGCCGAACAGGCCGTATTGGCCGCCGTGCTGATGAACAACCGCGCGTTGGAACGCGTATCTGAATTTCTGCGACCCGAACATTTTTCGCACCCGGCGCACCAGGAAATATTCAAATTGGCCCAGCGTCAGTTTGCCGCCGGTATTCCGTTTGACATAATCACGGCAAAAAATTATCTGGACCAGCAGGGAACATTGGAATCCGTCGGCGGGGTGGATTATTTAACACAGCTGGCCGGGGCCGGCGCCACGGTTGTAAATGTAGACCAATACGGACGCATCGTTTATGAAAACGCACTGCGCCGCGACCTGATTAACATCGGCCAGGGGATTACGGACGCCGCATTTGTCGAAGACCTGGACAATCCTGTGGCGCGACAGATAGAAATCGCGGAACAAAAACTGTTCGACCTGTCAACAATGGGCGATACCGAGCATGAGCCCGCATCCATCGCCGACGCATTGTCAGAGGCCCTGCGCGAGGCGGAGATTGCATACAAAGCCGACGGAATGCTGTCCGGTTTGACAACGGGATTAACCGCACTGGACAAATCCATCAGCGGCCTGCACCATTCCGATTTGATTATTATCGCCGGACGACCCGCGATGGGTAAAACGACACTGGCGATGAATATCGCCTTTAATGCGGCGAATGCGATTCTGGCCGGGCGCGCCAACACAAACTATAAGGGCGCGGTCGTGTTTTTCAGTCTTGAAATGAGCAAGTCCCAGCTGGCGGCGCGTGTGCTGTCGTCGCAGTCAAAGGTTCCGGCATCCGCCATGCGCGAAGGGAATTTAACGGACGAAGACTTTTTAAAAATGTCCCAATATTCCAATGCAATCGGGCGCGTGCCGCTGCATATCGACGACACGCCGGGCATGTCCGTGCCGATGATGCGCACGCGCGCACGACGTCTGGCGCGCAAGCATGGCGGAATCGCGCTGATTGTCATCGACTATCTGCAGCTGATGACGTCGCCGGGCGGCAAGCGCAACGACAACCGCGTTCAGGAACTGTCCGAAATCACCCGCGGCCTTAAAATGCTGGCCAAGGAAATGGACGTGCCGGTTATCGCACTGTCCCAGTTGTCGCGTAGCGTTGAATCACGCGACGACAAGCGACCGATGCTGTCCGACTTGCGTGAATCCGGTTCTATTGAACAGGACGCCGACATTGTTATGTTCACATACCGCGAGGAATACTATCTGCAAAACCGCGACCCGTCACAGCGTCTGTCAAACACAACCAACGAGTCGCAGGTCGAAAGCTGGCAGCGCCGTCTGGAGCGCGCACGCGGCAAGGCGGAAATCATTATCGGCAAAAACCGTCACGGCCGACCAGAAACAGTTCATACTGCGTTCTTGGGCGATTACAGCCTGTTCGACAATCTGGAGGAATCGGACGCGCGCGGTGAAAATCCGTTCGCGGACGCCGCATCACCGTCCAGTGCCCCGACGCCGGAATATGACGAACCCAAATTCGACGCCAGTGCGATTCCCGACGATATGCCACTGTAATTATTCGCTTGCCAACGCCTTTAAAATTGACTAATATTTTGTCAAGATTATCAAGGAGTTTGCAATGGCCCAGGAAGAAATCATTTTTCCAAATAATATTCGCAACATACGTTTGGCAAACGGCATGAAAATGACGGAGCTGGCACGACGCGCCAACCTGTCTTTGTCGGCGGTTTCAAAAATCGAAAAAGGCGTGCGCCGTCTGAACCAAAAACAGTTGTTGAATATCTGCAACATACTGGGGTGCAAACTGTCCGATATTTTCATCAAGGAATCGGACGACGTCGCCGACCAATGGCAGAGCGAGATTAAGCGCCGTCTGAACGACAATGAAAACAGCGGCCTGAAAGTATTCGGCAGCGGCATTCGCAAAATCCGTCAAAAAACCGGCAAAACCATCGCCCAGGCGGCCAAAGACGCCGGCATGACCCTGTCGGTGTATCACAAGATAGAGGTCGGGCAGCGCGAAATCTATGAAAACGAAATCGAGCCGCTGGCAAAATCTTTTGCGTACAGTGTTGAATCGCTGTTTGATGAAATTGCAAAACTCTATAAATCCGGTGATTTGAACAAACAAATCAGCAAGGTCAAAGAACGCGTAAAATCCGTTCTGGTACCCGGCAATCCTTTGTCCGGCATCGACATGCACGGCAGTCTGTATGGCGCCAAACTGTATGACAGTGCGCGCAAGAAACTGGTCCCCGTATTCGGAATGCCGGCCGGCAAATCCATTGCGTTTAAAAAGTCCGACAAAACGATGATTGTCGCGCCGATGCCGCTGGAGGGCCGCAACGGCATATACGCCATCATGCCGAACACCAAACGACTGGGCGGGTTTATCCCGGAAAAATCATACGTCTTTGCCGATGCGGGCGCGACACCCGTGCCGGGCGACCTGGCGGTGTTTATTGACGCGGATTTCGCATCACTGGAGGCGGACGCCGCCGCCACGGCCCAAATCGCCGTTGTAAAATCCGACACCAAGGGCAAGATTCAGGGCCAGATTGCGTCACCTGAAGAAAAGGTGACCGGCAAATCCGTGCACAAGGTCATAATGATTGTGATGGAATAATATCCCCCCCAGGAGAGAGAACATTATGCAGAACGTAAAAGCCAGCATCATTGCACAAAGACTGTTAAACCTGTATCGCCAGGAACACGTGATTATCGGCGGATGGGCCGCAGTGAACCAGGTCTTTGTGGACGAGGCCACCGATGAGGTAATCGAGGCCCTGGGCGAATTGCCGACGGGCCGCAGTCTGGCGCGCCACATTGCAAATCTGCGCAGCGGGAAAACACCGATGGATTCCATAGAACGCGAACTGTTGCCGTATGGCGGCGCAATGGGCCAGGCTCACGACGCCGCGCCGGTCGATTCCGCGCAGCGGGTGGCGCTGGAATCGCTGATTGCGGAATTTACGCCGGACCAGGCGGGGCTGGCACGACTGGCGGCGTCACCCGTTATTCAACAGTTCGGGCCGGAATGGATTGTCGCGGGGCGCGCGGTTCTGGCCGGGAATGCGGAATTACAAAAAAAGTGGGATGTGGTCGTTCAAACATATCGCGCGTACCATCTGTGGGATACGGCGCGCGAAATTTTAAACACCCCGATATCGGACCGCGTGCGCGCACAGTTACAGGTGGATATGCCGGAATACGAAACATATCTGCCGATGTTTGGCGATGCCGGCAATGAATTACTGGGCAAACTGCGTACGTTTATCAGCACAATAAAACCCAATCCAAATCAAACACCCGAAGAAGCCGCCGTTTCAGCCGACGCGGCATCTGCGGCGGTTTTGTAAATCGTATCCGCCGCATGCGGTGTGCCGATATAAATAATCGCACCGGACGGTGACAGGATGAAATCCAATTCACGCAGGCGCTCGCGCAGTTCCGCGCGCTTGCGCGGGGTGTTGGAGGTATTTGGAACCTCCACATCATCACACAGAATCAAATCAGAGCGCAATCCCGTAATGTTTCCGTATAACCCCTGGCATATTACCGAGGGCTCGCGTATGCCAATCGGGCGGTTCACGGTAATGCGCCCCGACGCCCATTCTTTTTTGTTTGACGGCACCAATGCACTGCAACGCGGATGATTTTCCAGTATATGCCGGATATGCGCCACCATTCGCGTGGCAAGAGCCGTCTCGGCCGACAATATTAAAATGCGCGTCTGGGGGCGCATATACAGCACGCATGCCGCAAACACACCGACAACAGTCGATTTGCCGGAATGACGAAACGCCATCAACAGGCCGCGGTGCGGACTGTCGCGCCATACATCTACCAGGAAACGCATTATTTCCCGGTGATGACGCGGCGTCTTTAAGCCCAGAACCTCGTTCCATTCGTCCAGAAATTTATAAAACTCCGTAATCATCGCGATTTTCGTTCGGCGCCGGGTCCGTGATATAACCGTAATCGTTTATCAGCAACGGCAGAGCACCCGCCAAAACCGACACCAGATTGTTATACACCCCCAGCGCGCCGCCCCCGCCCAGCTTGTCCGTTACCAGATTATTGGTGTATTCTAAAAAAGCCTTTACATTGTCGTGCGTGTTTTGCCACTGGCTGATGTCAACGTCAATCTGGCGCACGTCACGCAAGGCCGCCAATAAAAAGTTAAAGTCGGTGTTTAAATCCTCGGGGTCTATTTTTGCCGTCGGCTGGTAATCGATAACGCGCGACAGCGTAACCTGGCGATAAATATCGATGCGCGCGCCATCGGCGGGCGCGGACGGAAAGATAACCGTGCCACCGGTCAAATCCTCGTTCGGATACACGCCGAATTCAGATGCGGTCAACGCGCGCTCGTCCACGGCGACGCATATGTCGGCGGTCTGAAAAAACGGGAATGCGAATAAGAATTCGCAGGTGACGCCGTCACCCGTGTATGAGATTTTATACATTGTCGCCTCCCGTCGTGCTAGCCGACCAGCTCATCAAATCTTGACAGCAATGATTTGACTATGTTCGGCTTTTTTGCATGCGCCTGTTTTAATTTTTCCAAGTTACTGCGGCGCTTGTCCTTGTACGGTTCCTCTGCTTCGTCGCGCAGACGTTTTAACACGGCCTCTTCCGTCATGCCGCGCCCCGCCCCAGACATGCCGGCCGCGCCGTATTTCGCACGCTGGGCCGCCAAAGCCTTTTTTACCAGATTGGTTTTGGCCTGTTCGTCGGACGCCATCTGTTCCAATATCTTTTTACGTTCGCTTTTGGCTTCCTTTTTTGCTTTTTTGTAATCCAATATTTCTGTCACATCAGATACAACCTGTCCCATTGTTTGTCTCCTTAAATATTTATTGTTGCTGATTAAATCGAATACCAACCGTGCATCGTCACCGACAATATGGTGGCGTTGTACGGTTCACTGCCGTGCAGGCGCCACATCGGCGAAATGGTATCGCCGCGCGTTCCCAAAACGTTAATCGACACATCGCCGCTGTATCCCGGGGCGCCGTCCGCATACACACTGTTCGGCAGTCGCACGCGCGAGCCGTTTATAAACAGGGATTTGGTATCCAAAACACGGGCGGAAATTTTCCTGATTCTTAATTTTTTCGGGTTATGCCCGCCGGCACGCAGCGGCAGCGCCGCCGCCGTAAACGCAAATCCGTATTCGCCGGCATCGACTGTGGCGGCGTCCGAAAAACGCTCAAGCCGGTATCCGGAATCACGCTGGACCACGACATATGTTTCGCCGCCGACAACCGCAACCGATTTGAACAGGCCGGCCGTCTTGTAGCGCCCCCATGCGGATATGCCCAGGGCGGAATTCTTGTTCAACACGGCCATGCCGCCGTCGGACATTACGACAAACAGCTGATGCGTGTCGCCGTTGTATGCGATATCGACCGGGTCGGACATTAAACTTTTCGACAGTGCGCACAAATCCGTGGCGTTATAATTTTCACCCAGCTCGTCCAATGTCAACTCTCGGATATCTTTGCCGGTGGCGGATATAAAGACCGTGGCGCCCTCCACTTTTTGCGGCGGCAGATATCGCGCGGCGACACTGCCGACGGAGGTGTGCTGCTTTATATCCACAACCGATGGCGTTAACGGCTTGCTGGAAATCGCCCATTCGCCGACGGATGTTAAAATCTGCAGATTATCACTGCTGACGACGGTACAAATCTGCTGGCGCTGTTCTGACAGCAGGGTTATAAATATCGCCTCGTCGTCAAGGCCCGTGCCGACATTGAAGTTATTATGACGCCCGACCTGGGACAGCCACACACCCGACGGCCAATCGCGCGAGCCACCGAAAACCAATCTGTCCTGGTGGAAAGAAATACTGCACGGCCATCCACGTCTTTGACTGAACACGGCCTCGCGCCAATCCAGTACGGGCGAGGACGGCAAAGTATAAGGACCGTTGGTATATGCCGTAACGACTGTCGGACTGACATATTTTGTTATGACCCATTGACGGTCCAGCAACAGCAGGCGCCCGTTTACATTTTCCGATGTCCAAAATGCGGAATCCGTCGTTAGTGTCGCATAGTTATTCCCCTGCGCGTTCTGGGTGACCGTTATTTTTATATCTTCGGCATCGTCAAATTTCATAAACGGAATGTTTATTGTCATGTCCGAGTCATTGCGGGAAAATCCGAACAGCGACAAAGAAAAACCACTGTCGGTTTTCTTTAAAACACGCGGCTGGTAATCCGGATGCACGAATATCATGGTGCCAAAGCGCTGGGCGTACTGCAGACGCGACAGTGCAGCGGTCGGCCACGGCGCCAGCAGGTCCCGTATCAACCGGCCGTTGGAATAAACCAATATATGACCGTCTTTCAGCGCAAGCAGGTAATCTTCGGCCTCGGATACGGAAAAAGCAATCAGGCGCGCGACAGATCCGAGTTCGGCGACAGACGCCAGACCGCGACGACGGGTTAATCCGCCGCCGGAAATTACGTCCATGTTTTCCAATACCGACAATCCGTTTATGTCGTCGCGCGCAAAGAATTCCGAGTCCACCTGGCCGCTGGCAAATGAATTTTGTGTTTTTATAAAATCACCCATGTCCTGTTCCCCCTGTCACACCATTAAAAACGCGCATTGATTAAAGAAAAATTGTCAATCGAGCCCGATTGCGATGTCGTGCTGTCTATGAACTTTGCCGACTGCAGCTCTGTTTCATACAGCGCCGCCAGCATGCGGAACACACTTTGTTCGCCCAGCAACGGTATGCAAAACTCCATCGCCAGACGCGTCGCCGCCAATGAGGCAAAATAACCCGGAAAATGTTCCGGCGTCGCGCGCGCAATACCCACGATACTTATCGTGTCCGCACCGGGGGCCAATATTTTGTTACCCAGAACCTCGCCTTTGCTTTTGATTACACGCAGACAGTCCGCCGGGATTAAAAAGTCGCCGTCGGCATTGCGCGTCAAATCAAACGTCCGACATGCAAAACGCCACACATGCGACGCCAGCAACGCATCAATTACAGGGTCAAACAGCGTACGCGACAATTGCGACGCCGCCGTGTCATCGGCCAGCGACTGAATGGGCGCTTCGCCCAGTTTCAACAGTGCCATTGAACACAAATCTATTTTTGTAAGCATAAAACGCCCCTTTGTTTATTTCAGATAAAAATCCGGGCCGGAATAATTCCCGGCCCGTGCAAAATTATGCCAATGCAGCCACCGTCACGTTGCTTGCGTTTGCAGAAACTTTCTTCAGCGCGGTATTGTCAGAAGCATTGATAATGATGACATCACCGACGTTCATCAATGTCTTTACGCTGTCAAAATATCCGCTGGCGCTGATTGCGGTCATTTTGTCTTCGGACGCATAGTGCCACAGCGTGAATCCGTTCGCGTATGCAATCACAGACAAATTTTTGTTTTGAAATGCCATTTCTTAATCCTTTGATTGTGTGTGGTTATTCCGTGGGGGTGGACGATGCTGCTTCGTTGCACTTTACGCGCACAATGCCGGACGCATCAATCATTACCGCGCCCTGGGACATGCTGTTGCTGATAAAGTGAGCGGCACGCTCGCCATGCCACGAAATATCCGTCTTAACCTCTTGACCACATGCATGACCGATGGCGGACGCATGATAGATAAAGCAGTCACGGTTGGTGCCCGTACACGGCAGACCATTGTGCAAGACCCATGTGATACCCAACCATTTGCGGGACTCGGCACCGTTTGCCAGCGGCGTGTCGCCAACGTAATCCGCGGATACGAATTCGTCCATGGACAGCAGTTCGTTCCACTGGTGCACGCCGACAACCGCAAAGCGACGACCGTCATCCGGCACATCGTTTGTGTTTAAAATTTCCAACGCGGACAGAATAAGAGATTTTGACAATCCGGCGCCGGCGGTATAATCACCAACCGATGCGGTCGCATTGGACATGGCACCGATAATCAGCTCGTCCGTCTTGCGGCCCAACGCATACGCACCGGCCGACGCGACAACACGGCGCTCATCAACATTGGTCTTTAATTCATCCAATGCATCGACCCAGTCGCCGGCATAATAATCCTGCAGAACACATTCAACAGGCTCGTGATTCAGATTCATTACCGGAACAATGCCGTGGCGCGATTTCGTGCTGGCGGTGCCACGGCCGACCTTCTGGAATGTTGTGGTTGCGCCGACGACGCCGGATTTGCTGCGAACGGTCGAACGCAATTTCGTGCCCATTTGCTGATACGCCAAATGAACATCCGCTTCGAATTGTTTTACAAAGACTTGATCTATGGAAACTGACATATACTTTCCTTGTTTAATTGATTAAAAAAAAGACGCGCAAAAATGCACGTCGGTTTAAAATTTTATTTCACGGTTATGCATAAAATAATGCGCCGAAAAATAAAATACGCGGGTCCCGGGCGGGATTATCCGTGTTAAGATTCAGTCGGACAAAACATATCGCTTCATTATCCGACTGAAACTTAACAGATAAAAAAAACGTCCGACGTAATCGGACGCAGTCTAAAAAAATCCCCGCAAACGCGGGGAAATATTATTTTTTCTTAGCGCAGCATTTTTTCGCCGCCGGTTTTACC